>JAZUGW010000072.1:0-15712 GCA_045641465.1 Kiritimatiellia bacterium | reverse complement strand
CACCGTTTCACGTGGCAACCCCATGGCTCGCAGTTCACGGTCGTATCCGATGTCCCCGACCGGCGGTTGAAGCTTCGAATCCGGAGACCGCCTCTTGTCGAACGGGCCGATGTCCTTAGAAGCGTGAAATACGACGATTCCTGGATCGAGGTCGTCCCCTGATGCGAGAGGGCGGATTCGCTCGGGGGAAAACAGACGGAGAAGCGGAAACGGGAATGGCGGAGAAAATGAAAATGATGTATAATGTCGGAACCATGAAAAGTATCGTAGCGACAGCATCCCTTGTTGTGGCGTCCGTGTGGGCGTCGCAGCCGGTGGCGCTGTCCCTGCCGGCGGTCGAGAAGGCCGATGCGGAAGTGGTGACGAACGTGCCGCTGCCCGCGCTTTCGCGGCGGGCGGGGCGGTTCGCGTTTTCGCTCGGCTGCCGCGCCACGCTGACGAACAACGTCGAGATCGCGTTCGGTGCGGATGTCGATGAAGACGGCGTTCTCGCGCCGCGCGAGACGCGGCTCGTCGTCGGCTGGGACATGTCAAATGTAAAGTTAAAAATGGAGAATGTAAAATGACCGTATGGGAGGTGGCAGGAATTTTACATTCTCCACTTTCAATTTTACATTTGAATGACGGCGACGGACTCGAGAACTCGGTCGACCCCGATCCGCTGACGCCCGGGAACGACGCGCACGGAACGAATGCCGAATGGTATGATCTCGTCTGTTCGGACGTGTTCTCGAAAACCGAGCAGCCGAATAGTCTGCCGATTCCCTTGCCGGGCGGCGAGTCGATGTTCTTCAAGCCGGGCGTCAATACCAATGCCTACTACTTCGTCGACGTCGTGGCGGAGCGCGGCCCCGCGCCGATCTACTTCAATTCCTCGCATCCGGGGCGGCTGGGTTCGCCGGTCGTCGTGGCATTGGCGGGCGAGACGAACCGCGTACCGATGCTCATCGGCGCTACTTACTCGAGCACTTCGCACGTGCCGTTTACGGTGGCGTGTCCGACGAACGGTTGTGCGGAAGTGTTGGGGAGCGACGGTACGAGCGCGACTGTCAGGTGGCCGCTGGAGTTCACGTTCACAGAAGAACTGACGGGAACGGGCCGCAGCTACACGGTCGGTGTCGAACCCTACAACCCTGGCGGTACGTTCTCATGGGGCGGCGGACAAGGCGGTGCGACCTTGCAGGGGGTCCAGCTGCCGACTGGCGGAGCTTGTGGATGTTTTTCTGGTAACGGGAACACTGTCACCTTCGGCTGCTCTCCGACCTGCACCTGTGGCGGCAACTGCCTTGCCGTCGGAACGTTTAATTTTGAACACGCGCTTTTCTCCGTGACTGGCGGAGTTTGCCGTTGCGGCTTCGACGATCCTGCACCGGCCGAAGCGCCAACTTACGAGCCGACCGCTGGCGCGTCGCTTGCCATCGCGTTCAGCGGTCCGACAGTTGCGTTTGAGGGGGAGAGCGGTAGGGCTTCGGACGCCCTGCGGACGAAGAAGTCCACGCGTGTGGGGCTCACGGTTTCCGCTTTTGGAGGTCCGCATGGTGGAACCGTGACGTTTACGCAGACTAACTTCGAAAAACTTCGATTGGTTGACAGCGGAGGTTTTGAGCTTCCATCGCCCTTGACTCTGGCTGCCGGGCAGTCCTTTTTCGCTTCGTGTGTTTGCGAGGGGATTGAGGAGAGTGATTTAGTGAACGACATCGTGGTGTCGGGACGATTGGTTGAGGCAGATGCCGGCACGGCGATCAATAGCTCGGCGAACTTGACTAGTTGCTCCGTGACATTTGTCACGCCGACTGGCGATCCTGCGGTACGCACGGATGAGACCGATTCTGGCGACGGACAGAACGAGTTCACCTTCGACGATACGACGCAGATACTGACAGTTGGTCTCAAGGTGCGGATTGAACCCGACATCACGCAACTGGCGGATGCGGGACAGTGTTCGTTCTCGCTGCCGCCAATCGGTGGTTCGGTTTTGTCATGGACGGGAAATGGTGGGAACTTCGGACTCCCGATGCCGCAGTCTACAGGAGTGGGGGCTATTGTCCAGGCGACTGCCCAATATGTTGGCTATCCAACTTCCAACTCTGGGTTCGGGCGGAAGACGGCGACATTCCGTACGCTAGGGTTGACGATTTCCAACGACTTCGAGGTGTTCTTCCCTTCTGATGGAACACACCATCCAACGTGTTCGACGTGTGCAGGATGTCCAAACTGGTTCTATTATTGGAGAGATGGTGAGGTGTGTGGTATAACAGATGATGTCATTTTCAGCTATGCATTGCCTTCAAATGATGATGAGATTATGTACGCTCAGTTTGATCATAGAACACGGTACATATCTTTGGGACACCATGTGCCGGACCAGAGAGACCAAGAATATGGTTCAGTCTATAAGTATGAAACAGTAATTTTTCCGCCAGTCATTCGTACATTTCAAATTGCTGGCCATGAAGAATCAATCGTAGTGACTCCTTCTGTAACAAATGTGTATAGGCGTGAAACTCGTAAGTTTGAAATCGGAGCAATTGGGGCAGGGGTTCGTGCCGCCGCGTTGTCGGTTAAACATGAGAAAAGGCATAAACAAATATTTCTTAATCAACTATATACAGGAATTACTGGTCCTTCTCCAGATATTGATGATTTGTTGGAACACGTCAATGCCGACGGCATTCAAAATGACAATCCTTTCGGGATGGACCCTGAAGGTGTCGAAGAGGGGGTGGATGATCGGGATGGCGAGGGATTACTTGACCGAAACGAGGTTAGCGGTCGGTGGGGAATTAAAACGGAGACTAACCGTCGTGACACGTTTAATCTCAGCCGAAATATCCATGAGTCGTATTCTCTTTATGGAGATGAAGAAGCGCAGGCGCGTCATGCGGAGAATGAAGAATTGGAATCTTCCTACTTTCCACAATTGGATTGGTGTAACCCTGGTTGCCAGAGTAAGCATCGACGGGGACCTATGATTGATGAAACTTCTAATATGAGGTAAAACATGAGGGGTGCATTCGAAGTTGTTTTGATCCTTCTGACTCTGTTTTTCGCAATGACGGGAGTTGGATATGGTCAGATGCATTCAGGCGAAATCGCGGCAACGGCAGTTCGGGTGCGAACGGATGCAGTTGATCTCTACCGTCGGGTGACCGAGAAGCCAATGGCACGTGATTTCGAATGGGCCTTGCAAAATGGTGGGACAAATGTGCTGGTGATGTTGAAGACGTCAATTCACGGAGGATGGTTCTCCGATTGCCGGAGATTTTCCGTCAATGTATTTGTATCCCGTGACGAGCAACGAAAAGTCATTGTGGTCCGAACTCTGGAAGACATCGGCGGAGAATCGGTGAGGGAGAGCGTATACGACGAGTCGGGGCAGGTCGTTTGGGCGCTTTCCTTTGATTCCCAAAAACAAAATGGTGTACGGGCTGGGAAGCTGAAGGAAGCATTTGAATTTGATCGCAAGGGCAGGTTGCTGAGGGCATGGAGGCATGAAGGCGCCGGAGTCATGGTGTCGTCTTCGTCCAAGAATTCGTTTCACGTGGAAACCGGACAACACAGCGAGTGGGCGTTGTTCAGTGCCTTGTCGGCGGCAAGATCGGGATTGACATTGGACGATGGGAGCTTGGAAGCTCGGATGGTGGAAGACCTGTCCCATTTCTTCGATTCGATTGCGTTTACCAACAACGCTTCCTTGTCGGTGAAAATGTTGACTTGGGGGCGACAACTGGAAGAGAGGCATCTGCCGTCAAAAATCTGGCGTCAATGTCCTCGGGGCGGGGTTTCCGTTTCCGCTCCTTGGGGAAGGATGGAATTTCGTCGAGGAGCACGGTCGTGGAAATTTTCGCTGGGCGGGGAAAGAGAGGCGGAACGGATTGGTTTGGTGTTGCCGTCCGATTTCTCCAGCAAGTCCAACCTTGTGTTTTGTTTGTCTCAAGGGAGAAGATCGGTTATTTCGCCGGACGTCCAGAAGGTGTTCTTTCCCAGAGAGCATCTGACAAGGGATTTCAAGTTTCCTTTCAACGGACTTTGGAAAGATGAGGAGATGTTGCGCCGTTGGAATTTTGAACGCGGTTATAGAAATCACCTTGGTGCAGTTTTGCGCGATGCGAGACTTGAGAAGTGCAAAGGAATTGAATTGTACCAAATTGTCACTATGGGCGAAGGAAAGGATTTTCTGAAAGATGTTCCCCGGGTGCGGGCCAGTACCAACATTGTAGTGACGAGCGGTTCATGGTTGGCTCACCATCGATTGAAAACTGCGACAATTCAGGTGGTGCCCAAGGATGATGTTTGCCATGTGGTGGGAATCTTCGCCGAGGAGGATTCCGAGAGGGGTGTGCTTCGCTCATATTTATACCATGCAGGGGGAGGGGTGAAGTGGGCATTTGCCATTGTCAAGCCGGAAGCGGGTTCCGATGGAAGGCGAATGCTTGACCAGCAACGTTGTTTTGAATTCGCGGAAAATGGAGAACTTCATCGCGCCTTGCTTCCAGGTGCCGTACTTACGCATGAGGATGGGGAGTATAAGTTTTCGAGTGACTTGAAAACGAATCGCCAATTTTTGGAGGATTGGGGACAGGCGGTGGAAGCTGCCAATGGACAACATGGCGAAGCCCTGAACTAGTCGCAGCGGGAGTGTAGGGCATCGAGACGCTCGCCAAGAAGGTCGGCTACACGATCGACTACGAGAGCTGATCGCTTGCAGCGACCTCTCGTACAAAGCCTCATTCGCACATTCAGACATTCAAACATTCGAACATTCGACCATTCGAACATTTACCCGATTCTACAGTTTTGCGGCCAGCCTTGGTTTTTGGTATAATAACCTCCGCAATGGAGGACATATGAAAAGATTGATGGCGAGTTTGGCGGTCTGCGTCGTCGGCGGACTGTGGGCGGGTGATTTTGTGCGCATGTCGTACAACGATTCGGCATCGACGGATCTCGGCGTGGGCTTGTGGGCCTGGCCGTTGGTGCTCGACTATGATGGCGACGGCGATCTCGACCTTGTCGTCTCATCGCCCTGTGTGCCGTCTCGGGGCGATTGGTTTTTCGAGAATCCCGGGAAGAACAGTAAGGACCCGTTTCCTGTCTTCAACGCCGGCAAGAAGATCGGTCCAGGTTCGGGTAACATCGCCGTGAGCTACGTGCAGGGCGGCAAGCCGGTTGTGCTGACACCCGGTTCCGCAAACTGGAATCCGTTTGACCGGGGCACTGCCGCGACGGCGTTCAAGGGTTTGAAGGCCAACATCCATTCGGCGAATGTGCGCGGCAATGTGTGGCGGCTTGTCGATTGGGATGGCGACGGACGCGACGATCTGCTCGTCGGCGTCGAGGACTACACCTCCTACGGTTGGGACAACGCCTATGACGTGCAGGGCAATTGGGTGAAGGGTCCGCTAAACGGTTTTGTCTATGTGTGCCGCAACCTGAAGGGGGAGGGCCCGAACGCCGAATACGCGCCGGCCGTGCGCGTGACCCTCAAGGACGGTTCGCCGCTTCATACGTTTGGCAATCCGATGCCGATGGCGGCAGATTGGGATGGCGACGGCGACCTCGATCTGATCTGCGGGTCCTTCATGGACGACTTCACCTACTTTGAAAACATCGGTACGCGTACCTCGCCTTCTTTCGCGCAGGGCCGCAAATTGACGACGGCCGACGGGAAGCGTCTGCACATGGACCTGCAGATGATCACGCCTTCGGCGGTCGACTGGGACCGCGACGGCGACCTCGATCTCATTTGCGGCGATGAAGATGGACGCGTCGCGTTCATTGAGAACAAGGGTGCGTCCAAGGCGGGACAGCCGCCCGTCTTTGCGGCGCCGCGCTACTTCCGCCAGCGCATGGATAGCCTGAAGTTCGGCGCGCTCGCAACGCCGGTCGCCGTGGACTGGGATGGTGACGGCGACGAGGACCTCATCTGCGGAAACTCCGCCGGGTATCTCGCGTTCATCGAGAACAAGAGCGGCGCCGGCGTGTCGCGTCCGCGTTGGGGCAAGCCCGTGTTGTTCAGTTTCGCGGGGAAGGACTGGCCGATTCCGCAGACGAAGAACGGATTCGTGAAGGCGAATCCGATTCGCATCCAGGCGGGTGAAAACGGGTCGATTCAAGGCCCCTGCGAAGCGAAGTGGGGCTACACGGTCGTCTCGGTTGCGGATTGGGACGGCGACGGGTTCAAGGACCTGCTCGTGAACGGCATCACGGGCGATGTCCTGTGGCTCCGCAATCCCGGCCGCGCCGGTGCGCTGGAACTTGAATCCCCGCGTCCGGTCGAGGTCGAGTGGACGGGCGTACAGCCCGCGCAGAAATGGGGGTTCCGCCGTCCGCAAGGCAAGGCCCTGCTCACGCAGTGGCGTACGACGCCGCTCGCGTTGGACTGGACGGGCGACGGACTCGTCGATCTCGTGATGCTCGATGCAGAAGGCTACCTCTGCCTCTTTGAACGCGCCTGCGTGAACGGCAAGCTCGTCCTCAAGGCGCCGCGCCGCGCGTTCTGCTGGAAGGACGGTACGCCGATGCGGCTCAATGCGAAGGCGGCGGGCGGAAGCGGTCGCCGCAAGCTCTGCGCGACGGATTGGGATGGCGACGGACGTCTCGACCTGATCGTCAACGGACAGAACGCGGATCTTCTGCGCCAGGTCGAAGCGAAGAACGGCACATGGCGCTTCGAGAATTGCGGCGCATTGGGCAAGACGCGCCTGGCGGGCCATACCACGGCGCCGACCGCCTGCGATTTCGATGGCAATGGCGTGCCGGACCTGCTCGTGGGCGCAGAGGACGGTTTCTTCTATTTCCTCCAGAATCCGCGCGCCGCCGCCCCGGTGAAGGACAATACGATCGTGCTCGACAACGGACTCGTGCGCCGTGTGCTTTCAACGGCGAACGGCCGCCTTGCGACCACGTCGTACCGCTTCCTGGACAAGTCCAATCGCGAGTACCTCAACACGCGCGCGCGGGTCAGCGAATTCGCCGTGATGATCAACGACTGTTTCTATCGCGGCAACAATACGTGGAAAGACGTCGCGACGACGACGCGCACGCTGGCGAATGGCGGACGCCAGACGACCGTCACCCTCACGGAACCGACGGGCGCGTTCCAGCTCGCGCTCACCTATACGCTCTATCCCGATCTTCCGCTGATACGCAAGACGCTCGCCGTGACGAATCTCGGAACGGGCGATCTGAAAGTCGAGGCCGTGAATGTCGAAGACATTCCGCTGGCGATCGGCTGCACATCGTCCGTGACGTTCCGCCAATATGGACGCTACCGCGCGCAGGGTCCGTATGATGGCGACTGGAACGATCCGCTTGTCATCATCCACAACCAGTCGGCGTTGAACGGAATCGCCGTCGGCAACGAGACGCCGGGCGTGTTGAAGCACACGAAGACGTTTCAGAATGGGAACGTGCTGCATGTGGGAACGACATTCCCCGATCAGCCCTATCCGTTCCGCACATGGCTGGCGGCGGGACGCACCTGGAC
This sequence comes from Kiritimatiellia bacterium, assembly GCA_045641465.1. Classification (GTDB taxonomy): domain Bacteria; phylum Verrucomicrobiota; class Kiritimatiellia; order RFP12; family UBA1067; genus RUG572. The sequence goes on along the minus strand of JAZUGW010000072.1, from coordinate 8,223 downwards.
GAGCGACGCCGTCTTCACGGCGCCCTACGACCAGACGAACAATCCGCAGAAGGTCGTGAACACCACGGTGCAGACCTATTGGCGCAAGTACATGGGCACGCGCATCGAGCAGATTCCGCACAAGCCGATGTTCGTCTACAACACCTGGGTGCCGTTCCGCCGCAACATCAACGAACAGAACATCCGCGAACTTGCGAAGGCGGCGGCGGAGTGCGGCATCGAAGAGTTCGTGATCGACGACGGATGGCAGGTCAACTTCGATTCGCCGAAGGGCCGTCCCGACTATCGCGGCGACTGGACCGTCGATCCGAAGAAATTCCCGAACGGGCTGCGTCCCGTCTTCGACTACATCAAGTCGCTGGGCATGAAGCCGGGCCTCTGGGTGAGTCTGGCGCTTGCGGACCGTTCGAGCCATCCCTACCGTGAGCATCCCGAGTGGATGACGCTCGATCCGAGCGGCAAGCCCGCCAACCTCCACGGCGGCGGACTCGACTCGTCCACGGCCTGTCTGGGGACGGATTGGACCGACTATATCCGCGAGAAAATCCTGACGCTCGTCCGCGAGCACGGCCTTGCCTACGTCAAACTCGATCTCGCGATCGCCACTAGCGCCTACGTCTACGACAACGCGCGCAGCGGTTGCTATGCGAGCCACCATCCGGGCCACCGCGATCAAGCGAGTTCCTTTGACATCATCTACCGGCGTGCGCTTGAACTCTTCGACGATCTGCATCGCGCCGCGCCGGACCTCTTCATTGACTGCACGTTCGAGACGGCCGGCAAGCTGCAGTTGATGGACTATGGCTTTGCGCGTCACGCCGAAGGGAACTGGCTGTCCAACATCGAAACGCGTCCGCCCATTGGCACGCTGCGCATGCGCGGCTATGCGTGGGAACGTTCGCCCGCGCTGCCGCCGACCTCCCTTGTGATCGGCAATCTCCATATGAACGGCGAAGACCACATTCTCTCGTGGAAGTCGCTGACGGGTACGCTGCCGATCATGCTGGGCGATCCGCGCCAGTTGACGCCCGACGAGCGGGCCGAGTATCGGCGCCATGCCGTGTGGCTCAAGGGACTTGAACAGCGCCATGGCATCATGTCCTTCCGGCAGGATCTGCCGGGATTCGGAGAGCCGGCCGAAGGCGCGTGGGATGGTTTCGCCCGCCTCAACGTCGAGACGAAGAGCGGGGGACTCGTGGGCGTGTTCCGCCAGGGGGCGATGGAGCCATCGCGTGTCGTCGTGGTTCCGGCCTTGGATCCGGCGGCGGTCTATCGTGTGACGCGTGCGCCGGATGGCGCGCGGGTGGCGGAGATGAGCGGCAAGGACCTCGCAACGAAGGGTTTTGTCGTCACGTTCACGCAGCTTTACGCAGGAGATCTCTTTGAAATCAACCGCATCAAATAGTCCAGCGGCCGAGCGGCTGCCGCTGACAATCCTCTTTGAAGACGAGGCGATTCTCGTCGTCGACAAGCCGGCGGGGCAGTATGTGCATCCCTCGCCCGGCCATCTGACGGGGACGCTCGTCAACGCGGCCCTTGCGCACGTACCGACACTGGCGGGTGTCGGCAGCGTGGAACGTCCGGGCGTCGTGCATCGGCTCGATGCCGACACGAGCGGCGTGATGGTGCTGGCGAAGACGCAGGCGGCGTACCTCGCGCTGCGGCGCGCCTTCGAGTCGCATCGCGAGGTGACGAAAACGTACCTTGCGGTCGTCCATGGTACGCCCAAGCCGCGGTCGGGGAAACTCGAGACGCTCATCGGACGCAAACCGTGGGACCCCAAGCGGATGGCCGTGGTGCCGGAAGGGGCGGACGGCCAGCGGGCGGTGACGGAATGGCACGTGCTCGGACGGCAGGGACGCGTTTCGCTCGTCGAATTCGTCATTGAAACGGGGCGGACGCACCAGATCCGCGTACACGCCGCCCATCTCGGCCACCCGATCGCGGGGGATGCGCTTTACGGTAATCCAGCGGCCGATCGCCAGCTCGCGGTGCGTCCGACGCGGACGCTGCTGCACGCGGTGGCGCTTCGATTCCCGCATCCCGTGACGGGCCGGTTCGTCGAGTTTGCGAGCGAACCGCCCGAAGACATCATCTATGTTCAGTGAGATCCTGCTTGGCTCCGTTTGTGAACTTACGATCTCGTGCGTGACCGTCGACAGGCTGACGCCGACCTCCTTCGCGATTGTCCGTGCGGACTCTCCGGCCTTGAGGCCGAACTGGATGCGGCAGCGCTCGGCGTTGCCCAAAATTTTCAATTCGTCTTTAATAATGCTGAGGAAAATGGTATAATCTTCTCGTCTTGATTGGGCGGTTTAGCAGTTTCCCAGTCGAGACGACATGCGTTCGGAACTGAGTTCGCTCCACCCCGAACGGCTTTCAATTTTTGCGTTTATGCAGACACGACGTTCGACTGAAATTCTTGGTGGTTTTTCTCTAACAGAACGACATGGTTGCGGGGACGCGTCAGGTGTAGTCATACACTTGGCGCGTTCCTTTTCCCTGTATTCTGTTAGGGCCACGCCAAGGGCCTCAGTCGAGTACAGAGAAAGGGGGAGCGCGCCTTTTTCTGTATTGGGTACGGGGCTCGGCGTTTCGGATTGCGCGAGATATTGTGACGCGAGATGGAATCGGCTCAGTATTCAAAGCTTTTCAGCTATTTGTGGAATATCGCAAATGATGTTCTGGTGCAGGCGTTCGAGAAGGGCGACTACAAGAAGATCATCCTTCCGTTCATGGTGCTGCGGCGCATTGACGTGATGCTCGAGAAGACGAAGTCCCAGGTGATGGAGAAGAAGGCGTTCTGCGATGCGGCGGGGCTCACCGACTACGAACCGTTCCTCACGCCCATTACGGGCCATTCGTTCTACAATACCTCTGCCTTCACGATGAAGACGCTGAAGAACGAGATCGACCCGCAGCGTCTGAAGGCGAACGTCATCGACTACTTCAACGGCTTCTCGCCCGACGTCCAGGACATCGTCGACAAGTTCAAGATGCGCCACTGGGTGGACGAGCTCACGGAGAAGGAGCGGCTGGGGTCCGTGCTTGAAAAGCTGACGGATGCCTCGATCAACCTCTCGGTCGAGCCCGTGAAGGACGACGAGGGGAACGTGCTCCTGCCGGGGCTCGACAACCACACGATGGGCACGCTCTTCGAGGAGCTGCTCCGCCGCTTCAACGAAGAGCACAACATCACCGAGGCCGGCGAGCACTTCACCCCGCGCGACTACGTGCGCCTCCTCGCCCGTCTCGCCGTCGAGCCCGTGAAGGACCAGCTGCGCGACAAGACGTATTCCGTCTACGACGGCGCCTGTGGCACGGGCGGCATCCTCACGGTGACACAGGAGGAGTTTCTCCAGGTCGCCGAACAGGCCGGGCGCAAGCTGAACGTGATGATCTTCGGCCAGGAGCTGCAGGACAACACCTACGCGACCTGCAAGGCCGACCTGATGATCTCCGGCAACATCCAGGGTTTCACCTACCATCTGAACGGCGTCCCCCACCAGTACATCGCGAACGGCTCGACCATCAGCGAGGACGGGCATGCGGGCGAGAAGTTCGACTTCTGCGTTTCGAATCCGCCGTTCGGCACGCCCTGGAAGGAGGACCTCAAGAAGTGGGGCCTCGGGGACAAGAAGGAGATCACCGATCCGCGCTTCTTCCACGGCGAGACGAGCTTTCTGCCGGACATCGGCGACTGCCAGATGCTGTTCCTCGCGAACAACCTGAGCCGCATGCGCGACGACAGCGAACTCGGCACGCGCATCGTCGAGATCCACAACGGCTCCTCGCTCTTCACGGGCGACGCGGGCGGCGGCGAATCCAATCTGCGCCGCCACATCATCGAGAACGACCTCCTGGAGGCGATTGTCGCGATGCCGGAGAACGACTTCTACAACACGGGCATCGGCACGTTCGTGTGGATCGTGACGAACCGCAAGGAGCCGCGTCGGAAGGGCAAGGTGCAGCTCATCGACGCGACGAAGATCTTCACGCCCCTCAAGAAGAACCTCGGCTCGAAGAACTGCGAGACGAGCGCGGCGGACGCCGACCGCATCCTCAAGCTGCTGACCGACTTCGCCGAGACGTCCGAGTCGAAGATCTTCCCGAACGAGGAGTTCGGCTACTGGAGCGTGCCCGTGCTGCGTCCGAAGCGCGACAAGGACGGCAACATCGTCCGCAAGAAGGGCGCGATCGTGAGGACCAAGGCGCGCAACGAGGTCGAACAGATCCCGCTCACCTATCCGGGCGGCATCGACGCCTTCTACGAAAAGGAGGTGAAGCCCTACGACGACGAGGCGCAGTTCGGCGAACCGGTCGTCGGCTACGAGCTCTCCTTCACGAAGTACTTCTACAAGCCCGTCGAACTGCGGACGCAGGCGGAGATCGCCGCCGACATCGACCGTCTGGAACAGTCGACAGCGGGTCTCTTGAAGGAGATCATGGGATGAGCTTCAACTGGCAACAGAAAGGATGGCCGAAGGCCACGGTGAATCGGGCGGCGCTTGCGGACGAACTCAAGGCGTTTGAGACCGCGTTCAAGTCGCTCGCGCGGGCGTTGAAAAAGCCGCAGGACCTGGAGGTCGTCGCCCGGGCGTTGACGGACGAGGCAGTGAAGACAAGCGCCATCGAAGGGGTGAATGTCGATGAGAGCGTCGTCATGTCGTCCATTTGCAAGGCATTGGGCGTCGCGTATGCGCCCAAGGGCTTTACGAAGGATGCGCGCGCGGAGGGCGTGGCGCAGATGATGCTCGCCGTACGTGAAAAATGTAAGGCGCCGCTGACGGCGAAATTGCTGACGGGTTTCCATGCGGCGCTGATGGCAGGCGAGGAAAATCGGGTGACGGTTGGCGCTTTTCGCAGTCACAAGGAACCGATGCGGGTCATTCGCCGTCGGGCCGACGGCACGGTTGAGATCCGCTACGAGGCGCCACCGAGCGAACAGGTGCCAAAGGAGATTGCGGCGTTTGTGAAACGGTGGAAGTCGCCGGCGGTCAAGCCGTGCGACATTGCGCTCAGGCCGGCGATGCTGCATCCGCACTTCGAGTCGATCCATCCCTTCGAAGACGGCAACGGCCGCGTAGGGCGGGCCCTTGTCGCCAAGGTAATCGCAGAAGGGCTGGATCTGCCGCTGATTCTGCCTGTCTCGCCCGTCATCGCGCGTCACCGAGCGGCGTACTATGATGAGATCAACGAAGCGTCGCGGACCCTCGACTGGACAAACTGGGCGGCGTTCTTCATCCCCGTGCTGACGGAGATGATGACGGACTTTGTCGCGGCGATGCGTTTCGTGAAGGCGAAGCGCGAATATCTCGCGAAATTCGAAACTGGCTTTTCGGCGCGGGCGAAGAAGGTGATTCTTCGGATGTTCGAAGACGGAGAGACGGGCGCGAAGGGCGTGCTTTCGGCGGCGAAGTGGATGCGGATGGCGAAGATCTCGAAGCCGACGGCGATTGGCGATCTCCAGTTGCTTGAGAAGCAGGGGGCGATTTCTCGCGTCGGCGATGGCGTACGGCTTGAATATCATCTTTCCGACTTTACGGGTGAGCCGATAAATGAGCCATTAAATGCGATGTTGGACGAACGCTTGCTGCGGTTGATCGAGACGCATCCAGGGGTGCAATTGTCGTATCTGAAGTCCGTGGTCGGCAAGAGCCTGGCAACCGTCAAGCGGACCGTCGCTGTACTAATCGCCGCCGGCAAGATCGAGCACCGCGGCAGCAAAAAGACGGGCGGGTATTGGGTCGTGTCTCACACGGCGAAGACGGAGGCGAAGAGATGAGCGAAAGCATTCAAGCGCCGCAGGACAACAGATTGCTTGTCGATGCACGGAAGATTATCGATACGGCGCGGGCGAACGCCGTTCGAAGCGTGGATTTCAATCGCGTGATGATGTATTGGAATCTCGGCAAGCGCATTTTTGAAGAGGAGCAACAGGGTAGGGATCGGGCCGAATACGGGGCTAAAATGCTGCAGAATCTGGCCGAGGCCCTTGTCGTGGAATATGGAAGCGGCTTCTCTTATCGCCAGTTGGCTTTTAGTCGCCAATTCTACCGTGTCTACCCAATTGTGAACACACTGTATTCACAATTGAACTGGTCTCAATATAAGTTGTTGATTTCGATTGACGAAGCGGATAAACGCGAGTATTATCAGCTGGAAGCCGTCAGTAACTGCTGGACGAAACGTGAGCTGGAACGTCAGATTCATTCCCAGCTCTGGGAGCGGCTTTGTCTGAGCAATGACAAGGCGAGCGATGCTGTGGTGAAGATGACGCTCCCCGAGGACAATCAGACGATCCTTGCTGCCGAGTATAAGTTGCACCTGCCGACGGAAGAGCAGTTGCTCTTGGAAGTGCGCAAGGCCACAGAGGAATACGAAGAGGCCGCTCGCCGCCGTCGGGATAGTGAATAGGTAATAGTGAATAGTGAATAGGTTTTCTGCGATGAGATACGAGAAGTACAAGCAGACGGGAATTCCCTGGTTGCCCGAGGTGCCGGAGGAGTGGACTTTGCCACGTGTTCGTCAGATTCTGCGTGAACGCATTGACAAGTCTGACACTGGTTTGGAAGAGCCGTTGTCAATGAGTCAGAAGTATGGGATCCTTCCAACGAATCAAATGGATGTCGTGCCTAATGCCGCATCAACATATGTTGGCGCAAAAAGGGTGAAGGTTAATGACATCGTGTTTAATAAACTGAAAGCCCACCTTGGCGTCTTTGCTGTTTCGGCATATGACGGATTGGTTAGTCCTGATTATGCTGTTTACCAAACAAAAGATATTGCTGATAGGCGGTTTATTGAATACCTTTTTCACACACCGCAGTATATCTCGGAGTTTCGGCGTAACGCAAGAGGTGTAGCCCAGGGACTGACTCGATTGTATACAAATGATTTGTTTTCAATCCGTTTTATCTGTCCCACTTTCCCCGAGCAGCGGGCGATTGTCGCCTATCTTGACGACAAGTGCGGGAAGATCGACGAGCTGGTGGCGGCGAAGGAGAAGGAGGTCGAACTCCTGAAGGAGCTGAAGCAGACCGTGATCGCCGACGCCGTGACGCGTGGAATATCTCACGCAGAGTCCGCAGAGCTCGCAGAGGGTGTCTCGTCTCCGCGTTCTCTGCGCTCTCTGCGTGAGAATAACCGCCGCCTCGTTCCGTCCGGCATCCCCTGGCTGCCCCAGATCCCCGAGGGGTGGGAGGCCCGTAAGATGAAATATCTATTTAGAGAGCGTTCGGATAAAGGACATCCTGAAGAGTCTCCTTTGTGTTCCACACAGGCGTATGGGGTCATTCCGCAGTCACTATATGAGAATCGAGTTGTAGTAACAAATAAAGATGGACTAGGGCAATTAAAGCTAGTGAAAGTTGGAGACTTTGTCATAAGTCTTCGTTCTTTCCAAGGTGGGATTGAAATCGCACATTATCAAGGCATTATAAGTGCTGCATACACAATTTTGAATCCTATCGACCGAGGGAATTCTCCATATTTCCGTTATTTGTTCAAGTCGTTCCCATTCGTTCAACTGCTTCAAACTTGTGTCACGGGAATACGCGAAGGTCAGAATATTAACTATCCATTACTATCTAGAAAGTTAATACCAGTTCCCCCCCTGGACGAGCAGCGGGCGATCGTCGCCTACATCGAGGAGAAGACGGCGAAGATCGACCAGGCGGTGGCGGGGCTGACGCAGCAGGTCGCCGCGTTGAAGGAATACAAGCAGCGGCTGATCGCCGATGTGGTCACGGGACAGATGAGGGTGGCGTGATGGAAGACCGGTCGGTGAAATTTGCTGAAAACGGCGGTCGCGGGGCGACCCCCCTACCTGTTCGGAAGCGGCTTGATCATCGGGGGCCATTGTCGATTGATGTCACGAGAGCGTGGTATTTTATCACGATTTGCGCTGAGGGTCATTGTCCGTGGGTGATGACAAAAGAGAACGGTAGGGCGGTCGCCCCGCGACCGCCCCAATCGGAATTGTCGGCCATTGCCCCGCTCATTTTGCGCGAGGCGCGGGAAAATCATGTGCGGGGAATTTGGCGTCTGGCGTTGTTTTTGGTCATGCCAGGTCATCTTCATTTTATTATTCATGCTGGCGGCGGCGAAGACGGTGGGCGCGGGGGGGCCGCCCTACCGAGGGGGATTGCACGGTTCAAACATTTGCTGGCGGGGGGGTATGGCTTGCGCTTTCTACGCGGTTTCTGGGATAAGGGTGTGAGG
>JAZUGW010000071.1:0-6961 GCA_045641465.1 Kiritimatiellia bacterium | reverse complement strand
CCGATCTTGATGGCGCCGCCGCCTGTGTACGAATAGAAGCTCTTGTAGACGTCGCGTTTCATCACTTCGATGACGGACTGTGCGGCAAGTCGGCAGTGCGAGTTGCCGAGATGGATCTGGGTCATGCGCGTGGTGAACGAGACATAGCTGAACACCGCCGCAAGCGAAATCGCGCAGACGAAGACCAGGAAGATCGTCGTCGGCAGCACGAAGCCGCGTTTGAATCTGGCGGGGGAGGTGTTCATTTTGGGGACTGTCCCTGTGAGGGGAGAAGGATCCAGGCGGTGTCGTGGACTTGCCCGACTCGGGTACTGCCGAGGTCGAGACGGATGCGAGGCAGGTCCACCGTGGCGGACCAGTCGTCGCGCAGGCGGAAGGCCGGCGAACAGAACCATCGTTTATTGATGTCGCTTTCGCCAAGTTTGTCGTTGAAAATGTAATTTCCGCCCGAATCGGACGAGAGCAGCAGGCGGATTTTGTCCGGACCGTTCCCCGTTCCCGTTTCATCGGTGGTCCAATTGACCTTGAGGGCGTTGCCCTCGGTTGACACGGAACCGGTGAGCAGCCCCTCGTTCAGACCGGGTCCCGCCCGGAAGAGCAGTTTGTCCCGCAGATCGCGCAAGGCGAGCGTCATTTCGACTTCGGCCATCGTGTTGCGGAACATCGTCAGGCAGAAGAGGAACGTGCTGGCGAGGGCCGCGAGCAGGAGGGTTCCCAGCGACGAGGCCACCAGCACTTCCATCAGCGTGAAGCCGGATCTGGAGGAGGGAGGATGCATGTCAGTCAGTCGATTGGGGCGCGAGGGCGGGATTCGTCCGGGGAATTTCCGAGCGGACGACCTGAAGACGGCGCGTGTATTGGTTGTTGGGACCGTAGCGAAGCTCGATTGTCAGATATTTAACATTGTTCGACGGTTCCGTGTATTCCGTGTAAGAATAGGCGGGTGGCTGGGCGAGACGGTTTGAACGGTAGGGTGAGGTGGCATCCGCCGTGTTCTGCTCGACGACGCGCTGGCCGACGGTCGAAGGCAGCTGGTCGTAGTCGAGATTGAACCGCCGCCACAGCAGGTCGAATGCGACGTTGTCCGCCCGAAGGGCTTCCGCGTTCGCGTGCGAGACGCGTTCGGCAGCGGTGAAGCCGACGAGGAGTGAAATGACGGAGATGCCCAGCACCGCGCTGGACACCAGAAGCTCGACGAGCGTGACACCCGCTTTATGGGGACATCCCGGCATGTCAGGAGTCCTCCGGGGCTTCAGAGGCGGGCGGAAGGACATTGCCGGGTCCGAGGAACAGACGGTCCAGGAGTTCGTCCATGGCCCGCGGCGGGGCCAGATAGAAGATGCAAGGACCGTGGGCTGCCGCCTCGACTTCCTGGCGAAGGGCGGGATCAAGCGGGTTGAGCGACGCCACGAGAAGTGCGTCCTGGAGGCGTCCAAACGGCAGCACCCCGCGCGTTCGAACCAGCCATTCGGGCAGCAGATGCAGGAATTCGTCCGTGATGTTATAGTTCTCAATGGGCACGGGCGGGGCATTGGCCGTATCGGCCACATAGGCGGCCGCCGCTTCGCCGAGGGGCGAATTCTCTTTTTCGAGAATCGTGAGTGCGGAAATGAGAAAGAGGCCCGAGGCGTTCGCATATTCGGTTAGACGCTGGAGGGCGAGTCCTGTGGCGGTTTCATCGATGATACGGGCCTGGGCGAGATTCTGCACGAGCGCGACTTCGGCCTTGATCGCCGTCTGCCGCCGGGCGTTTTCGTCGGGTGCGGGACGCGGGGAGGAGCCGGTTGTGGGGACAGTCCCCCCGGGGTTGGAAGCGTCTGTCGCATCCTCGGGCAAGGCGGCGGATGTCAAGGTCGGATGGCGCGCCCGATTGATTTTTTGCAGCATTTCCTGCACATCGGCCGTATTATAGTCGGCCAGACGTTCGCCGATGCGTTCCGCCGAATCGATGTCGCCTTCCTTCAGCAGCACGCCGGCAAGCGCGACGAGCGCCGTGCGACGCTTGTCCGTGTCGCCGATCTGCTCGTACGCGACGCAGAGGAATTCCAGCGCCTGGCGGTCGTCGGGCATCACCAGCAGCATCTGCTCGAAATAGGCAATGCCCTGGGCCAGCTTGGAATCGATAGTGGAGGATTCAGTAGACATAACAAATCAATGGAGCAAAGAACATGCCATACAAAGTTTTTCCACTTGCGCGGGGGGCGGGGAGTTTGATAGAATTTACATCGTTGGATTGTGTAAACGGAGTTGGAGGATGAAAATGTTTATTCAAAAAGGCTGGCTTTTGGCTGGCGTGTTGGCGCTGGCGGGGGTGACGGCGGCGGAAACGCAGGTCGTCATCGGTTCGGACGGCGAGGACACGTACAATGATCTCGCCGCGGCGTTCGATGCGACTGTCATCAAGCGCGGCGCCGGGACGACGACCGCCGGCGACGGCGTGCTTTATTCGGCGCGCAACGTCGTGGTCGAGCAGGGCATGCTCAAAATCGATGCGACGCGGCAGGGTCCGCAGAACCAGCGCATCGCCTATTCGCAGACGCTGACCAACGGTACGAACCACGTGCTCGTGTGGAAGAACATCCGCCTCGCGGACGTGCATGGGGTCATGGCGACGGCGACGGGGGCTTCCTGGGTGAACCAGCCGATTGCGCCGTTCCTTTGGACGAACGACGGCACGACGGCCACAGTACAGTTCCAGGGCTACAACGGCACTGCCGGTACCCTCTACACGAAGGCCAACATCCTTACGCTCAAGCAGGAAGGCGATGATGTCTATGCGTCGTGCTATTGCCGTTACCGCAACTCCAAGAACGTGTGCATCCTCGGGCAGGATATGAGCGGCGAAACGAGTGTGAGCGACTACACGATCGCCAGCTTGCGGCCGGTCTGCTACACATCGGTCGCGCTGACAAAGGAGTTCCAGGAGGTGTGGCGCGGCATCCCGCTTGCTTCCGTGACGGCGATTTCAGGCCGTATGGCCGGTGGCTCTATCTCGGACAAGCTGGGAGCGTGCTCGGCTTACCATCTTACGTATAATGCCGAGAGCAACACGGCCACCGCGCAGATGCAGAAGGTTGACGGCGGCTGGTTGAAGGTCGTACACATCGAACTCAAGCAGGAAGGCGACGTCACGTATGCGCGTGCAACGGCGGCCGGCTATGTGAGCACGAGCAATCCGATCGGTAGCGATCTTTCGTCCGCGACCGGTTCGCAGGTGGCAATTCCGATTACTGGAAACAACTACGGCATTTTGGGGTTGCGCCCGGAACCGTTCGCGAGCGAGGAGGACGCGGCGAACCTGGGCGCGATTCGCATCGCCGACGGAGCGGCGCTCGATGTGAACGTGGAAGGATTCGAAACCGAAGACCTCCAACGGATGGAAGTGACGCATGGACGGCCCGTTTTTGTGGCGGGTGCGGGTCCGGACGGCGCGGGCGCGCTGCGGAACTCGGTGCCGGGAGACGCCTGGGGCGCGACCTTCGGTCATCTCATCCTGACGGGCGATACGCTCGCGGCCGGCGGGGCGCTGGATGTGCGTCCGGCATCGCCCTCCGCGGTGGCCACCTTCACGCCGCAGGCGTGCATCGAGGGCCCCTACACGCTCACGACGGCATGCGACCGCTTCGGCATCGTGAATGCGACGTTGGACGTCGACAAGGTCGTCCACACAAACGGCACCCTGATGCTCGCCTACACGGTCAACGGCGCGGTGCCGAACAGCGTTCACCTCGCGACCGGCTCCTTTACGTATCTTTTCAACGTGACGCTGCCGGCGACGATTCCGGTGGTGGTCGATGCGAACGCGACGGCACGGGCGTCGGCAGTGGCGAACACCAGTACGTTGAATGGTGCGTTCTCGGTCGAAGCGGGTGCGACCTTGTCGCTCACCAACGACAACAACCTCGTTCTCAATGGAACCACGACGATTGACGGCGCGTTGCGGCAGGAGGACCCGTCCAAAAACGGTATCCTCTATCTGCAGGGGACGCTTGCGGGATCGGGCTCGCTCGCGGGTGCCAAGATCCGCTTCAACGGCAACAACACCAAGTGGGTGATGGCGGCGGACGATACGGGCTTCACATCGAAGGTCGACACGACGGGCGTGACGGACATCGATTTCATCGCGGGCCTCAAGCGAATCGAAGTCACGTTCACGGGCGATGCGACGCAGGAGAAGATCTTCGACATCTGCGCGGCGGGAACGGTGACCGCGCCGCAGCTCTCGGGGATTGCCTTGGTGGTGAAGGACGCGAACGACGCGGAGGTGCCGCATTGCTATCTCACGATTGGCGCGGGGAACCGTCTGCAGCTCCAGATCGTGCCGAGCGGTTTGGTGGAGACGGCGGTGTGGAAGGGCGTCCGGGGCGGCGACCTGGCGGATCCCGCGAACTGGGGCTGCACGACGGGCGGACAGGACGTGACGGGCGTGCCGATGGCGCTCACGCACGTGACGATCCGCGACGTGAACACCTTTGTCTGCACGAACGGGGCGCCGTTCGCGTGCGCGGACATCACGCTGGACGGCGACCAGCAGCTCACGGCGAACCTCGACTGGCGCGGCGTGTTCGCGCCGATCAACGGTTCGGTGCTGGATCTCAACGGATTCAATTTCACGACATCGTACTGCCTCGGGACGCTCGAAGTGACCAGTACGAAGAATGCCTATGAAGTGGGTGAACTGCACGTGGATCCGTCGGGCGACATGTCCATGGTGAATGCGAACTGGTGGCTCACCGGTTTCGTCCGTCTGGTGAAGGACGGTCCGTACGAACTGATCGTGCCCGACACGTGGATTGACCGCTCGGCCGACCGCGTGCAGATCAACGGCGGTACGCTCAAGGTCGGTACGCATACGGGTCCGCGCTTCACCTACGTGACGCTCGTGAACCGCGCGGCGGATCCCGTACTCGTGTGGCGTAACACGAAGCTTGCCGATGTGGCGGGTGCGGCGGCGTTCACTAAGAATGGCGCCTGGAACACCGATCTGCCGTATTGCACGTTCCATTGGAGCAATGACGGCACGACGGCGAAGGTTCAGTTCCAGAAATACGATGACGGCCACACGAAGGTCGCCCTCGTCGAGTTCACACAGAAGGGGCGCGATGTCTACGCCCGCACGGTGGACTGCCGTTATGCGAACAAACAGAATAAACTCGGCGAAAACTACGAGGGAACCTACAACGCGAATGGCAACTATCCGGTGGCGCGGCTGCGGCCGGTCAACTACACATCATCGGTCATCCAGACGACGGATACGCTCGTGTGGAAGCACGTGAAACTCTCTGAGGTGAAGGGGTGCCGCGGACTGTTGACTGGTAATTCGGTTTCGGGTGGACTCGATCCCTTCCCCGGGTATTTCTGGCACTACGACGCTTCGTCCGATTCGGCCACGGTACAGATGCAGAAGTACAATGGCGGCTATACGAAATGCGTGTGCCTCACGCTACGCCAAGTCGGCGCCGATGTGTACGCGAATGCGACGCGGGCGTGCTATATCAATCAGCAAAACAAGAATTTCGAAGGCAAGTACGACATGTCGAGTGGTTACCAAGATTCCAACGTGGCGACGACGCCGTTGGTTCCCAACTACGGCGTCTCCCGCCTGCAGCCGATTCTCGACAACACGGACCTGGAGGACGAAGGGCAGGTCGTGATTGCCAACGACGCGCGTTTCGACGCGAATGTGCAGCAGAACAGCAAGGACGATCTGACGCTGACGGAACTCACGCATAACAAGACGTTCATCGTCGGCGGCGCGGGACCGGACGGCAGGGGCGCGATCTTCAACTCGCTGAATGCCGGCAATTCCTGGGGTGACACGTTCGGCCATATCGTGCTCACGGGCGACACGACCTTCGGCGGCGGACGGATGGACCTGCGGCCGATGCCGAGTTCGGACTTCCGCAGCGCGAACGGTTCGCCGTTCTTCGACGGCGGTGATTTCGAGTTCACGAATACGGGCAGTTTCCTTTTCGCCAATGCACAGATCGCGGCGGGGCGGATCGTGAACCGCGGCCGTCTCGGGCTGGCGTATACGTTGGATCTGCAGGTGCCGGGCGGGTTGCTCTGCAAGGATGGATCCGTTACGGATCTGACCACGACGGTATTGCCGACGGATTTCCCGATTGTGGTCGAAGCCGATGCGTCGTGTGGCATCAGCAGCACGGGCGAGAACACGATCACCGGCGCGGTGACGGTGGAGGCGGGGGCGCAGGTGGAGATTTCTGCGGCCGGCACGCTCACCGTGAACGGCGTGGTCACGAACAGCGGCGAGGTGGTGAGGACCGGTACGGGCGCATTGGCGCTCGGCGGTACGTTGCGCGGCGGCGGCGCCTTCGCGGGCGATGTACGGTTCGTGGGCGAAAACTCCCGTTGGGAGATGGCGCTCGGCACGGAAGGATTCATCGAGAAGATCGACATGACGGAAGTCGGCAACAATCTCTTTGCGGGATTGGGGACGCTGGCGGTGGCGCTCGATTCGCTGGCGGTGCAGGGCACGTTCGTGCTGGGTCCGGCCGGGACGCTGACGGATCTGCAGATGAAGCAGATCGGCCTTGAGGTCCAGAATGCCAACGGCATCACGCCGGAAGGAACGACCCTCGCGATCGAGGAGGACCAGCTCGTGCTCAAGGTCGGCGCGCGGGACATTCCGCGCACGGCGTACTGGACGGGCGACGCGGGCGACGGACTCGTCACGAATCCGGGCAACTGGGCCTGCACGAACGACTTCAACGAGGGTATTGCCGTGATTCCGACGATCGATACCACGATCTTCCTGACGGGCACGGAGAACTTCAGCACGACGGGCAAGGTCATCACCTGCGACCAGCTCGTGCTGCCGTCGCAGCTGGCGGCGAACTGCGATTGGCGCGGTCTCGACCTCACGCGCGTCCAGAATGGTACGGTGCTCGACCTCAAGGGACATCGTCTGGCCGTGAGCGCGGTGACGGACTGGACGCAG
>JAZUGW010000070.1:0-8753 GCA_045641465.1 Kiritimatiellia bacterium | reverse complement strand
ACATAGTCGGCCGTGACCGAAGGACGATCACCCCAACGGAGATTCCAGAATTTCCACTTCGACTGTTCCTTTTCGTCCTTGGGCTTGAACCAGATGTGCCGCGACTTTTCCGTCACAAGCTTCTGCAAGGTCGGCAGCACCGTTTCGGCCGAGGCTGCGCGCACGGCTTTCTGTGCGGCCTTACGGGCGGCCTTGCGCGTTTCATTCGTATCGCGATTCTTCCAGCACCAGGAAAGCGTGCAGGCGGCGATGACCATGACGGCTGCGACAAGGGCAAGGCAAATGACGGATTTCTGCTCTGATTTCATAAAGGACTCCTTTCAAAATAGCTGTCAATATTATAAGATGAAAAGTCCCATGACGCAAGCGAGAAAAGCAGAAACTTTGCCACATTGCCATTTTTTTGATATAATCCTCGCCATGGCTGAACTTGAAAGGAACATCATCCCCTACGGGGAGCAGAATTTTGCGACCGTGCGCAAGGGTGGGTTGTACTATGTCGACAAGACGCCGTACATCCGCGAACTCGAACTGCGTTCGAGCAAGGTCTTCTTCGTGCGGCCGCGGCGGATGGGCAAGTCGCTCTTCGTCGACATGCTTGCGCACTACTACGATATCGCAGGAAAGGACGATTTCCAGGAACTTTTCGGCGACCTTGCCATCGGCGCGCGACCGACGGCTTATGTGAATTCCTTCTATGTGCTGAAACTCGACTTCTCGCTCGTGGGCGGTTGTGAGGGGAAGTCCCTCGAGGAGAAGTTCAACGTCTATCTTTCCCAGGCGACCCGGGATTTCATATCCCACTATCGGAAACTGCTCGATGCGGACCTCGTTGATTCTTGTGAACGCGCGGAAGGGTCGGGGGGCTTGTCGTATCTGCTGGTGACGATGCCCAAGAGAAACCTTCCGCTCTACGTCATCATCGACGAGTACGACAACTTCACGAACCAGATGCTGAAGGTGGAGAACGTCGAACCCTACCAGTCGATCACCCACGGCGACGGCTTCTACCGCGAGTGGTTCAAGAAGTTCAAGGCCGGCGCGACGCGACTCTTCATGACGGGCGTCTCGCCCGTGACGATGGACGACCTCACGAGCGGCTTCAACGTGGCCACCAACTGCTCGCAGGATCCGGGGCTGAACGCGATGATCGGCTTTACCCGCGACGAGGTGCGGCAGATCCTCACGGACTTCAACGGCGTCGGCAAGTGCCGCATTGACGTCGAGACCTGTCTCGCGGAGCTTGAACGGTTCTACGACGGCTATTGCTTCTCGAGACGGAGGCTGGCGACGGAGGAACGACCAACGGAGAGTGTGTTCAACTCGTCGATGACGTTCTACTATCTGCTGTCGTTGGTGGTCCAGGGCGAACCGCCGGAGAACGTCATCGACCGCAACATTCGTAGCGACTGGGGTAAGCTCGACTACCTGCTCGCCCTCCAGCGCAATCTCGAGACCTTCGACGGCGTGCTGCCGCTCACGGAGGAGCTTGCGGCCGGGCGCGAGGTGACGTTCGAGCTCGTGGACGCCTTTCAGGTGAAGGACATCGCGGACGAGGTCAATTTCAAGTCGCTCTATTACTACTACGGCATCATCACGATGTCACGCGTCGTGGATGGCGATCTCTACTTCAAGGTGCCGAACGAGTGCGTGCGCCGCCAGGTGCTCGAGTATATGCGTACACAGTACGCGAAGCTGCCTGACGCGATGGACCTCGCGGAGCTGGCGCGCCTCCACTCGGGTTTCGCCCGACATGGCGCGTGGAAGCCGTTTTTCGACTACGTGGCGAAGCACTTCGCGGCGGCGTGGGTCAACCGTGACGGACTCAACGGCGAGCTGCTCGTGAACGGCTATCTGCGCGCCTACCTGATGGCGCGGCCATCGTTCATGGTGCGCCCCGAGATGGAGCTCGGCCACCGCTTCTCGGACTACTCGCTCTTCCCCGACCGTTCGCTCGACCCGATGTACCGTGCGCAGCACAGCTACGTGATCGAGCTCAAGTATTCAGTGAAGGACGAGTCTCCCGCCAAAATCGCGGCGAAGCGCGCCGAGGCGCTCGTACAGCTCAAGTCCTACTCGGAAGACCCCGCGCTCGCATCTCTCACGGCCGGTACGCCCGTGCACTACCTCTACATCCACTATCAGGGATTCGACATGGTCGCGTGTGAGGAATGTCGGATGACGTGACGGGGTATGAAAACTCGAATCACGGACATTGTCGACAACCGGGCGATGGAGGGTTTCATCGCCGAACATGGACTGTCGCTTCTGATCGAGCGCGAGGACGAGCGCATTTTGTTCGACACGGGGGCGGGGGCCGCACTTCGACCGAATGCGGCGAAACTGGGCATCGACCTGGACGGCGTGACGCGGATCGTCTTGAGCCATTCGCATAACGACCATACGGGTGGATTGGGTGGGCTTGAGCCGAAAGGTCCGATCCATATTGGCGACGGTTTCGACGTACCGTGTTTCAGCTGGCATGCGGATGGAACTGTCCATTCGCTCGCCGTGCCGCCGGACGCGAAGGCCGTGTTGTCGGCGGCGGATGTGCGCGTCGGGCGGTGTTTTGAAGAGGTTGCGAAGGGCGTGTTTTTGTCCGGGCGGATCGCGCGGATGTCGGGGGAGGACAACGGCAAGTCGTTCTATTGCGACGAAGCCTGCACCGCGCGCAATTTTGTGGGCGAAGAGCAGGCCCTGTTGACGGAGGACGGGGTGCTCGTGACCGGCTGCTGTCATGTCGGCATCGTCAACACCGTGCGGGCGTTTCGGCTCGCCGTACCGCACATCGCGATTCGTGTGATCGTCGGCGGGCTTCACCTTGGCCATGCGACGGACGATGAGATCGAGCGGACGGGCGACTTCCTCCGGCAGCTCGATCTCGGGCGTCTCGTTCTCCTTCATTGCACGGGTGAAGCGGCCGGTACGAAACTGAAGGAGATGCTGGCCTGTCCGGTCGTGTGGGGGTCGGCTGGTTCGGTCCTGGTTGAAGGGCGTCTGAAAACGCCCACGGAGAAGTGATATGGCGGTTTATCGGTTGGAGTCTGACTCGCTTTGGTTCCCTGATCCCGCAGAGGCGGAGAGGGATGACGGACTGTTGGCGGTTGGTGGCGATTTCAACCCGAACCGGTTGTTGATGGCGTATGCAAGCGGCATATTCCCCTGGCCGGTTGACGAGGGAATGGAAATCACGTGGTTTTCGCCAGACCCGCGTTTCGTTCTCAAGGCGGCCGACTTGCACATCCCGAAGTCGCTTAAGAAGACATTGCGCAAGAATCTGTTCGAGTATCGCGTCGACACGGCGTTTCCCGAAGTGATCCACGCCTGTTCGTCCGTGCCGCGTCCGGGGCAGGATGGTACATGGATCACGGAAGACCTCGAGAAGGGGTACTGCGAACTCCATCGGCTCGGCTTTGCGCATTCCTTTGAGGCCTGGCAGGATGGTCGGCTCGTCGGTGGCTTCTACGGCGTCGGCATCGGCCCCTGTTTCTTCGGCGAATCGATGTTCGCCTCGGTGCCGGATGCCAGCAAATGCGCTTTCGCGACGTTTGCCCGCCAGATGTTCGACAATGGCGTTCCATGGATCGACTGCCAGGTCTACACCGACCACCTGGCCCGTTTTGGCGCGAAAGAGATTCCCCGTTCGGAATACCTGCAGATGCTCTCCTCCGCGCTGGAAGGTAAGTTATCCAGTCTCTTTACGAGTCTTTTTGACGGTCGGGAATGGATATGATATAATTCTTCCGTCTTTGTTGAAAGAGAGAAGAACGAAATGAAAGAAGTCGGAGTTGGAATTCTTGGATTCGGCACGGTCGGTGCGGGTGTGGCGGAAGGTTTGCTGCGCAACCGTAAGGTCATGTCCGAACGGCTCGGTGTCGACATTGTGCTGCGGAAGATTGCGGACCTCGACATCACGACGGATCGTGGCGTCGCGGTGGATCCGGACGTGTTGACGACGGACGCTCAGGGGGTCATTGCCGACCCCTCCGTGAACATCGTCGTGGAGACGATCGGCGGTACGGGCATTGCGAAGACCTTTGTGCTGGCGGCGCTCAATTCCGGCAAGGCCGTGGTCACGGCGAACAAGAAACTGCTCGCCGAATACGGCAAGGAAATTTTCGACACGGCGAAGAAGAACAACGTCGACATCTATTTCGGCGCGTCGGTGGGCGGTGGAATCCCGATCATCCGTTCGTTGCGTGAAGGCCTGGCGGGTAACGAGATCCAGCAGATCCACGGCATTCTCAATGGTACGTGCAATTACATCCTCACGCGCATGGAGAACGAGGGTAAGCCCTTTGGTGAAATTCTCGCGGACGCGCAGAAGCTCGGTTATGCCGAGGCGAATCCGTCCCTTGATATCGACGGTTTCGACACGGCGCACAAGGCCTGCATCCTCTCGGCGCTCGCGTACGGTTTCCAGCCGTCGCTCGATCAGGTACAGGTGGAAGGCATCCGTAATCTCGATGGACGCGACGTGAAGTATGCGGCGGACTTCGGCTGCCGTATCAAGTTGTTGGCGGTGGTGGCGAAGCACGGAACGGAAGTGGAAGTGGGGGTGCATCCCACGCTCGTGCCGTTCGATCACATGCTCGCGAGCGTCAATGGCGTTTTCAATGCCGCGATGGTGCGGGGCGACATGGTGGGTGATACGATGTTCTACGGACGCGGCGCGGGACGCCTTCCCACAGCGTCGACGGTAGTGGGTGATATCGGCGACATCGCGCGCAATATGGCGCATGGCGAAGTGCGTTACACGCGGGCGGTGCCCACTTACGGCGAGGGCGTGACGAAGTTGCGCGCGCCGGGCGATATCGTGAGTCGTTTCTATCTGCGTTTCGGCGTGGCCGATCGCGCGGGTGCGTTCGGACAGATCGCGTCCATTCTCGGCAAGCACGATGTTTCCATTTCGGCGGCGGCGCAGAAGTCCGCAGACGTCGACGCGGGCGGTTTCGTGCCGGTCGTGTGCCTCACGCACCCGGCACCGGCGAAGGCGATCGATGCGGCGCTGGCTGAAATCTGCGAGAGCGGCGTGATCAGCGAAAATCCGGTTCGTCTGCGCATGCTGTGAAAGGTTTTAACGGTTAAAGAGTTGAAAGGTAAAGAGGTAAAGTCATGAAGACCCTGATTAAAAACGCGCATGTCATTTCCCCCGATGTCGACCTCAAGAAGGCGAACGTCCTGATTGAAAAAGGCAAGATCAAACTCGTCACGACCGACGAGGTTCCGCTCAAGGGCGTGGACACGGTCGTGGACCTGCGCGGCAAGTATCTCGTGCCGGGCTTTATCGACGTGCATCTGCATGGCGCGAGCGGATTCGACGTGTGCGACGCGACGCCGGAGGCGATTGAGAAGATCGCCGAGGCCAAGCTGGCCGAAGGCTGCACGAGCTTCCTGCCGACGACGCTGACCGTGGCGAACAAGACGCTGAAGGCGGCGGCGAAGGCGGTGGCGGCCTACAAGAAGGACGAGCGTTTCGCGAAGGTGATCGGCATCCACCTTGAGGGTCCGTTCATCAATCCGGCGTGCTGCGGGGCGCAGAACCCGGCGTTCGTGCGCAAGCCGAACATCAAGGAAGTGCTGGCGATCTCCGCGATTTCGCCCGTCAAGCTCGTGAGCTTCGCGCCTGAAATGCCAGGCGGCGCCGAATTCGCGGCGGCGTGTTTCGAAAACGGCATCGTACCGAGCTGCGGCCACACGGGTTCCACGCTGGCCGAGTTCCTGCCGGCGTATGAGAAGGGCCTTCGCCACTTCACGCACTTCTGCAACCAGATGACGAAGCTCCATCACCGTGAAATCGGCATGGTCGGCGCGGGCTTCCTCCTCGACGACATCAACACCGAAGTGATCTGCGATCGCATCCACCTGTGCGACGACATGCTGCGCCTCGTCTTCTGGAAGCGCGACCTCGCGCATGTGCAGATGATTACGGACTCGCTTCGCTGCTCGCATTGTCCGGACGGCTATGAATTCGAGATGGGCGGCCTCAAGGTCGCGCTCAAGAACGGCGAGGCGCGCCTCGTGGAGGGCGGCAACCTGGCGGGTTCGACGCTGTGGCTCAACAAGGGCCTGAAGAACCTCGTGGAGGTGACGGGCCTTCCGCTCAAGGACCTCATCCGCGTGACGAGCTGGAACCAGGCGATCGAGCTGGGGCTCGGCAAGAAGCTCGGCAAGGTCGAGAAGGGCTTCCTCGCGGATCTCGCGGTGCTCGATCCGAAGACCTTCGACGTGTGCGCGGTGTTCGTCGAGGGCGAACAGCGCATCTAATTCACGCGCGTGCTGCAAATACGGTTGACAGAAGGAACTTGAAAATGAAAAGAATCGTGATGATTGCTCTTCTAACGAGTCTTGTGGGGGCCGTGTTTGCGGCGCCGCCGAACGGACGCAAGCCGCTGACGCCCGCTGAGCGCCAGCAGCGTGCGGCAGAGGCCGCGAAGCGGAAGCAGCAGTTCCTCGCGCGCGTGGCCGAGAAGCCGTCCGCGAAGGCGACGGTGGCGAAGGTGTTCGAAAAGGACGGCAAGAAGCTGCTCTATCGTTTCCATGCGCCGAAAGTGCTGAAGCCGGGCGAGAAGTATCCGCTCGTCATTCTGATGCACGGCGCGGGCGAGCGGGGCAACGACAACCTTGCGCAGCTGTTCCACGGCGCGGACGATCTGTTGGGCTACGCCGACAAGATCGGGCAGGAGATCTTCTTCATTGCCGGACAGGTCCCCGAGCATCAGCGTTGGGTCGAACATCCGTGGAATCAGATGCGGCACACGATGGACGCGCAGCCGGCGTCGAATCTCGGGTTGCTGCTGAAGCTCGTCGAGAAGACCCTGGCGGAGTTGCCGGTCGATCCGTCGCGTGTCTATGTGACGGGCATTTCGATGGGCGGCTATGGCACATGGGAAATGGTGCAGCGCCGTCCGGACCTCTTTGCGGCGGCAATGCCGATCTGCGGGGGTGGCGATGTGGCCTGCGCGGCGAAGATCAAGGACGTACCGATCTGGTGCTTCCACGGCGATGCCGATGGGGCGGTGCCGGTGAACCGTTCGCGTGACATGTTCAATGCCGTGAAGGCGCTGAACGGCAAGATCCAGTATCGCGAGTATCCGGGCGTGGGACACGACTGCTGGACGCGAACCTACAAGGACGAATCGGTGTTGGCGTGGTTCTTTGCGCAGAAGAAGCGCTAAGACGGACAGAGCAGAAATTGACAGGTGAGTGAAAGGCGCGTAAAATGACGCTTTGGTTCTTTATTCTAGGGTTGCCGCTCGTGGTCTACGGGTTGATGTCGCTCGTGTGTACGGATCTGACGGCGAAGGCGCTGGTCGCCTTCCCGCGGAACAAGGTCGCGGGATGGATTCTCTGTGCGGCCGGCTGGTTTTTCACGGCCTACGAATGCGATACGATCGGCATTGACATTTTCGACAGCATCCTGAAACGGTTTCCGGGCGAGGTGTGGATCCTGGCGACGGTACTGACAGTCCTCACGTGCGCGTGGATGGAGAACCTGTTGCCGATTCGCGGCGTCTGTGCATTGTTCATGCTGTTTCCGGCAGAACTCTTCCCGATGATTCGCCTGTGCGAAACCGAGTGGCGGTTGCCGCTTTCGATTTTTGCCTACATCTGCGCGGTCATCGGCATGTTCGGCATGTTCTACCCGTGGCATATTCGTCGGGCGATAGCCTGGCGGGCGGCGAGTCCGTTCCGAATGCGCGCCTTTGGTGCGGCATTCCTGGCGGTGGGCACGTTGTTTGTCGTGCTGGGTTCGCTCGCGGCCGCCGGGATGATCAAGTAGGCTGGTCCCTCTGGAGGACAACGTCCGTACGATGAGACGGACAAGAAAATCGGGAGTTCGCATGAACTCCCGATTTGTGTTGAATAGAGGACCGTACTGTGACGGCCTGAATGCCAGTCAGGGAAGGGCGGCGCCGACGAGCTTCGACACAAGCTTGCCGTCGGCCTGTCCCTTGACACGGGCCATGACTTCCTTCATGACGCGGCCCATGTCCTTCTTACCCGTCGCGCCCGTTGCAGCGACCACATCCTTCACAATGGCCGCCACGGCGGCTTCGTCGAGCTGGGCCGGCAGATACTTGCGCAACATCTCCATCTCGGTTTTTTCCTTCTCGGCGAGATCTTCGCGTCCGGCCTGCGTGAACTGCGCGACGGACTCCTCGCGCTGCTTGACCGCCTTGGCGATGACGCTCATCACGGCGTCGTCCGTCATATCCTTGCCTGCATTGACCGTGAGGTCCTTCACTTTGGCGATCACCCCGCGGATCGCATTGACCGCCACCATGTCGTGCGCTTTCATCGCGGCCTTCAGGTCGTCCATTAATTTGTCAAACATTTCGCAATTCATCTCTTTTAGTACTCCTTCTTTAGTTTTACCTTCAAAAACTTGTTCGCACTATAGTTCTCAATGGTCACATCCGTGTGTACCAATGAGAACTATAACAGCATCTTTGGAAGGGGACTGTCCCCATGCGTTTATAGTTCTCAATGGTCACGCCAGGTATACCAATGAGAACTATAATGACATCCTTCGAGGGGGTCTGTCCCCAATGACCAATGAGAATTATAGCACAGATTGGCGGAATGGATGCAGACGAAAATTATTTTGATTTTTTTTGTAGAGGATGTAGATTGTCGGTGGCGGCTGCCTACTCCCAATCGGACAAAGCCAACCAACTGTCCGTTACCGCTCCAGGTCCTCCCCATACCCTGGAGCGGGTTTTTTTATCGGGTGAAAGGTGGTTGAGCGG
>JAZUGW010000069.1:0-2132 GCA_045641465.1 Kiritimatiellia bacterium | reverse complement strand
CGTCAATGTCGGGCAACCGGAAAGCGAGCATTTCATTCCGCACTTCGACCTTGCGACGCGCTCGGTCGTCGTCCAGCGCGGCGCACGATACGAACGGCTCGGCAAGGTCTGGCAACTCGTGCATGGCGACGAGGCCGCATTTCGCCACTACATCGCCGACGGCATCAGACGGATTTCGGGAGAGCCCAAATGATCGCCGCGCTCATCGCATCCATCGGGTTCGGATTGCTTGCCGCCATCAGTCCCTGCCCGCTGGCGACCAACCTCGCCGCGATCAGCATCCTTACGCGGGGACAGTTGTCAACCCGCCGAATCGTGCTGTCAGGCATGGCATACACCCTCGGACGCATCACACCGCTCGTCGCGATAGCCGCAATCGTCTCGTGGGGCGTCGTGCGCTCATCGACGCTCTCGCACGTCCTTCAGAAATACGGCGACAGGGCAACCGGCCCGCTCCTTGTCATCATCGCACTCGTCCTGCTCGATCTCATGCCGTTCCGTCTGCCGACCATCGGATTCGGAATGAAGAATCCCTGCGAAAGCAAAGGTGTCGTCGGGGCGTTTGCAATGGGCGTCGCATTCGCCCTCGCGATGTGTCCGACATCGGCCGCGCTCTATTTCGGCGGACTGATTCCGCTGGCCGTCCGACATAACGCGCCCTTAGCGCTTCCCTTCGCATTTGGCTTCGCAACCGCCGCTCCAGCCCTTGCAGCCTCCACAATGCTCGTCCTGTCGGCAAACAGACTCTCCTACTTCTTCGAAAACCTCAAGCGAGCAGAGCGAATGACAAGAATCGCAACCGGTTACGCATTTCTATCATACGGCATCTGGTTGATCATTTGTATGAAACAAACCGCCTAATTTAATGAAGTAGTCGCTAAAACCATAAGCGCGCCCCTCCCGGAATGGCGAAATTTGAACACCCATCGGCAACATTTGAGGGACGCGCCTCTGCGCGTACGAGGTTTAGCAATCACCTCAATTACTTGAGTTCGCTCAACTTCTTCTCAGTGAAAAGATCCATGGGGTGCCCTTCCTCCAGAACCTTGCCATCAGCACTGACAATGAACAGGTGGGGGATGCCATTGGTCTTCAGATTCAGCGGATTTTTGCCCGTGCGCTTGACCACCGGGAACTTGACATCGTTTTCCTTGGCCCAGGCCAAAGCGCGCTCCTCCTTGCTGTCATACGAGAAGTGGATAAGCTCGATGTTCGGATTGGCCTGCAGGGTCTCCGCATAGGTCTTGGCGATGCGCGGCATCTCGCGACGGCACGGTCCACACCACGAGGCCGAGCACAGGCAGAGATAATACTTGGCGTTCGGCTTGAATTTCTCGTTGAGCAGGAATTTGCAGTCCTTGAGCTTCTGCGCGACCACGCTCGTGCCGGTCTGCGCTGCCGCAGGAGTGACAACCTTCGGCTTGGCTTCAGCCGGGGCGGGTTTCTGGACCTTGGCCTGATCGGCAAACGCGCCGAAGGAGAGCGGCGCGACAACCGCCGCCAACAGGAGGCACTTCATTCCGTTGAACTTCATTTGATTTCTTCTTTCTCTTTGTCCTTGGCCGTCGCCGCCCCGATTCTTCGAAGGCTCCCGCGACGAACTTGATTTATTATACCATAACCGCTGAGCATCCGCACGCGCGGAGAAAGCAACCACCACGCAAAAATGGATCCACAGGGGTTACTTCCGTCCGTCATTTGGTACAAAAGCTTCTCGACATGCCGCACGATTTCAGGGTAGCGTTTCCACTGCCGAGTCCATTAGCTGGCGGGTCTTGGAATCGAAATTGAGGCCGATGCAATAGATGGGGCGGCCGTCGGCGAGATAGGGCTTCGCGTAGCCCTTCTCCTTGATTTGCGCGAGCGCGACGGCGGCGGACTCGTCCACTTTCAGCTCGAAGATGGAGATGCCGCGCGGATGGAAGGCGATGAGATCGCTCCGTCCAGCGGTCTGCGCCGCTTCGATGTCGTAGGTGAATCCCTGCGCGGCAACGAGCGCACACAGGGGGCGCTGATACGAAAATTCGTTCTTGCGTTCGCCCCGCTCGCGCGAGCCGTAGGGCAGCTTCGCGTAAAGCGCCTTGAGTCCGTCGAAGAAATCGTCCCATTGCCCGGCGCGCAGCTTTGCGCCG
>JAZUGW010000068.1:0-2274 GCA_045641465.1 Kiritimatiellia bacterium | reverse complement strand
TTTGCCGCGTTTCAATCATCTTCAACGATGCCCGAGGTAACACCAAATCAACTGGGAACTGTCCACATGCAATCGTAATCAGCGCACGAAGAGGACCGTGCCGGCGGTTTGGTAGATCACGCCGCCGCCCGCTTCGGGGATAATGGTGAAGACACCGCGCTCGCCCTTCGCCGGCGCGAACCGCAGATTCGCGACGTTAGCAGGCGGCGTCTCCCATTCCAGTACCTTGTCACCCGATTGCAACCGACGGTCCCCCAGTTTCACCCGCACGCAGGCGTTGTTCGCAAAGGCGAGCGCGACACCCGTCAACGTGCTCTTGATCGGCCAGGTGCCCTCCTTGTCGGACACGTTGATCGTCGAACCATCCTGCATCACGAAGTTGTGGATGAAGTCCGTTTCAGGCGTGTAGACACCCCAGATCCGCACGACCCCGTTGTTCTGGCGGTCGCCCTTCTCAAAACGCACCGTGAGGTCGCCCGCATCCAAATCCACTTCTGTATTGATCTTGCCGTTGAGCACCATATGCGCGCCACGCAGATTGGAAACGACCCCGCGCAACACGAGCTGGCCGGGACCGTTGAAGACCACGGTGCCATTCGTAAACCCGTACGCGCGCAGCCAGGTGAGGTCGGCCGTTTGGTTGTAGGTGAGCGTCTTGCCGCCGAGATCCGCAATCGTCGGCGCGTCGTTCGGCGCGTGGAAGAACGTACGCGTGGAGATTTCCACCGTCGAATCGGCCGTGAGGCGCATCGCCCCCACGCCTACGCCGTCCGTATTGTTCTGCGTGAACCCGGTCGAAGCGAACGTGCCGCCGTTGAGCACGAGCGTGTAGATGCTGAAGTACCAGTTACCGCGGATGTCGAGCTTCGCACCCGCGTCCACCTGCACGGTCGATCCCGCGCAACCCAAATGAGAGTACTTGTCGAAGGAATAGTCCGTCGACGTCGAATCGTTATAGGTCCAGAGTTCGCCCGCCGCCACTCGCGTGCCGCCGCTGTGGACGTTATGCCCCAGCACCGTGTACCGCCCGGCGCCGTCCTTCACGAGCTGAAGCGTGCCCATCGTGGTGATCATCTTGTTGCTGTGGCCGTTGCCGAAGGCGACCGTGCCAGCCGGCACCTCGACGTGCAGTTCGCCGCCCTTGGCAGGCGCGGAGGTGTCGGTGAACGTGACCTCGCCCTGTGTGATGTCACGCAACACCATCAGATGCAGGTTGTGTCCCGCAAGGTCGAGCACCCCGCCCGCACGCACGACGTCGAAATCGATTCCGCGCCAGTCGCAGTCGGCCGCAAGCGACGCTGCCGGATCGATCACGAGTTCGCGGCCGACGAATTCGGTGCCCGCCGGACAGCTGAACGTACTGCCGCGTGACACATGGATACTGGTGAAGTACATCGGTACGCCACCCGGTACGAGGTTGTCGTGGTCATTGAGGCACTGCCAGTTCCCGGGATTCGTGGGGTTGCCATCGCCCGCCTCGCCGGTCCAGGTGGCGCGGGTGGGGCAATTCGCATTGTTGATGCACACGCAAAGCTGGTTGTCGGCGATGACGAGATAGCTGTTGGGCACCGTTGCACCACCGGCATCGCGCACATCGAGTTCGACGGCGGCAGCCATGCGCGCGGAATAGTTGCCCGCCGGCGCGATCGGGAAGCATTTGCCGCCCTCCGTACCGGTGTAGGTGAGTTCGATGCGCTTCAAATGCTCGAGGAAACCGGGATCCGTCACACCGGAGACATCGATCTTCGACGTGAACCCATGGTCGTCCGCCGCCATCACCCAGCAGTTGTCGGTGTCATGCCAGAAATGCACGTTCGAACCCGTGAGCGTGCCATTGCCGCTCACCCGTCCGCCGAACACGAGCGCATTCACCGTCTGCTGCTGCGCGAGCGTGCCGTTCAGCTCAAAGGCGCCCATCAGAGCGACCGCCTGGGCGGTATCCATCGTCACCGACGCCCCCTCGGGTACGACGAAGGCGCCATTGAGCGTGCTGATGCCGTTTGCCGTTGTCACCGTGACCGCCGCGCCCGCATCGCACTTGAACGCGATGTCGGGCGACACCGTGGCGTTGAAGAGCCGCAGCGTCGATCCGTCCACCAGCCGCACGCCGTTCGTGATGGCGCCGTTTACCGCGCGCACGAGGAAGAGCCGACCTTCCACGATGAGCGAGTCAAGCGCGAAGGTGACGCCCGTGCACTCCAAGCCCCGCACCTGGCAAGCGACGGTGAGCGGATAGCGGCCCTCGATCAGCGGCTTGTACGGCGATGTGGCAGA
>JAZUGW010000067.1:0-3795 GCA_045641465.1 Kiritimatiellia bacterium | reverse complement strand
GGCGCGGGGACGGTCGTCGCGCTGGAGGCGGCGCTCGCGCTGCGGCTCGACCCCGATTGCGTCCCCGCGCTGGAGGATTCCGCGGCGGTACGGACGGCGCGGACGCCGCGGCGGCTCCTCGGCTGGCTGCGACGACGACGATCGGCGTGAATTCCCGCGGAACGCTTTTTCGGGCGAACGATTCAGGCGACGGATTGCTTGATTTTCATGCGGAACACAATTGGTGGAGGGTCGAAGAGCGACGTAGGCGCGGCGTGAGGAAAAGGGATGCCGTCCAAACGCGGACCAGACCGGCGAAAAACACTCGAGCAAAATGAACTTATGCGGCGGGAATCGACCCACACTTATGCACGAAGAGCCCATTTATTTGGCTCTACCAAAGCAGAACAAATATGATACAATAGTCGCCTAAACCCGAAGGAAAGACTTATGGAAAAGAAAGATCGCCTGATTTCACTGGATACATTCCGCGGTGCGGACATGCTCTTCATCATGGGCTTCGCCGCCCTCGTTGAACGATTCTGCAACTGGATCGGCATGAAAGGCTGCTGGCTTGCGCAGCAGATGCGCCATGTCGAATGGGAGGGAATCGTCCAGCACGACACGATCTTCCCGACGTTCCTCTTTATCGCCGGTATCTCGTGGCCCTTCTCGTACGCGAGCCAGGTCGCCAAGGGGGCGTCCACGACGAAGATCGTACTGCGCATCTTCAAGCGCGGCTTCCTTCTCTTTCTGCTCGGTCTCGTCTATTCCGGTCTGTTCAAATTCCAATTCGCCCATCTGCGCATTCCGGGCGTGCTGCAGTTCATTGGTCTGTCATGGATGTTCTCGGCCCTGCTCTACGTGTTCGTCAGAAAAGTCGGCGTGCGCATCGCCATCGCCGCCGGTCTGCTGATCGGCTACTGGTCGCCGCTGGCATTCAATGTGGCGCCGAATGCGCCGGCAGGGAAGGGTCCCTTCTCGCTCGAGGGCAACATCGTATACTGGATCGACCGTACGTTCCTACACGGACACACCCTTTCAAAAATGGGCGACCCCGAATCGATCATCTCAGTCCTGAGCGGCACCTGTACGGCGATGTTCGGCGTGTTCGCGGGCGAAATCGTACGTTCGGCCTGGGCGGAAAAACGCAAGGTGCTCACGCTGCTCGGCTTCGCGCTTGGACTCCTCGCGCTCGGCTTCGCATGGCAGCCCTGGTGCCCCTGCATCAAGAAGCTCTGGTCCCCGACCTTTGCGCTCTTCGCCGGCGCCTACTCGTGCTTCTTCTTCATGGTCTTCTACACCATCTGCGACGTGTGGAAGCTGCGCCGCTGGACCTATTTCTTCCGCGTCATCGGACTGAACTCGATCACCATCTACATGGCCCAGCGCATCGTCGACTTCAACGGCATCAACAAGTTCTTCTTCGGCGGACTCGCGAACCAGATGTCCAAGGAGGCCGGACTGGTCTTGACCTCGACAACCTACATTCTGGTCTGCTGGTGCTTCCTCTGGTTCCTCGAACGCAAGAACGTCCACCTCAAAGTATGAGGAAGATTAAAGGTTAAAAGTTAAAGGTTAAAGGTTAAAGATTAAGCGGTGGGGGTTAAGCGGTTGGGGTTAAGAGTTAAAAAGAATGAGGATGTCCTTTTGGGGACATCCTCATTCTTTTATGGAGTTGAACGATTATCTAGCTTGCGTCCACGGGAAGAGCGTGATGCGGATCTGGGTGGACCCTAGCGGCACCAGTTCGATGTCACCCACATCGGTCACGCGGTCCTTCGCAAGCGGCGACGGCGGCGGTTCGACCGCCTGAGCGGTGAAGCACAGCGGACGGAACGACCCCCAGCCGCCGTAGGTCGTGAATCCGGCCTTCACCTTGAGCGAACACGGCACCGCGCCATGGACGAACGGATCGGCGGGAGCTTCGGCCGCCGGCTTGAACTCGGCCGCCAGCGTGTGAGCATCCTTCAGCACCAGCGCACGATTCCACGCGTCTTTCGCACGGTACTCGCGCGCCGGGAACCCTTCACGCCCCTTCCGAACCGGCAGGACGGTAATGTCGGCTGCCATCTTGAGCGAGTAGACCAGCGCACCGCGCTTGACGGCAACGGACCCGTTGATGCCCGTTTCGACCTGAGCCTCGGCCGGGAACGCAAGTTCCACCTTGTCGCCCGCCTTCCATTCGCGTTCCAACCGGCAGAACCTGCCTGCGACCGCACCATTGACGGAAACGCCGTTGACCTTCACATCCGCACCGCAGCACCAGCCGGGGATACGCACGAAGAGCGGCCACTTGCCACCCTTCGCAGCAAGCACTTCGAGCGTCACGCCGTCGCCGAAGGGATAGGCACCCGAGGTGCGGATCGTCGCGGTCGGCGTGGTGACCTTCGACGGCGCGTAGGCAACTGCGGCGAGGCCGCCGTCTTTCGCCATCCAGAGCGACTGCACGAACTTCGGCCACGCAAAGTGGAAGTTCGACCGGCAGCAGCCGAAACCGGCATCCGGACCCGGCGTGTACGCGTCACCACGACCGTTGCACTCGAAGCCGAGCACCGACTTCATCGTGCACATCGGCTGGTTCAACAGCAGGTAGTAACGCAGCCCGCGTCCGTCATCTCCCAGAGTCGCAGGCAGCGAGTTGAACGCGACGACTTCCATGTCGTCCGCCGCCTGCATCTCGCCCGTGGCGGAAAGCACTTCGCGGCAGGAAAGGATGCGTTCGGCGATGGCGCACAGCTCGGTACCCTGGTTGGCGCCGCGTCCCGAAAGCGGCTCGGTACCGTTGACCATCCGGTCGATGCGGCCATGCATGCGCATCGCCCAGCCCTCTGGGTCGAACGCGGCGCGGTAGGCGTTGCGGTCGCGAACATCACCGGAAAGACGGCTCCGCACCGCCGGGAATTTGAGACCCTGCATGAAGTTGACAATATGGCTGCGGTAGCCAAGATCCCAGCTGCCGTCGCCGCCGTCATGGTAGAAGTTCGTCCAGTCTGCCGTCTGCGAAGCCAGGAGGCGGGCGAAGTCCAGCACCGCCGCGTCCCGCGTGCGGTCGTAGAGCCACATCACCACCTCGAGTTCGTCACCGCCACGGCAGCACGCCCAGGCGGAGTCCTTCTGAAGCGAATGCGCGGGCAGACGTTTCGCCTGGTATGCGAAATACTTCTGGAAGAACGGCACTACGCGCGCGTCGCCGGTCGCCTCGCACCAGTCGCGCAAGTAGTGGAGCGCAATCATATTCGCCCACCAGTTGTCCTTCTTCGGACCGAAATCGCCGTTTTCGCGCTGCGACTTGAGCACGGTGTCGGCCCAACGGCGGGCACGTTCTTTGAGCTTCGCGTCATCGAGGGTAAACGCCAGCGCCATCAGGCCCTTGGCATAGTAGGGACCGCGCTCCCAATTGTACTGTCCGCCCTTGTTCGCGCCGGTGAGCCAGTCGGAATTTCCGATGTCGCCATAGAGCTGCTCCGCATGCCCGGTGAGTCCGTCGCGCTGACGTTCGAGCTGCGTCAACAGCCACTTTTCAGGACGCACCGCGCCGAGCGGCAGCACCTCCATCGCCTTGGGTGCCACTTGCGCGGCCCCCACCCCCGAGCAGACGGACAGGGCAATGCCCACCGTCGTCAACATCAATGTCTTTTTGTAGAGTAGAGACGTGCGCCTCGGCTTCGCCGATGCGCCGTCCCCCTCGTCAATCCGTACGTGCGGATTTCCCGCATACGGCTTTCCATCAAGTGCTGTGTTTGCCATGGTAGACTTCTCCTTTTCGGTTAAATCCTCGCTCCACCCACCTCGGGCTTCTGAGCATATAGTATA
>JAZUGW010000066.1:0-5164 GCA_045641465.1 Kiritimatiellia bacterium | reverse complement strand
CCGCCCGAGACTTCCTTCTGCAACTGGACGTCGAGACGGATGGCGCTCGCACGAATCGTCTTCGGGAACGTGAAGTCGCAGAACTTGTCCTTCGCAACCGGGTACGTACCGTCAATCTTCTTCCACGGTGCATTCGGGGTCTCACGGTACGAGATCGACCACGAAGCCGGAATGCGGCAGTGGCCCACGCCCGTGTCGTCGAACCAGTAGACGGACGTGCTCTTGATCTCTTCCGCCTGCGGGAAGTTGTATTCGACCCATTCGGCCGTACCAAGGTGCGACCAGAACGTCAAACGCGGAATCGACTGGTCGCCCGAGGACTTCGGCAGGATGCCGTCGCTGGCCGCCGCCGCGCTGTCGACAGGCCACACATGCGAGGTCTTCGTCGGGTAGCCCTTGATGTCCGTATTCGAAACCGTGGGGAACCACGTCTGCATCTCGCCCGCACCGCGGTGACACCAGGCGAAATACGGCACAAGCGTCAACTTCGACTGTTCGACCTTGATGGAGTTGAGTCCGCGAATCACCGTCTCGGCCTCGGTCACGAGCGCCGGGTAGACGTTGCCGAGAATCGAGCAGGTCGAGAGCGCGAACGTCGCATTCGGCTTCACCACCTTGTTCAGCACCTTGCCGCCGTTATCCACGCCTTCGGCGCAGTAGACGATCGGACCGCGCTCGACCGCGAGACGGCCGCGGTCATCCGCAACCGCCGGATGCGCCCACACGCGGCGCACGGGCATGTTCATCGTCACATCGATCGTGTCGCCCGGCTGCCACGCGCGCGAAATCACGCAGTAGCCCTTCTCGGGCGTGAAGGTAAAGGGCTTCCCGTTCACCTTCACCGCGAAGTCGGCGAGCGTACCCGGAATCACCTGACGATAGAGATCGCTCGGCACGGGTTCGCCCACGCACCAGCCCGGCACACGCACATGCAGCGCAAAGGTCGCACCGGCCTTCGGCGGAGTCACGGTGAGGCGGGTCGCGCCTTCCCACGGATAAGCCGTCTTCTGTTCAAGCTTCACCTCGCCACAGGCGAGCTTCAGCTTCGCGTCGCTCGCGACGAACAGGTTCGCGTAGAGCGCATCGCCGCGCGTCGCATAGGCGAACTGCGCGATCTGCGGAATGAAGCGCACCACGTTCACGGGGCAGCACGAGCAGCCAAACCACTTCGAGCGCTTGTAGCCGCCGGCGGACGCGAGCGGATTCGGATAGAAGAACTCGTCGCCGCCGAGCGAGATGCCGCTCAGGAAACCATTGTAGACGACGCGTTCGAGCACATCGATGTACTTCGCCTCACCGTGCAGGAGGAACATGCGCTGGTTCCAGAGGGCGTTCGCGATGCCCGCGCACGTCTCCAGGTAGGCGCTCTGGTTCGGCAGTTCGTAGTTCTTGCCAAAAGCCTCGCCCGCGTGGCGCGCACCGATCGAACCGTTGAGGTGCAGCTTCTTCTGCACGACGTTCTCCCAGATGGCGTCGATAGCCTTCACGTAGTCTGTATTACCCGTCAACGCCGCGACATCGGCCATGCCGCAGTAGAGGTAGCCCGCGCGCACGGCGTGGCCGACGGCCTCGCGCTGCGCAACCACCGGAACGTGGTTCTGGTTGTAGTTGCCGCGTGCCGTCATCGCATCGCCCTGCACGAGCTTGCCCGACTGCGCAAAGATCTGCGACGTCATTCCCGTCATCTCGGCACCGCGCTGATCGAGGAAGTGCTTCGCGAGCTTGAGGTAGCGCTCTTCGCCCGTCGCCCGGTAGAGCTTGCAGAGCGCGAGTTCGATTTCTTCATGTCCCGGCACGTGCTTGAGCTGCTTCTCGCCCGGACCGAACGTGCGGTCCACGAGATCGGCGTTCTTGATGGCGACGTCGAGCAACGTACGCTTGCCCGTCACTTCCCAATACGCGACGGCCGCCTCGTACATGTGGCCGACGTTATAGAGCTCGTGACTCGACGGACAGTTGCTCCAGCGCGTGGGGCCCATCATGCCATACTGCGTCACACCGTTCCTCACGCCATAGTTGAAGCCAAGCGTGCGGGCCGTATAGAGATAGCCGTCCTCTTCCTGTGCGGACGCCATCTTCGCGATCAGATTGTCGATGTAGGTTTCCAGCTTCTTATCCGGATGCGTGGACAGCGTATAGGCCGCGCCCTCGACGATCTTGAACACGTCAGAGTCGTTGAACGGGATGCCGACGAACTTGCCTTTACGCTTGCCCGCATTCTCGAAATTGGAGATGCGCCCCGTCTCCTCGCTCTTCTTGAAGTCGCTCCAGACGGTAACGATCCGGTTCGTTTCAAAACGCGGCAGCCAGAAGCCCGCACGAATCGCGACATTCGTCATCTCAGCCGGCTGGAACGGATAGTCGCCCGCCCACGCCGCTCCTGCGACAACCGTCGCCACAGCACACAGTATCAGTTTCTTCATCGAATTCCCTTTCCGATTCATTTTAGACGAGAATATTGTAACAGAATTTCACATTGGGGACAAGGCAGCGTTCAGCGAATCACGTAGCCCTTCGGATCGCCACCCCGCACTTGCGCCTGCGTGACCTTACCGTCCTTCCAGGCGAAATCGACGACATAACCGCCGCGCGCCCGCAGGCCCTTCACGGCCCCCTCGCGCCACCGCGTCGGCAGGGCCGGCAGCAGTTCGATCACCGTCTTGCCGTCCGCCGTGCGACGATGGCTCTGCAGCAGCATCTCGGCGATGCCCGCCGTGAGGCCGAAGTTGCCGTCGATCTGGAACGGCGGACAACTGTCGAACAAGTTCGGATAGATGCCACCGCGCAGACCATCGCTGCCGCCCGGCTTCACCCAGCGCGCCGGCACGAACAATCTGTCAATGAGCCGCGCCGAATGATCGCCGTCGTGGAACCGCGCCCACACGTTGACCTTCCAGCCCATGCTCCAACCGCAGGCGGCATCGCCACGCGCGATCAGCGACTTCTTCGCCGCCTCCAACAACTGCGGCGTGTCGATGTTGATCTCGCACCCGGGATAGACGCCCCAGAGATGCGAGAAGTGACGATGATCGTCCTTGGGATCGTCCTTGTCTTCGACCCACTCCTGCAACTGCCCCCACTTGCCGATGTGTTCCGGTTCGAGCTGCGGCAGCTGCGCGCGCACTTTTTCGACGACGGCGTCGTCGGTGTGGCCGAGTTCCGCCGCCGCCGCCAGCAACGCCTGGTAGAGCGCACGGATGATCTGCGTATCCATGGTCGGACCCGCCACCAGGCCGCCGTGTTCCGGCGAGGAGGACGGACACGTCACCAAGTTCCCCGTGGTCGGATGCCGCACCAGGGTCGCCGTGAAGAACTCCGCCGCGCCACGCATCGCCTTCCACGACTTCGCGAGAAACGCGCGGTCTTTCGTGTAGAGCCAATGCTCCCACAGGTGGATGCAGAGCCACGCGCCGCCTGTCTGCCACACGCCCCATCGGCTGCCGTCAACCGGTGCCGTTCCGCGCCAGCCGTCGAAGTTGTGGTGCAGCACCCAGCCGGGCGCCCCGTAATGCACCTTCGCCGTGCGGGACCCGCTTTCCATGAGTTCCTCCACCGCCTGCGCAAGCGGCAGCATGCACTCGCCTAGCGCCGTCACTTCTGCCGGCCAGTAGTTCATCTCCACGTTGATGTTGCAGGTGAACTTGGATTCCCATGGCGGACGCAGCAAGTTGTTCCAGATGCCCTGCAGATTCGCGGGCGTGCCATCGGGACGCGAGGAGGAGACGAGCAGATAGCGTCCGAAATTGAACATCAGCGCCACGAACGCGCCATCGTGCGTCTGGGCCTGGCGTTCCAGCCGCGCCTCCGTGGGCAGTCCCGCGACAGACGCGTCCTCCGGCAGCGTGAGCTCCACCCGTCCCATCAGGTTCTCGAACGTCTGGGCGTGCCGTTTGAACAGGGCGGCAAAATCCTGGTCCTTGAACCGTGCCAGCTCGGCCTCGCAGTCCGAAATCGGATCGCCGGCGATTTCCTTCCAGCTCTTCATATTCGTCGCCACGGCCATCCGCAGTTCCAGTTCATCCGCCCCCGTCACCACGAGGGACCGTCCCTTCATCGCCACGGAACCACCTCGCAAATCGACGACAAGCTTCACGCCGAAGCTCACGCCGTCTTCCTGCACCTTGCCCGTGAGGGTCAACATCTTGCTGCCGGCCACGACCTGGGAATCCGGATGGAGTGTGCTGAGCGAGATCTCGCAGGACATCGTCCCCGGCTTGGAGGTGGTCACGCGATGGACCAGCAGTCCCGGCGCCTGATAGGGCGTGAACGTGTCTTCCGTGAGCTCGGCATCTCCGCACCGGAACGTCGCCCGGTGGAGTCCCTGCCGGATGTCGAGCGTACGGCAGAGGTTCGTCGTCGCACCGGCAAACGAAATCCGCAGGTCGCCGCAAGGTTGGAACGCCATCTGGCGGCGCGGCAGACTGAGGAACTTTTCGTCCGCCAGTTTGGCGGCCTCCTGCTGCCGTCCCGCGAACACCAGCCGCCGCAATTCCGGCAGCACCTGCGCCGCACCCGGATGCGTGTAGTCGTGGGGCTTGCCGGTCCAAAGCATCGCATGGTTGAACTGGATCAGCGTCTCACCGCCACCGGCGACCATCGCGCCAATGCGGCCGTTTCCGAGGGGATAGCGGCTCGTCCACTCCGTCGCCGGACGATCGCTCCACAGCTTCCAGGTTGATGTCGGCGACGTCCACGCAGTCCCCACGGCAAGCGCCGCCAGAGCGCATAAAACCAATTTCTTGTAGAGTAGAGACGAGCGCCTCGGCTTCGCCGATGCGCCGTCCCCCTCGTCAATCCGTACGTGCGGATTTCCCGCATACGGCTTTCCATCAAGTGCTGTGTTTGCCATGGTAGACTTCTCCTTTTCGGTTAAATCCTCCCTCCACCCACCTCGGGCTTCTGAGCATATAGTATAACTGTTTTTTTTTCCTGTCAATTCCGAAATACGCAAATTTCATTTCCGCGTTGGCCGATAGTCCGCCCAACGCAGACGCAACAGCCCCAGATGCTGTAGTCCTCCGTAGTAGGTCGACGAGTATCTCAGTCGGTAGTGCCGCTGGCTTCTCCGGTTCAGCCCCCGCGCCATGCGCCGAAGCACATAGTGGTTGACCTTGCCGAAGGCCCGCGACGCATAGCCGACGGAGAAGTACCTCGCCCATCCCGA
>JAZUGW010000065.1:0-16441 GCA_045641465.1 Kiritimatiellia bacterium | reverse complement strand
TCGTGCAGACGATGCCTCCGTTCGGGATATTCTTCGCCGCCGCGTGCTGAGCAGCGCGGAGCGCAGCGGAGATTCCTCTCTGTCCACCACCGTAAGCGTAAGGAGCAATCTCCACCTGATAGAAAGGCATTTTGTTTTCGGAATCGCCCCAATCCTCACGCCACTGACGTACAAGTTCCGTCATACGGGGAACGAACTCGTCGTGCTTTCCCACGTTGCTGCATCCCTGGTACCAGATGAAACCGCGGTTGGCCATCGGCGCAAAGGCCGCCACCATGCCGTTCCACATGCCGCCGGTGCCATCGGCATACCACGGTTCGATCGCGGACCCGCCCCAGTTGACGTCCACGATGGCCACGGGGATGCCCGTCGCATCGTGGATGGAGAGCGCATAGTAGAAGGCGACGGCGGACATCAATCCCTTCGTGCCCAGGCAGATGCCGACGCGGATGGATTCATCCCTGAAGTTCTTCGCGGAAAAATCGTGCCAGGCGACCTTGCGTTCGAGCACCGGCTGCTTCGTGTTCGTCTGGGGCATCGAGGTGAAGCGGATGCCGGGCCGGCGCGCGAGCGCGGTCATCAGGAGGCCGTTGCCGTCGCGATAGCGGGTGTGGCCGCTGAGGATGGACTGTTCCATGTTGCTCTGGCCGGAGGCGAACCACACTTCGCCCACCAGCACATCCTTGATCGTCACCTTCTCGGCGCCGCAGGCGACCACGAGTTCACGTCCTTGCGCGCACGCCTCGAGCGAATCGAGGTCGGCCCGCCACGCGCCCTTCGCGTCGGCCGTCACGGACTTCTGCTGTCCCGCGAAGCTCACCGTCACCTGCGCGCCCGCATCGGCCTGTCCCCACACCGGCACTTTCATGCCGCGCTGCAGCACCATGCCGTCGGCAAACGGCGACGCCGTCTTAAGTGCGGCTTCAGCCGCGAAAACGGCGGCGCACAGCGCCACCAGCGAAACAACTTTCTTCATTTCCATGGACTTGAACCTTTCGGTTTGACTTGATTAAATCACAACAATCTCTGCATCGGGCACAACACCCGATTTCGTCTTCCCGCAACTATTATACCACAGCAGGACACGATTGAGAAAGTTTTCATTTCTTCTCGAGCTTTTCGGCGCTGAACGGCTCGTTGTGGAGTCCGCTGATCCACGCCGACTGGGTCGCGTAGGTCTTGACGATCTCCTCGCCCACCGAGAGCTGGATCACACACCCGCTCATACGCTCGCCCGTCGTCTTGCTCGTCGCGCCGCCGCCGCGACGGCGACTCTGCTTCGTCGTCGTGGTCTTAACCATCACGGCATCCGGCGAGACGATGTCGATGTCGTTGCGCTTGCCGACTTCGAGGTTGGTCGTGTACTCCTTTTCGCCGAGCACGTCGAGCTTGCCGTCCGTGTAGCCGATGAAGAAGACTTTCAGCTTCGCCTTTTCCGGCACGTTCTTGCCCGAACACGACACGTGCGCGACCCACTTTTTGTTCCGGACGGTCGTCTTCTGCGTCGTACGCGTCGTCTGGCGGTTCCAGCGATTGCCCGTGGTCTTGCCGCCTTTCGACTTCTCTGTGGTCTTGCTGTCTCCGGCTTTGGCCTCGACGGACAGACTGACAGTCCACTCGCGGCGCGCCTCGGCGGCCTGTACCGTATTCCATCCCGCGAACGCGAGAATCGTCATCATCAACAACATCCATACTTGTTTCATCGTTTCTACCTCTTATTATTCACAAACATTCCAGTCGTTTTCTGCAAAGACCGGACCAGAAAAAACGAACGAGCAGATACCAGACGAGCAAAGGAACCGTCAAAACGGCAATCACAAAATTCCGTTCCGATTTTTTGAGCGGATGCCGTTTGAAATGCTCCTTGACGTTTTCGATCGTATACTGCTGGTCAGATCGGTTGACGAACGCCTCGACGTTCGCCTCAAAGTTCTTTCTGCTTCTACCGTCGATGCCATACGATGCACACTGCCGCAGGAAGTCCTGTTCGCTCTCGAAATAGACGGCCTCGTTCAGATTCGTCGCGAACAGGAAATAGCAGAGCTTGCGTGCCGTGTCCTGTCGCGCGCGCTCCCGAGTATCCGCAGGTTTTTCACAGACGCCGCAAATGACGTTCGTTCCAACCTGGAAATCGACAACGGGAGAGACGACAGACGAGCGCGATCCGTCAACTGTTCCATCGTCCCCCACCATCTCGGTCCCCTCTACCTTAATGAGGCAGGGGGCCGAGTCGCCCATCCAATCGATCTCGTAGGGGAACCACAAGGGGATTCGTTGGACGCGGCCGTCATCGCCCAACCACTGATCATGCTCCCAGGCACTCTGAAACCTGTTCTGAAGAGACACCAGGAGCGTACAGGACTGGAACCACAGACAAGGGACGATGACAACCAGCCCAAACAGGACTTTGGTTCCCAAAGAACGACACATAGCGGCATTCGTCCTGACTGGCAACCGAGACTCAACGCAGGAACAATGTCAACCCGGTGGTGGCGTAGAGTCCGTCGTCACGTGCAATGAGGCCGCACGGCATCGATGCGACAGCGGTGAACTTCGCATTCGGCTTCGCGTCCCATGTGATGAGCGGCTCGTTCTTCTTGATGTTCGCCAGATCGAGCTTCACCTTCACGCGCGCACCGTCTTCGCTCGTGAGCTGCGATCCAGCCGGCAGCGGCGACGTGCGGCCCCTGAGGTCGATCGTCGAGCCATCCATCAGGTTGAAGTGCCAGAGATAGTCGCTGACCGGCGTATAGGTGCCGTGGATGTTGATCCACGACGCACCTTCGAGATACTGCGCAGTACCCCAACGCATCGTGAGATCATGTACGTCAACCAGGCAATTGAGGGTGATTGCGCAATTCAAGTCGAAGTCGGTCTGGCTCGCGCGCACGGACGTCTTATCGAATGTGATAAAACCTCCCGCCGTCACAGTGACCTTCCCCTTCGTCATTTCGCAGTTGTCCACATAGAACCTCTTGCCGACGCCGATGTTCACCGTGAGTTCGTGTCCGGCAAGGTCCAGCAGCGTCGGAGCATACCCTCCACCGACGAAGCCCAACGAGAACTGGGCGTCCAGTTTCGAATCCGCGGTCAACCGCACGGTGCCGATACTCGCGTTGCCGGCCCCGCAATCAGCCATCAGGTTCGCGATCGTACCGCCCGCCAGCGTGAACTTCGTCGACGGGCTCACACAGTCGCCGCCGCCCCACACGTTGAACACGCCGTTCGAATTGATGACGACTTCGTCCTCCACCCCCGCCCAGGGGTAGCATTCCTTCTTCGCCATGAACTGGCCCGCATCGACGACGGTACCGCCGCCCCACGTCTGACCGCCCTTCGTCGAACGGAAGGTACCACCGCCTTCCTTGACGACCTTGATGCCGCCCGAAATCGCCACGGTCGCATTGTCCACCGTACGCGGCGCCGGCACATTGATGTGAAGTTCGGAAAGTCCGACCGAACCCGTGTAGGTCGAGATCGAACCCTGGAACGGCTTCGTCCCCTTGTTCGGATAGAAGACGCACCCGACTCGGTCGAAGAGGCCCGCCATCCCGTCGCCCGCGCGCCGCGCCGGCACGAGGTCGCGGACGAGCTGCTTCCCGGCGGCCGTCACATCCCAGAACTTGAGGCTGTACAGGCGCATCTTCGCGCACATCGCCGTGCCTTTGCTGTTGTTCGCAAACACGTAGATCGTGCGGCTCGCGTTGGGCGAACCATTCGCATTGGCCGTCTGTTCGCGCGAAAGGGATCCGCCGTTGATCCGGTTGTAGATCTTCGATCCATCCGTACCAAATTCCGCCTTGTAACGCGTACCGAGCGTGACGATCGCCCCGTTCGAGGTTGCACCCGCACGCGCATTGCCGCAGTCGAAGAACGCACCCCCCGAGAAGTCCGCAAAACGCCAGTCATCGGTATCGGCATTCGCATAGACGCCCACGAGCGCCTCGCCGGTATAGTCGCGCGGAATGAAATCCATCTCGGCCTGCAGCGTCGC
The DNA here is from genome assembly GCA_045641465.1 of Kiritimatiellia bacterium. Taxonomy (GTDB): domain Bacteria; phylum Verrucomicrobiota; class Kiritimatiellia; order RFP12; family UBA1067; genus RUG572. Next base: position 12,447 of record JAZUGW010000065.1, on the reverse strand, counting down.
CTTCGGCACCAGGCCGATGTCGACGAACTGCCCGCCGTCGGACTCGATCCACTCGATTTCCTGCACGCCCGAATAGAGCGTTCCCGTGCCCTTCAGGTCGCTCACGTAGAGCTTGTGCCCGTTGAGGTTGATCGTCGTGTCGATTGCGACGGACCCCAACCCGCGCCAATCCGAATCACCCGGCAGCGAGCTCGGGAAGTTGATCTTCGCGTAGGCGATCTGCGCCGCATTCGTGCAGGTGAACACCTTGTCACTCGGAATCGTCAGTTCCGTGAGCGCCATCGGCACGCCCGTGACCGGCAAGCCCGCCGTCGTGCAGGACCAGTTGGCGGGATCGGAGAGGTCGTTCGGATCGTCGCCCGCACCGATGTAGGTCGCCTTTTCGATCGTCGCGAATCCGACCTGCAGTTCAAGCTGCTGCTCGCCGTTCACATAGAGGCTGAAACCTTCAAGCGATTCGCCGTTCGCATCCGTGACGACCAGCTCGATCGCATTGGCCTCGGCCTGCGTGAGCCAGCCGCACGGCGCGATCACGAGGCGCTTCGGCACGGACGGATCGCCCGTATACTGAACCTCGATGCGCTTGAGCGTCTTGAAGACGTTGACGCCCACCTCGCCGATGAACGACACCTTCTCGGTGAAACCCGTATCGTCCGCCTTCATCACCCAGCAGGAATTCGCGCCGCCGAGTATGAACGAATTGCCCCGGATTGTGCCGTTGCCCGAAAGGCGTCCATTCCAAGTCGTCGTGTAATCTCTGGAGACCTTGTACACCGTGGCACCGTCCTTGATTTCAAGATCCATCTGGTTTTGCGTATTATTCGCCGTGTTCTGCGTGAATTCGCACGTGCCATCCTCGATGACGACCTTCAGGCCGGGCGCCACAACCGCGCCCCACCAATTGAACTCGCTCGCCCCCGAACAGTGGACGCCATTCGTAATCGAACCCGTGACGGTTCCTTCCATCCACAAACGTCCCTGGTTGTCGATCCGATCGAGATTGACCGTCACACCCGAGAACACGAGGTAGTTGTCGCGCAGCAACGTCAGCGGCACCGCGCCTTCCAGCACGGCCACGTTGTTCGCCGAACCCGAGAGCGTGCGCATGTCGATGCGGTTCCCCGTCTCGGCCGGACCGCCGATCCGGCCGCCTTCTTCGACAATGACCCGTCCCAAAATCGCATTCGCATCCACCGCACCCACGCCGTCATTGAAGAGACAACCCCGCAGGACGATCGTCTTACCGTGCGTGGGATCGTTGAGGTTGACATCCGTGTAAATGCGGTTCGGCAAGTTCGCATCAAGCATGGCGTTCGAGTCAATCAGGAGCGTCCCCGCACGCGCCGCGCCCACTTGCTTACCATGGATGATACGCGCACGGCCGTTCAAGAGCTTCACGTCACACGCCTGCGCGAGGACCGTATCCTGGACATCCAGCGCACCCGCGCCGTCTTTGACAAACGCGATGTTCTCTCCGAGCTGCACCGTCGCATATTCCGCCAGTACCGTCGTACCCGCCGGCACGACCACGCAGACCTCGCCGCGCGTCTCAACGTCTCCATTCAACACATTCGCCGTGCCGTTCAGATTGCCGACAGTGAGACGATGTCCGTTCAACGTGATTGTATCCACGAAGAGACCCTTCAGGCCCGCCCAGTTGGCATCCCGCGTGAGCGGTCCCTCCACGTGCACGGTTCGGCACACAAGCGGAGTCTCCAGGGGACAACTGAAGTCGGAATCGCCCGGGATGGTGACTGCCGTCACTTCCGTCGGACACGCTCCCTCGACAACGCCCGTCGCATTCGAGCACGTCCAGTTTTCCGGTGCGAGCAGATTGCTCGTGTTGTTCCAGCCCTTCCAGATTGCCGTCACCACCGGCGCCCCCTGCGCCACATTGAGCACGACCATCGGTTTGCCGTCGATCTCTTCAACCGTCAACCAGCCGACCGCACACTCGCGTCCTTCAGGCGTATGAATCCGCACCGTGATCAAACTCGCCTGGCCCGCCGTCGTGGAACCTGCTGGACACACCACCAGACGTTCCGGCAGCGCGTCCCCCGCGAGTTCCACGTCGAACGTCACAAGGTTCGTCAGGAATCCGGCCGTTTCCTCCGCAATCTTCAGGATGGACGTAAAACCCGTCGCATCCGCCTGAACCTGCCAGCAGCTCTGCGCGCCACCCAACGCAAAGTTGACGCCGGACACCGAACCGTTGCCCTTCACCACGCCGTTCCACGTAATCGTATATGTGCCAACGCTGTGGAGCGTCGCACCTTCCTTGACTTCCAGCGACTGATTGGCAACAGTGAAGTTCACATCCGCATGGATCAAATCAGTCGTGCCGTCTTCAACGATGACATCGAGCCCTTCAAAGCCACCTGAGCTCCAAAAGCCGAAGGCCCCCCCGTAGCAATGGAGTCCATTCGTGATCGCCCCCGTACAGGTTCCTTCGAACTGCACCCAGCCGTTGCGATTGTCGATACGGTCGAGCGCAAATCGCGGCCCATCACTGAAAACCATCTTCACGCCTGCGCGCACGGTCAACGGTATCGCGCCTTCGATGACGAGATTCGTCTCGCTACTACCCGACAGTTTTCGGGCGTCAATGCGGTTCGTCACGCTGCCTGTTGCATTGATCGTCAGTCCGCCAATGGTTCCGCCTTCTCGCACAACAAGATGGCACATAAGGGCGTTCGGCCCCTCCAGTCCAGCACCGTCGTTAAGAACCGTGCCCGCAAGGACGAGCGTCTTGCCATGCGTCGGTTCGTTCATGGGACCCTTTTGATAGACATTGTCCGGCAGATTGTAGTCGAGCGTCGCCCCCGCCGCCACGTAGAGCGTACCCGGCACGGCCGCGCCGGCGAGATTGCCATGCACAAGGCGAAGTGTACCCGCCAAAATGTCGACATCGCCCGACTTGACCAACAACTGGTCATTCACTTCGATCGGATGTTCGCTCGCGCTTTCAAAGACGAACTTCACTTTTACGCCGGGCACAATCGTGTCGTTGATCGAACGCGCCGTCCGCGTTTCGCCGGATCCGACGACCATTCGCAAGACACCGTTCGTGACCGTCGCCGTACCATCGGGCTGCGCCAGCGTCAACGTGTGTCCGCCCAGATCAAGCGTTCCCGTGAGCGCGAGCGGACAGCCGCTCCAGTCGCAGTCGCCGCCCAAGGTCGACGGCAGCTGGACGGTCTTAAACGCGAACGTCGTCCCCTTCGGCCAGTTGAACGTGCTGCCCGAAGGAACGATGACGGCGGTTTCTTCCGTCGGCAACGCACCGGGCACCACCGTACCCAGCGTATTGACGCAAGTCCAGTTCTCCGGATCCGAGACGTCAAAACTCGCGGGCGAGCGCGTATCGCCCTTCCAGGTCGCCGAAACGATGAGGTCCGTACGCGGGCTCATCACAAGGTTGCCGTTTTCCACATGGAAAGAGAACGGAACTTCATCGCAACTCGCCACGAAGCACTCGGCGATTGATGCGTCTGCCCCCGCCGGCAGCGGCATCAGCGCGTACGCCGTCGCATACTGGTGGTTCGTGTGGGTGGACGTCAAGTCGATAAAGATGGGATTCGTCGCCGAGGCGATCAGAACAACCGATCCGGCCGTAATGTGGTCGCAGGCCGTATCCGAAACATCGAACTTGAGATGCGTCCCCCCGGCAACCGTCAACGCGCCCCTCACCACGTAATCGCTCGTCGCGCCATTCTGAAGCGAGAACGTACCCTCCGCGATGTTCAACGCCGGATAGGAAGTGACACCGCTGAAGTCCGCCATGTAGTGACCGACCTTCGAGACAATCGAGAAATCGTTCACATCCTGTTCGGCCTCGGCGAGCGTACCTTCATGAACGGCGAGCACCCCGCCGTCGTCGGTGTAGGCGATGCCGCCCCATGTAAAGGCCCCTTTGGCCGTATTGCCGTAGAACTGATTTCCGTTGGCGAGATCGCGCAAACCAACCATGCCGCCTTGGATGGCCGGCACATAGTCGCCCACAACCCGACGCGTACCATCGACAACATCCATGAACTTGACCGACCACAAACGCATCGCGACACTACTCAGAACACCCTTCATGTTACCGCCGCAGACACAGACCGGCTGTGACTCGATATTGTTGTTGCTGCTGGCGGTCTTGTGGTTGACGACCTTCGCCCCGTCCGTCAGGCGTGTCACATCAAGGTAGGCAAGGTTGGGATTGCCGTCCTCGGTACCGAACTTGGAGAGATAGCGCGTGCCGCTCGTCATCGTTCCACCATCGCTGACACGGCCGTTGCTACCGCTCCCGCAACCGCAGTCGAAGTAGTAGTGCCAACTCGCATTGAAATAGCGCCAGGCCACCGCATCGCTCGTATCCACATGCGTACCCACCACGATATCGCCCGTGGCTGCGAGCGGAGCCCAGTCAAGTTCCGCCTGCAGCGTCTTCGTCGCATAGACACCGGTCTTAGCATGCTCGTAACCGTTGGCGATGAGATAGGTGACCTTGGTCGCCGGATCGTCCGGGCCCACTAGGTGCCCCGCTCCTTGCGAACCATAGAACTTGCCCTCGACGCGGTCCCATAGGCCGACCTCATGGCTGGACGAGCGGCACGGCACAAAGTCGCGCACGAGCTGACGCGTTCCGTCCACCACGTCGGAGAGTTGCAGGGAAAAGAGCGTCATGCGTTCGTAGCACATCACCGCCTTCAAGGCCCCGCCGAACACATAGACGTCTTCCGCTTCCGGCGGAGTGCCGCCGGCCGTCTTGACCGCCGGCGCGAGAACGGTACCCGTTGCCACATCCGTCGCCGTCGCATAGACCTGATTGGCATCGTTGATACCGCATTCCAATACGTAGCGCGTTGCCGTATCAAGGAGCTTCGTCTTGTCCTGCCCTACGCGGATATAGCTACCATTGTTCGACGCGCAGTCAAAGATGAAGCCGCCACCATAGTTGAAGAAACGCCAGGCTTGAAGGACATCGTTTTTGCCCGTGCCGAGCATGATGTTGCCGGTCTGCTCGTGCGGAATGAAATCCATCGTGGCCCGCAGCGTCTTCGAGGCCTTCCACCCCGTATTGACGTTCTGCTGGCCGGTCGACCGTACCCACTCCAGCTGCGTATAGCCCGCCGGCATCTCAACCGCAACGGCAGAAAATCCCGTCCACCCTGCGACAATCACACCCAACCACTTGATGATTCGCATTTTCATCTCCTTAACCTCGCAATACAACAACAATCGGGCCCCCTATGGTCCCCTCTGATTTCCATTATAACAAATTTAAAACGAGTTGACAAAAAAATCATACACGCCCGCGCGTACAACGAATACAGACGGCAACGCCGCCTCACTGCTTCAGCGCGGCGCGCAGAATCGGCGTCAGCTTCTTCGTCATGTTGGCGAAGGCTTCGTCGTTGGGATGCACGCCGTCCATCGACCATTCGCAGTCGCCATAGAGGTCCTGTCCCGGGACGTAGCGGAAGTTCTTGTACTTGGCGGCGACCTTCGGGGCGAGTTCCTCGAACAGCCGTGTCTTCGCCTCTTCGCCCGCCAGCCGGTCGGGCCACATCCAGAGGTTGCACCGATGCGGCGCCCCCAGCAGGATGACCGGCGTCGTCGGATGCTTCGTGCAGAGGATGTCGAAGAACTTCTCGAAGTTCGCGCGGATGTTCGCGACGGACAGGTTGTGGAACGGATCGCACACGTAGACGCTCGCCTCCTTTTCCGCCATCAGTTCCGCCATCGCCGGTTCGAGCTTCGCGCCGCCGGAGAAACCGAGGTTGACCACGGGACGATCGAGGGCACGTCCCAGACGCGACGTCAGTCCCAGTCCCGCGCGGCACGCGAACGCACCGTGGATGATGCTGGTGCCATAGTAGATCACGGGCTTGTCACGACGCGGCGGAATCAACGTCGTCTTCGCCCCCGCATCCGTACCCAACGCGACGGACTGCAACCGGTTGCGGAGCGGCAGATAGAGGCGGAAGCGCCGCTTTCCGGCCGGGAGGTTTTCCAGCAGCGGATAGGTCATCTCCACCGCCCACTTCGTGCCGTGTCCCATTGTCGCCGCCCAGCGCCACTTCCCCTGATCGAAGATGTAGAGGTCGAAACCCGAGAACGCGACATAGTTGAAGTTCAATTCGCCGAAGCGGTTGCTGGCGTATTTCACCTTCACGGCGATGTTGCGCGAATCGCTCTCGAAGTCGACGAGCTGGCCCGTGGGCGTGACGCCGTTGCCCCAGACGCCCGGAAGGGTCCGCTTCGCACGCGCGGGAATCCGGTCGAACGGACGCTCCACGTCATCCCACAACCGCCCTTCCACATCGGCCGGACGGATCTCCGTCCATTGCGCATTCGGCGCCAGTCCGGCAATCAGGGCCATCGACAGCGCCCCCATCAAGCAAACCAAAACTTTCTTCATCTTCGTTTCCTTTCTCGTCAGATCTCAAAATGTCGTACCACTCTTCGTCCCCGCCAATCAAGGTCGAGGACGCGATCATTGCCGTTTGCGGCGCGCGCAGAACACCCAGTCCTGTTGATCGGGCTTGGCGGGGAGGTTCAAGTCGCCCGCCGCCGTAGCCCGCAGCACGAGAACCGGCAGTGTCTCGCCCGTGCGCGGATTGAACCAGGCCCCCGTATAGTCGGCCCCGGGCGTGCAGCTTTTGAAACAACCGGTCGCCGTAGCTCCGCCGTTGAAGTAGCCCACATACAACTCACCGACCTTCGCCGCCACGGACGCGACGCCGTTCGGCGTCGGCGCGTAGTACCTCGCCATGCCGAGATCGGGCGTCAGCTCCCACCACGGCAGCTTCTCGAAGAACTGGCGCATGAGGCCCACATGCTTCGCGCTCGGGAACTCGATCGCCTGGCACCACGGCACCGCCTTGTCGGCGATCGTGATCCGGTCGACGCCGTCATGCGATTCGCGGTCGATGTTGTAGGTGCTCTGGTAGAGCCACATGTCGATCGCCCCGTAGCCATAGCCGCAGAAGCCGTTCAGGAAAGAGATCCAGCCCTGGGCACGCGCACCGAAATCCTTCGTCCACAAGTAGCAGTAGCGACCTTCGTAGTTCACCGCCGGACGCTCCGACTGCCAGTAGTCGCGCGTGACGCGCGTGTCGGCGAAGCCTTTCAGCGACGGACTCCACTGCGCCGCCCACCAGGAGTGTCCCGTACGCGTCGCCACTTCGGGCGCGACAAACGCCGAGTTGTGTACGACCGTATGGCTGGTGTTCTCTTGATGGGCCGACAACGGATGACCGTAGGCATCGTGCTTGTGCAGGAACTCGGCCACCTTCACCCAGGGGTTGTCAGCCGCCGTGTAGAAGTTGCATCCGCCCTTGCGCTCGTGATAGAAGTCGTTGTCGCACTCCTGCGCAATCGTCCAAATGACGGGATACGCGCCGAATCGGGCAACCCAGTAGCGGCAGAGACGCTCAAGGGCAGCCTTGTCGTTTGCCAATTCGCGCGACATTTCGGACGCGAAGAAGAACTCGGCATTCGCATGCACGAGCCCCGCCTCGGCGATGGACTGGTAGTAGAGGTCGGCATGCCGGAATCCGGCGATGTCGGACGCATCCACCCGCCCGTCGCGCACGTTGAACCGGCAACCGATCGGCTCCGTCTGCATCACCGTGAAGCCCTGTTCTGCACGCCGCTTCACCACATACTTGAAATGCGACTTGGCGCCCGTCGTACCGGCATGCGGACCCGGCGCGTCGATCTCTTCGCGATAGAGTCCCCAATGCGTATCGCCCAGGTAGAAGAACGGCGTACCGTCCGCATAGGTGAAATACTTCCGACCGGCGGTCGTCTTCACAAAACCGTGGCGATAGAGCGCGAGCGGACCCGTGTAGGGCACACTTTCAAACGCACCGCGGCGGCCATTGAGCGTGGCGTCGTCCGGACACCGCGTCGACCATGTCCACGCGCCCGTCGCGGTGGGGGCGAAGCGCACCTTGAACGTCTTCCCGCCGTCCCAGAATGCCGGACGGACGAACTTGCGGCCCGTTGCGGCTTGTTCGAAGACGACCTCGAAGTTCACCGCATCCCCGCCGCCGGTCGTGTAGTCGCGCGCCGCCGTGAAGGTCCATTCCGCCACCTGCCACACACTGCCGCGCGTCGGCGCATCCACGCCCTGCGCCGTCACGGCAAACGCCGCGACCATGCAGCCGACAAGGCAGAATCTTCTCACCGTCATTTGCCAGTCCTCTCCTTCGACCGCGCACGCCAGGCCTTGAGACCCTTCAGCCAGATGGCGGCCAAGTCGCTCCAGCTGTCGCAAGGCGTGCCCAGCTTGCGAAGACCGTAGCCGTGGCCACCGAACGGATAGACGTGGAGTTCGCAGGGAATGTGCAGACGCTGCAAGGCGAGATAGTAGCCAACTGCGGTCTCGATCTTGCAGGGGTCGTCCTGCGACTGGGCGATGAAAGCCGGCGGCGTTTCACGGGAGACCGGGTATTGGGGCTTCAGCTGGTCGACCGGCAAGTGGTCCTTGCGGACATTGTCCGGCAGGAGATCCCAGGGATAGATCGGCATCTGGAAGTCGGGCCGGCAGGAGATGTCGTCCGCATCGTCGACGCGCGCATACGCGCGTTCCTTCCAGCAGGTGGCGGCGCGCACGGCGAGGTTGGCGCCGGCGGAAAAGCCGATCACGCCCACGAGTCCCGGATCGATGTTGTACTTCTTCGCGTCGCGCCGCAGAAGCGAGATCGTGCGCTGCGTGTCGCAAAGCGCGGCCTTGCGCTGACCAGGCACGCGATAGAGCAGCACGGCGGCGGAATAGCCGTTCCGGTTCAGCCATTCGGCGATTTCAGTACCTTCCTTGTTCCAGCCCAGCTGGAAGTAGCCGCCGCCCGGCAGCACAACCACGACCGGCTTCGCACCCTCGCCCGGTGCGGCGAAGAACGTGAAGATCGGATCGTTGATCTCGCCGATGATGACATTGCTCTGGTTGAGTTCATGGTTCTTGAATTTGATCGGCCCCTGCCTCTTCTGGAACGGCACCTTGCCTTCGGGCCACACCTTCACGTCCTTGGAGGTGTCGTGCTTCCAGCAACGCTCCTGCACGGCGGCCATCTTCTCGGGCGTGCTCACATCCGCCCCCCAAGGTGCGGGATACGCCACCACAGTGCCAACGGCAACGAGAGCCGCAACGAAGATTCCATGGAATATCTGTTTATTCATTTTCAAATCCTTCTTTAAGGTTATTAAAATTATACCACGCAAACCCATTCTCCGCAATCCGAATTACCACATCTCGATCTTCTCGGGCGTATCTGAGTCATTCATCAGGCCCTATCTTGGGGCCTCTAGCCTGCGGCGCAAAACACGGAGGAGTACGACCCAGAAACGAAATCTCGTTGACACGGCGGAAATACTCGGAATGGCTCATGCGTACGAACCGCCGTGCCGGATTCTCGCGAATGTAGCGTGTAAACGCCGCGAGCTGGCCGTCACGCAGGACGATCCAATCATTCCAACGCGCGTCAAAGACCTCTTCTCGCTTACCGGTCACCTCGCGATAGCGCCCTTCCAGTGCCTGCATCAACAGCTCGATAATCGCCTCCAATCGCAGAGGTACAAATACCTCCCCCGCCCTCAACGTCGCGCTCTTCGGATCGTTCACGACCTTGATGATCGAATGAATGTGATCGGGCATCTTTCTGACCGCCTTTTCTGACCGCTTTTTTCTGACCGCTTTTCTTGATCGCCCGCGAACTGCCGCCTCTCGTCCTCCGTCAGGCCAACAAGAAGATAACGGTTCTGAAGATTGTTTTTCCTGCCCAGAATCAGGCTCTCAAAGAACCGCTCAAATCGTTCTGTCCGGCAACAAGCTGCTTGGCCTTGTGATAGCCTGCGACAAGCTGGCGAGATCCCTCCAGGGTGATTTCTCCCTCGATGTTCCTGCGTGCGGTCTCGACCAGATACTCCGACGGCGTAAGACCGTCGACCTTCTGCAATCCAATCGCCGTCTTCCAAGCATACGCCTTCTCGCGTACGCCGGGCTCTTTCGCCCGAAGGTACTCTCCCCACGCAACCTCGTCCATTTCACAGGTTCCCCTTGGAAGGACATTTCAGGCACCTCATAGTGGCACCACCCAATTGTACATTATTGAAAAGCAAATTCGCCAATTGGAATTGCCGAATCAGCCTCTTGTGTTTGTTGAACTCGACAATTCGGCAAGGATCCCCGATTTCGCCTCTGCATCCATGAGCGCTTTCTTCGTCATTTAGTCTTTCGTTCATTCTCACCCAGCACTGCATACACCAGACGCTGCACATCGCACTCTTCATACGAGAGATCGTCAAGCCGGGCACATAATGGTTCGCGGAAGCCAATAATCGGATCGATAAAGAACAAACGGCCCTCACCGTCTTGAAGGACATTGTCACTATCCTGACCGACGTCCGTCACAAACAGATGCGAATTGCCAAAGCAATACCGCTCCGCTGGTAGCAGTCCCATTCGGGCAAGGAAATCGACAATCGACCTGTCGTCCGGACGCAAACTGCTCCGCACAGCCTTCTGCCGGTAAACAAGACGGGCCTCATGTATAACCTCTGCTACGCCGACGAACTCAATCGGACAGGACGGGAAGAGCATATTATGAATGATATGCTCGTAAATCGCAAAACGTTCGGAATGTTTCTTCAAATGGCTCTTGGCAAACGGGTTCTTGAGCTTGTTGAAGACATGGTCTGACTGAACATAAAAGACTTCGCTCTCACCCGAACGAATTGAATATCGGGTGCCTTGAATATCCTTCGCTTCGACATAGCAACCTGCACTCTTGGCCGCTGCGATCAAGATCGAGCTCTCTTTGCGTATTGGATCCGACGGCATCTCCCCAGAATCTCGGCTTCGTTCAATGGCACATGCTCCTGCAAGCATTCGAATGCCGCCGAAATCAGATACGGCTCGCTTGACGATGGCATTGACTTGATGAACGTCTCGACGCTCACATCCACACCTTCCAGACAAAGATTCTTCAGTTCCTTTGGCATGCCTTGCTCCTTTCAGAAAAGCCCTCATTCTTTCAATAAAATTCATATTAACTCACTTCCCCGTCTCTCCAAGCACCCATTCGGCGAACTCCAGCTTCTTGAGCGCGGCGGCGATTTCCTTGTCAAGCGCGGCGGATTCGGCGTTGATGCTTTCGATATCCTTCGTGAAGGCGACCATTCCAGGATTCAGCCGAACCAGCGCAGCCGCACATTTCCGCGTCAGGATATTCGTCGACGCGTCAAATTCTTCTGGCGCGATTGCACCATAGTACAGATATCCCAAACGGCAGAGATGGACCGCCGCGGGAACCTGTACGCGCGTATTTTCATTGAATGTTCGACTCATTGGGGATACTATTCCTATCGACCGCATGAACTCACGCACGCCGACGGAAACATTATATCAAAACCACAATGTTGGGGCAAGAACGGCACCTTGATCTTCACGGGGGACGCCCTCCCTTGCAATCAACTCCGCTCACTGTACTTCCTGCACTTCTCTCTTGCGCGCGGGGGAAACCCAGAGGCGGGGGAAGGACGAGGTGGGCGACAGCCTGTATGTGTTATCCCGAAGGACGATGCCTTTCTCTCTACGGCCAAGGGCCGCTTTTCCCCAGATCGTGATGAAGGCGGAATCGGTCTCGAGGAGCGTCTTCTTCGCGTTCGTGGCGATGAAGGTGTTGTTCGCGAGGAGGACGTCCGAAACATTCGCAAGACGCAGCCCGCAGTACCGCGGATTGTCGATCACATTGCCGGTGAAGACGAGTCCGTTGCAGGAGCGCGCCGCACCGTGGTGCCCCAGCGGAATGAGCTGGGAACCGCGCCGTTCGCTCGCGCCGAACCAGCAATCCGCCACGGTCACTCGCCTGTTCGGTCGATAGTCGCCGACGGGACAGAAGATGGGCGCACAGGGCGTACGCGAGCCCGTGATCGCCGCCGGACTTGTCGTCTCCAACTGGATCGTTTCGCGCGTGAGGCAACTTCCATTTTTCCCGCCGAAATGATAGCCCGCAAAGAGACAGTTCCGGATTTCGACATCCGAACAGCCGCCAATCTGGAAGGCGTGATTGTTCGGAAGATCTTTCACGACCATGTTCGACACGCGCACGCCCTTCGCACACATGAAGGCGAGCACTTTCATCCGGTCCGCACAATCGAAGGTTCCGCCTTCCACGGCAATGTTGCCGCACCCGTTCGTGATGGAGGCGGGTGGAACGAGATTGTAGAGGAAGATGTTGCAGACACTCTTGCCGGTCGTGCGGATAATGGCGGAAACGGCAGGATCCATCGCCCGCCGCATAGCCTCGGGCGTCCAGCCGGCCGTCGCTTTCGCTCCTGCGCCACCCGCGAGTTCGAACCGCGTGTTCCATCCCAGCGAGAGCGTGCCGATGCGATATTCGCCCGGCGGCAGATACACGGTACCGCCTCCGGCCGAACAGACACGATCAAGGC
>JAZUGW010000064.1:0-7392 GCA_045641465.1 Kiritimatiellia bacterium | reverse complement strand
GGAAGGGCTGGGCGATCACAACGGACTCCAGCCGTGGATCACGCGCCACTTCGTGAAGTTCCTCGCCGAACGCGGAAAGCGCGCTCTCGGCTGGGATGAGTACCTTCTCGGCGACGTGCCGAAGAGCGCGATCGGCATGAGCTGGCGTGTGAGCAGCCGCGGCGGCGCGGGGCATCAGCTCGTTTCGGGCGCGGCGGCGGCGCTGCGGGGACACGATGTGGTGATGACGCCCACGAGCCACTGCTATCTGGACTACGGGCAGGCTCTGCCGAACGATCCGTTCCAGTACATCGGCGGCAGGCTGCCGCTCGCGAAGTGCTATTCTCTGGATCCGTGCGCGGGCGTGCCCGAGAATGCGCGTCATCACATCCTCGGCGGACAGGGCAACAACTGGAGCGAGTACACCTGGAACGAATACGATCTCGACTGGAAGGTGTGGCCGCGTGCGTGCGCGTTGGCGGAAGTCTTCTGGACGGGCGAGAAGCGTCCCGGCTTTGCGGACTTCAAGAAGCGCATGGAGACGCATCGCAAGCGTCTGCTGGCGCAGGGCGTGAACTGCGCGCCGCTGGAATAAGGCTTGATTGAAATTGAAAGAAGCAAACGGGTCTCTGGAGAACAGAGACCCGTTTGCCGTTTTTGGAGAGAGGGCAGCAGATGTGCAGCCGTTAATCGCGGCTGCGGCAGGTGCCGGTCTGCCCGAGCGGGTTCGCCGCCTGGGCGAGCAACGCGCGGAAGTCGCACGCGTGTTCGCGGATGTTGCCACAGGGCACGTCGATGAAGCCGCAGGTCTGCAAGTCGCCGACGTGCGAAAGAAACGCGAAGCCGCGTCCGCCGAGGCATCCGCAGGGACGCGGTGATTTCTCGTTCGGATGGGCGGCGCACCAGGAGGTCCACAACGCGGGGGCGGAGGGACAGCACGTCTCCTTGATCGCCAGCGGACCCGAGGCGGCCTTGGCGAAGGCCCAGTCCAGCACGGCGCGCGTACGTTCGGGCGAAAGCGCGTAGTCGGCGATGGCCTTGCCGCGCCCGACGGGCACGAGGAAGAACAAGTCGAGCTTGGCGGCGCCGAGTTCAAGGGCACGCGCGTAGATCTCTTCCAGACGGTCCACGTTCAGCGTCGAGACCGTTGTGTTCACCTGAAATGGCATGCCGAGGTCGTGGGCGATACGCATCGCGCGCGTGACATTGTCATACGCTCCCGGTACGCCGCGGAAGGCGTTGTGCGAGGAGGCGTCGGGTCCGTCGAGCGAGAACGAGCAGGCCATCACGCCGGCTTCTTTCAGCGCGCGAAGACGTTCCTCGGTGACGAGGAGTCCGCACGGGGCCATCACGCTTCGGATACCGCAGGATGTCGCGTGGGCGACAAGCGTGAGGATGTCGGGACGCAGCATCGGTTCGCCGCCGGTCCAGATGATCATCGGCGGCGGCGTTTGAGGAGCGTCGGCCACCAGGGAATCGATGACCTTGAGGCACTCGTCCGTGCTGAGTTCACGTTCGTAGGGGACGTTCGCCGCACCGGCCCGGCAATGACGGCAGTGAAGCGGACAGCGGCGCGTGACCTCCCAAGCGATGACACGCGGCCAGTTAAATTGATTTCGAGTAGTTTCCATTGCCCATAGTGTATCAAATTTTCTCATTTCTCGCTTGCATTTCTTCACGAAATTTACTATCATATTCCTCGTTCTCCAACTGGAGGGATGGCCGAGTGGCTGAAGGCAGCGGTTTGCTAAATCGCCATACGGACTAATCTCCGTATCGAGGGTTCGAATCCCTCTCCCTCCGCCAATTTATTGGTTGGTTCATCCATCCCCAAGCAATTGGGGATTTTTTTTATACCCTGGGCGCGCGGGGTTGGGAAAGCGGATGAATCGTTTTGAAAGGAATGCCGATGCGCGAATTTGGTAACACGTCAGCGAAGTGTCTGGGCCGGGTGGTTGTCCTTGTGATGGCCGCGATGGCTGGCTCGGCTTTGGCGCGAACCTTTACGCGCCCGTTGGAGCGTGTTTCGTCGGTGGACCCGATTCGCTCGGCCGCGTCGAATGATTCGTTGATTGTCCATCTCCTTTACGAGACGATTCTTAGAATCGACTATTTCGCGCGCCCTTACAAAATCGTGGCGGGTGTGTGCGACCTGCCGGAGGTGTCGCATGACGGACTCGAATACGTCCTGACGGTTCGCGAGGGGACCGCCTTCCATCCGCACGAGGTGTTCGGCGGGAAGGGACGGCCCGTGACGGCAGACGACGTCGTCTATACCCTGCGCCGTTTGAAGGATCCTCAAAACGCGTCGGGCGGCATGTGGACGATGGCGTGCCTGAAAAAGGCCGAGGCGCTGGACGCGCGGCGCGTGAAGATCACTCTGACGAAGCCGCAGCATGTTTTCCCGTGGCTGCTAGCGATGCCGTTTACGGGCGTGGTGGCGCGCGAGGCCGTCGAGAAGTACGGGGTGCGCTTCGGCGGTGTGTCCGTCGGGTCGGGGCCGTATCGTCTCGTCGAATGGCAGCGCAACCATCTAATGCGTCTTGAGCGTGTGCCGGCGTGGCATGGCTGGAAGACGATCAAGACCGAGCCCTTCGACCGGATGGAATTCCCGGTGGTGGATGATCCGTCCACCAAGTGGCTGATGTTCCTAGCGCGCGAAGCGGATTTCATGCGCGGCATCGCGACGGACAACTGGGACGCCATCGTGGGTCCGGACGGCAAGCTTCTGCCCGAATTGAGTGCGAAGGGCATCTGCCTTTATTCCGCACCGATGCTGGAAGTCACGTTCATCGGCTGCAACATGAAGGATCCCGTGCTGGGCAAGAACCGCAAGTTGCGCCAGGCGCTCAACTGCGCGTTCAATTTCGAAATCTGGAACAAGTTCTGCAATGGCCGTTTGCTGCCGAGTACGGGTCCGTTGCCGCCAGGTGTCGAGGGACGCCTGGAGACGCCGTTTGCCTATTCCTACAATCCCGAGAAGGCGAAGCGGCTTTTGAAGGAGGCGGGCTATCCCGACGGGATCGATCCGGCGACGGGACGTCGGCTCGTGCTGCCGATCGCGGTGGGAAACGCCACGCAGCAGATGCGTGAACAGATTGAACTGATTGCCGAATTCTACGATCGCGTCGGGCTGCGTCTGGAACCGCGCTATATGACGTGGAATGCCTTTCTGCAGGCTGTCGACGAAGGACGCACGTCGCTGTTCCACCTCAGCTGGGGAGCGGACTATCCGGATGCCGAGAACTTCCTGCAGCTGTTTCATTCGAAGAACGTGTCACCGGGGTCTAACCATGCGAACTATGTCAATCCGGCCTTTGATGCGCTCTATGATCAGGCGATGACGACATTGGACAAGGAAGAGCGTCTGGCGTGCTGGCGGAAGGCACAGGAGATCATCCGCGAGGATTGTCCGTGGATTCTGCTCGACTGTCCCAAACGCTATTGGCTTGCGTGGAAGCATGTCGGGAACTTCGTGCCGTCCGACTTCATGGGCGGCATCGAAAACCTCTACTACCGTTCCGAGGAAAAGTAAAGGACGTTCGTCCTACTTCATGCTCGGCAGGACGATGCCGCGGAGGATGACCTTCTGGCAGGCGAGGAAGACGAGGGCGGTCGGGATCGAGACGAGGACGAATCCCGCCATCACGCACCAGGGCTGACCGCCCATCTGCTGGCTCATCTGGTACATCCACACGGCGAGCGTCCAGTTCGATTCCTTCTGGCAGACGAGGAAGGCCCATTCCCACGAGTTGTAGGCGGCGACAAAACTGTTCAGCGCATTGACGGCGAGGATTGGCGTCGTCATCGGCAGCGTGATCTTGAGGAAGACCGTCATTTCCGAGGCTCCGTCGATGGCGGCGGCTTCGTAGAGTTCGCGCGGCAGCGCATCGAAGAAACCCTTGAGGATGAAGATGCTCATGCCGCTCGCGACGGTTGGCAGCACCAGCGCGGCGAGCGTATTCAGGAGTCCGAGGTCGCGCACGAGCAAGAAGCCGGGAATCGCCGTGACGGCCGTTGGAAACGCCATCGTCGCCAAGAGGAAGAGCAGGATTTTTTCGGTGCCACGCAACCGGAAGCGCGAGAGCGCGTAGGCGGCGAGCGGATTGACCGTCAGATGCGCAAGCACGGAGAGGATCACGAGGAGCAGCGTATTGAAAAAGGCGCGTCCCCGCTGGAAGAGATATTGGCCGACCAGACGGTAGTTCGCCACGCAGCTGCG
Source organism: Kiritimatiellia bacterium (assembly GCA_045641465.1). Classification (GTDB taxonomy): domain Bacteria; phylum Verrucomicrobiota; class Kiritimatiellia; order RFP12; family UBA1067; genus RUG572. Next base: position 3,191 of record JAZUGW010000064.1, on the reverse strand, counting down.
GAAGTAGTCGCGGCGTCCGTGCTCGATGAACTGAACGGCGAGGGCGGCGCGGAGATCGGCGAGGATCGTCTGAAGATTGTTCGATTGTTCGATTGTTTGATTGTTCGATTGCGGGATTGGGGAATTTGGAGATTGTTCGATTGTTCGATTGGGGGATTGGGCGAGAAAGGGAAGGGTGCGGCAGAGGTAGTCGCCGTCGGCAAGCATCTGCTGGCGATAGGAATCCTTGAACTTGAGCCACATCTCGTATTTGGGATTGCCGTGGGGAGGCTTGAAGGAGGCGTGGCCGAGGGGCAGTTTGGATTCGGCGGTGAAGGAGACGTCGAAGAAGGACTTGTAGCGCACGGGCCAGGTGCGGTTGAGTTCGTCGAGCGAGATTTGCGAGGCGAGGAAGGGCGCCACGTCACGCGCGTCGTAGGCGCATGTCATCCGATCGAGATCCCACTTCGCGCAAGTGTCGCGGAATGCGACGGCGCGTTCCTTCCAGGCGGCGAAAACCGCTGCGTTTGTACGGGCCGGTTCAAGGTAGGTGCGGGCAAACTCGTCCACGCCGGTGCGGTCGCGGGCAACAGAGATCCAGCTGCCCCAGTTTGATGGCGCATCAGGAAAGACCTCGCGCGGGAACCGGGGGAAGTAGGTCGCCACGGACCTCATAAAACGATCGCTCCGGTCCCAGAGCGCGCGCGGCAGACATTCATGCCGATTGTACTCGTAGGGACCGGAGACGCTGGCGGTGAGCATCACCGCGAAGGGATAGACCATCGTGAGACCGCCCAGCGCGAGCAAGCCGTAGACCAGCCCGAGGAAGAACTTCCCCTTGACCGTCCGACGTTCGCTCGCCAGCAGCACTCCCACGACGGATTCCGCTTACTTGACGGCCTTGATATCGCCTTCGTTCGTTCCACGCACCTTGATGTGGAGCTCGCGAAGCTGCTGTTCCGTCACGTAGTTCGGCGCGTTCATCATCAGGTCCTGCGCCTTCTGGTTCATCGGGAAGGCGATGACCTCGCGGATGTTGGGCGTATCCGTGAGCAGCATGACCATGCGGTCGACGCCCGGAGCGATGCCACCGTGCGGCGGCGCGCCGAACTGGAACGCGTTGTAGAGGCAGCCGAACTTCTGCTGCACGACTTCCTTCGGGTAGCCGGCGATTTCGAACGCCTTCTCCATGATGTCGATGCGGTGGTTGCGGATCGCGCCCGAAGAGAGCTCGATGCCGTTGCACACGACGTCGTACTGGTAGGCTTCGATTTCAAGCGGCTGCTTGGTCGTGAGCGCCTCGAGACCGCCCTGCGGCATCGAGAAGGGGTTGTGCGAGAAGATGATCTTGCCCGTTTCGGGGTCCTTCTCGTAGAACGGGAAGTCGACGATCCAGCAGAACTTGTAGCAATTGTGCTCGCGGATGTCGTTCGTCATGTTGTCCGCGATGTTGGTCCGCACGAGGCCCGAGAGGCGGTTGCACTCGTCGACGTCGGCCGCCATGAAGAACAGGCAGTCGCCCGGTTCCATCTTCGCCAGCGCCTTCATCTCCTCGAGCTGTTCGGGCGAGAGGAACTTCGCGATCGGTCCCTTGAGTTCGCCTTCCTTCGTCCAGGAGATGTAGCCGAGGCCCTTGCCGCCGTTCTCCTTGACGAACGCTTCGCGCTTGTCGAACCACGTACGGGTTTCAACGCCCACGATGCCCTTGACGAGCAGGCCCTTGACGAGGCCGCCGTTGGCGACGCAGGAGGCAAACGCCTTGAAGTTGGCCTTCGCGAAGAAGTCCGACATGTCGAACCACTTGAGCGGGTTGCGCAGATCGGGCTTGTCGCTGCCGTACACCATCATCGCATCGCGGTACTTGATGCGCGGCCACGGGGCGGCGTTGCAGGTCCAGGTGGAGAATTCCTTGAATGTCTTCCCGACGACGTCTTCGACGACGGCGAAGATTTCGTCCTGCGTCACATAGGACATTTCGATATCGAGCTGATAGAATTCGCCCGGACTGCGGTCCGCACGCGCGGCTTCGTCGCGGAAGCACGGCGCGATCTGGAAGTAGCGGTCGAAGCCCGACACCTGCAGCAGCTGCTTGAACATCTGCGGCGCCTGCGGCAGGGCGTAGAACATGCCGCGGTGGATGCGGCTCGGCACGAGGTAGTCGCGCGCGCCTTCCGGCGACGACGCGGTCAGGATCGGCGTCTGGAATTCGTTGAAGCCCTTGGCCCACATCTGCTCGCGGAGGAACTTGATGACCTTCGAACGCAGGATGATGTTGTTGTGCAGCTTTTCACGGCGGAGGTCGAGGAAGCGGTACTTGAGACGCATGTCCTCGCTCTCTTCGGCCTTTTCGTCCGGGATGTAGAGCGGCGTCACTGCGGACGCGCTTTCCATCACGAGTTCGTTGGCCTCGATTTCGATCTCGCCGGTCGGGAGGTCGGGATTGATCGTCTCGGGATCGCGGAGCTTGACCTCGCCCGTCACCGTGATGACGCTTTCGAGGTGCGCCTTCTCGACGAGCGAGAAGAATTCGCGGCTCGGATGCACGACGATCTGCGTGAGGCCGTAGTGGTCGCGAAGGTCCACGAACAGAATGCCGCCATGGTCGCGGAGACGGAACATCCAGCCCGAGAGACGCACGGTCTTGCCCGCGTCTTCCTTGCGGAGCTGGTTACAGGTATGTGTACGATAGGGATGCATTTTTTTGATCTCTTTTAGTTGGAATTTGAAAAGGGTCAACGCCAGAGCTTGAGCTGCTCGGGGGAAAGGTCCGTGCGCTTCATCGTGAAGGACTTCTTGCGCTTGATCGTGACGGTCTCGTCCGAGAATGCGGCGAGCGTCACCGTACGCTTTTCGCCCTTGTAGAGGAAGGGAACCTTCTGCCCCAGGTGGCTGTTGAGATAGGTATCGAGCGCTTCGCTGTCGGCAGATGCCGTTTCCGCGGGCGGAAGTTCGTCCGACGCGGCCGTTGTCGCGGGTGGCGGCGTCTCGGAGACTGCTTCGCTTGTCGCCTGCTGGGTTGGAACCTCGGCGGGTTCGACATCTGCGGTCTGCGCGGTCGGGACCACCTGCGTTTTCGGAGCGGGCGCCTGTGTTTTCGGGGCAGGCGTCGCGGCCTTCTTGGTGGGGGTCGCCGTCGCGGGTCTCGCAGTCGGCGCGCGCGAGGGCGCGACGGCCGGCTCGACCGCTTCCCACTTGGGATCGGTACTGGCGAC
>JAZUGW010000063.1:0-7709 GCA_045641465.1 Kiritimatiellia bacterium | reverse complement strand
TCAAAAGCGGGATTGGCTTGTCCGGATCCTCGTTTCGAGATGGACACTGATGGCTTGTTGTGGGTGGAGAAGAAACGGTAATCGGGGCCGTTGCACCCTGATCTGGGGCACCAATCGACTTCGTGCGCGATGACGTCCCACTTCCACCCCCGAACGCCAAAACAGTGCGCTCTTTTTCATGCATCAAACGGGTGTTTGCAGTTTTTCGATTTGGGCAAAATTGGAAGAGGACAAGTTCTGATGGTGGCGGGATATTGTGTTGGACTTCGACACGGGGATATGCTAGACTAGTTGTTGGATGGTTTTCAGGCGATGATGCCGAAGGATCGTACTATCCGTTTGCAAGTTTGGCTGTCAACGAATGGCAAAAGGCTGGTGGATGATGAACTTAAAAAGACATGATCAGACATTGAGCATGGGCCTCGCGGCGGTTTTGGCCGTGGCGGGCGGGTTGTCGGCGTGGGGCGCAATTGCGCTTCAGGCGTCCGACTGGGTGGCACGGGGTGCCGATACATTGGCCTCCACGCCGGCCAACTGGAATGGTAATGCGATTCCGACGGGCAGCATGCGCTTTTCCTCCGGCGCTTACGGGGCGACGGTGACGTTCGATCGTTTCTATACGGTTGGCGGTCATGTTTGGACGGGTACGGATGTCGCGGGCAAGATGTACACACCCTCGACAGGTGCGGTCAATCCCTTCATCTGGGAAGCGACCGATCCCTCCTGTGGTATCAACCAGACCTCCAGCAATCTCATCGTGGCCGATAATGCCAGTCAGAATGCGGCCCTCGAAATCCGTGGCGGTACCTACAAGACGACGGGGAACTTCAATGTCGCCACGGCGGGGTCCGCCTGGTTGAACATCAAGAACGCGACGATTACGGTGGGCGGCATCGCCTATTTCGGCAGCGGTGGCACGGCCGAGGTGAATTTCGAAGAGGGGTCGATTTCCACGGTTGGCGATCTCGTCATGGCCAATGCGAGCGGAACAAAGGCGCGGCTGACGGTCGGCTCGGGCGATCCGGCGCGGGTGGCGAAGTTCATCGTGCCGATCAACAAGTGGGCGCAGATGTGCGGCAATGCGGCCGGCGACGGTGCGATGACGCTCAAGGCCGGTGGCGAGTTCCATTGCGGCTACCTGTGTTCGCGCAATCCGAACGCCGTCCTCACGCTCGACGGCGGTGCGCTCGTGAAGGACGGCGACGTAGCGGCCAATCAGAAGGGCTACATCTATGGTGGCAACGCAGTGGGCAATGCCGATGTGATTGTGGAGGTGACGGCCAATGGCGGCGCGTTCGACGTTGGCAACTATGAGACGACGTTTGACGGCACGATCCGTGCGGCGAGCGGCGTGACGGAGCCGGAATTCACGAAGCGGGGCGCGTGCGCGCTCCATCTCGGGGAACGGGCGAGCGCCTTTGCGGGAACGTTCCGGGCGGCGGAAGGCCTTTTGACGCTCGCGACGGCGGGGGCGAACACGAAGGCCGTGTTGGAAGAGGGCGACTTGACGCTCGCGGCGGGCACGCTTGCGCGGCTTGAAGTGGCGGGTGGTGTCCATATGGTCGCGGAATTGCCGGCGCATGCGGGCAAGGTGGTTGTTTCGGGCGGCACGCTCAAGGTGACGGACGAGGCGCTCGTGGAAGGAACGCCCTTGCGCACGGCGGTGAACGTGAACGACCAGTTCGAATTCACGGGCACGGCGACGGCGGCCGAGGTGTTTGCGCCTTACATTGTGGGGAACTTTACGGTGACGCAGACGATCGACGACGACGGGTATGTGGTCCTGACGGCCACGCCTTACACGCTGCCGGCTGGCTACACGGCGCTGGAGTACATCGCAACATCGGGTGCGCAGTACATCGATCTCGATTACATCCACACGGGCGTGACGACGATCGATTGCGAAGTGAACATCGCAAAGTACCAGAACACCAATTTCCCGGGCCTCTTCGGTGCGCTTCCGAGCGACGGCTACAAGAATGCGGGTGCGTGGGTGTTCTTCGCGTTTTTCGGGGCGAACACGGCGGTCGAAGGCACCAGGTGCGCCATTTCCCGTACGGGCAGCGAAGTGGCGAATACGGGTTTCCCCTACGGGGAACGCGTACATTTCACCTGCGGCGTGCAGACGGCGACATGGTACCCGGTGGAGAATCCCGAGGCGGTGGTGTCGTTCAGCAATACGACGTGTACGACCGATGGGGGCAAGGCGTCGCTCTTCTTCTTCTGCTACAATACGGGGACAGCGGCGGCGGAGAAATCCATTCGCACAACCGATAACGGACGCTGCTGCCGGGCGAAACTCTATGCGCTTCGCATCTGCGAAGGATCGAAGATCGTTCGCGATTTTGTGCCGGTGCGCAACGCCGACGGCGAGGCGGGCCTCTACGAACGGTTGAACGGTAGGTTCTACGGGGCGGGGGCGCTCAGCTCGGGTTGGATTGCGGGGGCGGACGAACCGGGCTTGAATCTCACCTACGTGGAATCGACGGGCGAACAGTATGTCGACACCGACTACCTCCACACGGGGGCGACGAAGGTCGTCTGCGAGACGAGCGTTAACGCGTCCCAGAACAACAGCTGGCCGGGTCTCTTCGGAACGCTTCCGAACGACTCCTACAACAACGCCGGCTCGTGGGTGTTCTTCCCGCTCTTCCAGGCGTCCGTGGGAACCTCCAGTTCCAAATGCGCGCTCTCGCGTACGAAGTATGAACAGACGGGCACGGGCTTTTTCTACGACGAGCGTGTGCATCTCGAATGCGAAGGCTACAACGCCAGCTGGTATCCGGTGGCGGCACCGGAGAATGTTCGTTCAATCGCCAATGCGAACTGTGTTGTCGACTCCGGCACAAGTACGCTCTTCATCTTCACCTTCAACACGGGGACGAGCGCAACGGCGAAAAGTATCACCACGAAGGAGGGTGGGCGCCGTTGCCAGGCCAAGCTCTATTCGTTCCAGATTTCCGAATACCAAGATCTTTTGCACGACTTCGTGCCGTACCGCCAGGACGGCCAGGTGGGACTGCTCGACACGCTTGCCGACGAGTCGACGGCGTTCCATGGCAGCACGGGTTCGAACGTGCCGCTGAAGTACGGCTACGCCTATGCGATTGACGGCAATGTGCTGCAGATCTACGATGGTACGCTGACGGCGGGTGAGACGTTCTTTGCGAAGTCAGCCGTCGAGAAGACGGGCTACCATGCGCTGGCGGCGGGCGCATGCCTCGCCTATCCGGCACTCACGCTCACGTCGGGCCTCTTCGACCTCGCGGACGGCGCGGCTCGAACATACACGGTGGCGGGTCTGTTGGCCTTCCGCAGCGGCGCGAAGCTGGCGCTCGACCTCACGGCCGAAGGTTGCGATGCGTTCGCGCCGGGCACGGTCGATCTTTCGCAGGCGAGCGCGGCGAATCCGGTGAAGGTACATATCCAAGTGGGCGAGGGCGTGGACTTCTCGCGCAATCAGGTGGTGATTCCCGCGGGCTGCGTGGAAGGGGACGCCGAGAAGTTCGTGACGGATGTGCCCACGCTGGCGTTCTTCGTGGAAGACGGGGCGCTCATGCTCGGCTACAACGATCCCACCGTGCCGGTGCGGGCGACGTGGCTTGGGGTGGGCGCCGATCCGCGCAATATGGCGGATCCGGCGAATTGGGATTGTCGCAACGGTCGCGGCGCGGCGATTGAAGACGCGGTGCCGACGAGCGAGACGACGGTGGTGCTGCCCGATGGCTGCACGTTCGTCTGCACCAACGGGGCACCGCTCGTCTGCAAGGAACTCGTCCTGCCCGCGACATTGGGTGGCGACAGCGACTTCAGCGGCGTCGTGGCGCCGCTCATCGGCCGCGTCGATCTCGCGGGGCATCGCCTCACGATGACGCGGTTCGTCGGCGACGCGGAAATCACCGGAGGCGAGACCGACTACACGCGCCTCGCGTACATCCAATCCACGGGCACGCAGTATCTCGACACGCGCTACGTGCACAAATCCAATACGCGCCTGGTCTTCGACCTCGACGTGGCCGACGCCGCCGAACAGGTGTCGTACATCCCCACGCTTTTCGGCTCGATGCCGGGCAACAGCGCCAAAAATGCCGGCAACTGGTCGTTCTTTACCCACTTCCCTGTGTCCCAGCAGATTACGTCGACGAGCGTGCTGTCGCGTACGGGAAATGAAGTCAAGGGGACCGGATTCCCCTACGGCGAACGGGCGATCCTCGAGTGTACGGGCAATCGCGCGGACTGGTACCCTGTGTCGAATCCGGACAACGTCCATTCGATCGTCAACGCCAGCGTGGCGACGGATGCGGGGGTGAGTTCGATGACGCTCTTCACGCTGAACGTCGGCGCGTCGGCGGGGATCGTCGATCCCTTTATGAATGACACCACGCGTTTCTGCGCGGCAAAGCTCTACGGTTTCAAGATCTACGAGGGCGAGACACTCGTGCGCGACTTCGTGCCGGTGCGGCGCGGATTCGACGGCGCGGTGGGTCTGCTCGAACAGGTCACGGGCGCCTTCCACGGTAATCTCGGACGCGGCGAATTCGTGGCCGGCGAAGTGGTGGAGGCGGCGGCGACCACGACGACGGCGATGGGCGAACTGCATGTCGTGGCGGCGGCGGGCGAGACGGTGGAGAACCGGACGATCGCCATCAGCGGTGCCGTGAAGGTGGTGAAAGAAGGCGAGGGTGGGTTCCGTCCGGCGCGTGCGAACCAGACCTACGTGGGCGGTACGGACGTCACGGCCGGTACGCTCGTGAGCACCGGATTCGGCGGCAACGGGCAGTATGGCCTCGGCGGTGCGGTGACGGTGCGCGCAGGGGCGGTTCTGGACTTCGATGGCTGGGGCGACCAGGCCTCGGTGCCGTTCGTCCTCGACGGCGGCACGATCCGCAATACGACGAGCCGCGGGCACGAGGGGAAGAGCTGGCTGGGAACCGTCACGCTCACGGCGGACTCGTTCCTCCAGGGCGATGGCTTCGGGTTCGTGGGCAGCGGTTCAGCGTACGCCGTCTGGGGCGAGAGCCGCCTGACCATGAACAACCACACGCTCACGATTGACGTCACGGTGGGCAAGCAATTCTATTCGGGATATCTCACGGTGACGGATGCGGGCACGATCGTCGCTCGCTCGGGCGGGTGGTTCGACCTGGGCGGCAACGCATCGCTCTCCGGCAAGCCCGTGACGGCTCCGCAGGCGACGTTCAAGGTGGTCGGGTGCGCGTTGGATGTCCGCGCCGGCTCCGCGGTGACCTTCGGCTCGTATGTGACCGGTGTGCAGAGCTACGGCAAGAACACCGGGGCGATCCAGGTGGCGACGCGCTTCACGCCGGAATCGCAATGGAACAACACGACGGTCCTTGACGGCGCGGTGGTCGACCTCACGGCGAAGACGGGTGCCTGGAACGGGCGCTGCCACTACTCGGTGAGCAATGTGGACGGCGTGCTCGCCTTCGAGGAGGGCGCCACCAACACGCTCGATCTCGCAGGTCGCGCCGACCTTGCGCCGGGACTGCGCGTGATCGACTTTACGAATTTCGTCGTGCCGGAAAGCGTGACTTTCGTGACGGATGCAACGACGGCGGCGAGCGGCTATTCCCTCGTGCGCTATGCGGACGGGTTCTACCTCGTGGACGAGCGTCTTCCGGTGGAGGCCCTTTGGACGGGCGCTCTTGACGGCGACCTTGCGAAACCGGGCAACTGGATCTGCCACGACCAGTTCGGCATCGTGATGCCCGATACGCTGCCACGCGAGATGACGGTGGTCACCTATAGCGGGAACGCGGTACCGGCGGTGGCGCTCCTTGACTGTGCGTCGCTCCATCTCGACGATGTGGAGCTCACGGGCGACTGCGATTGGCGCGGCATCAACATGCCGGTGACGGGGAGCGTGCGCTTGAACGGACACCGCCTGGCGCTCTCGGATCTCTCGCGCATCGAGTTGATCAGCGATAACCGCGAGGGATATCAGGTGCTTGAGTCTATCCAGGCAACGGGTACGCAGCACCTCGATACGGGCTATCTGCATACGCCCGATACACGCCTCGTCTTCGACGTGATGATCAACGCCACGCAGAACAACAACTATTCGGGGCTCTTCGGTTCTATGCCGAACAACAGCTACAAGAATGCCGGAAACTGGACGTTCTTCCCGATGTTCGCCGCGCGGGCCGATGCGTCGACGGTGACATGCGCGTTCTCGCGCTACGGCAGCGAGGTGAAGGGGCCGCACTTCCCTTGCGGCGTGAAGGTGCACGCCACCTTTGCGGGACGCAACGCCACCTGGTATCCGGTGGACGATCCGGCGGCGACGGCATCGTTCGCGAACAACACCTGCAACATCGACGGCGGTAAGAGCACGCTCTTTGTCTTCAACTTCAACACGGGTGCGTCGGCCGATGCGAAGAGCATCTACACGAGCGATAGCGGGCGTTACTGTCAGGCGACGCTCTATGCGTTCCAGATCTACGAGGGCCAGACGCTTGTTCGGGACTTCGTGCCGGCGCGGCGCGTGGCCGATGGCGCGGTGGGACTCTGGGAGCGGAAGCAGAACACCTTCCACCCGAATATTGGTACGGGCGCCTTCGTGGCGGGCCCGGCGATCGCCGCTGCCACCTGCACGTTCGGTGAACTGCATCTCGACGTGCCGGCGGGCAAGACGGTCGCCAACACGACGACGCGTATCGAAGGGGCGGTCAAGGTTGTGAAGGAAGGCGAAGGCGTCTTCTCGTCCGCGACGGCGTCGCCGTTCTCGGGCGGATTGCGCGTGGAGGCGGGTACGGTGAAGTCCGTGGCGGACGGTGCGACCGTGCGGACCTATGGTGCGCTCGACGGCGACATCTTCGTTTCGACGAACGCCGTTTTCGATGTGAACGGTACCTCGGTCGCGGGGTACAACTTTGCGCTCGCACGTGGTACGATTGCCAACACCGGGGCAGCCGTTGCGAACACGGTGACCCAGCTCGCGCGCGTACGGCTCGTTGACGACGCGGCATTCAACTTCCTCGCCAATTACGGTCTCGTGGCGGCGAATGCGGCGGCAACGTCGCTCGATCTCGGCGGACACGCACTCACGGTGACGGCGGGGTCGGCAAGCAGCTTCTTCCTGGCGAATGCAACAGTGACCGGTCAGGGTCTGTTGCAGGTCTCGGGTGCGGGTACGTTCAATCCGTGTCTGGCAGCGTCTACGATCACGGAAGCGAAACTGGTGACGGACGGTTGGGTGCGGGCGGATGCGGATGTGACCGTGGGAGTGTACGAAACGGCGCTCATTGGCGCCGACATGGCGGGAACGGGGACGATCGTCGTGGCGAACCGCTTCACCCCGACGGGCGACTTCGCGAACGTTCGGATTCTGAATGGGGCGACGATCGACCTCTCGACCCGTTCGACGGCGCTTCCGCTCACGACATTCGGCACGCTTGCGTTCGCCGATGGCGCTCAGGTGCGCCTTGATGTGGGCGAGCCGCGTGGTCGTGCGTGGGCCATTGCCTGGACGGCGGAGACGGCGCCTGCGAACCTCGCCACGGGGCTTGCATTCAAGCCGGCGAGCGGTGCGCGCTATGGCCTTTCGATTGTCCCCGAAGAGGGCGTGCGCATCCTTTCGGGCCTCATCCTCACGATTCGGTAAAGGCCATTTCCAGTACCACATTGCTCTCGCTTTTGGTGGCTGTTTTTGATACAATAAAAGCGAATTTAATTTGCGGAAGGGTTTC
>JAZUGW010000062.1:0-10544 GCA_045641465.1 Kiritimatiellia bacterium | reverse complement strand
GGCGCACGCGGTTCAGGTGGCGGCGGACAGCCTCGCGGATGAACCAGAAGGCGAGGCAGGGGCCGCCGACGAAGAGATAGATCATGAGGATCTCGCCCGGGCGCGCGGCGGGATGGACGCCCCGCTCGCGCTGCCAGCTCTCGATCGTGCGCGGGGTGCGGCCGATCGAATGGCCCGTGCGGCAGGCCTAGCGCCAGAAGGCGCGGCGGGAGTCCTCCGAGTCGAGGCCGAGCACGTCCTCTGCGAACCAGTCGAAGAAGGGTTTCGCAGGCGGTTCGTCCGCAGGCGGGGCGAGGGCGTGGCCGGCGGCGAGGAGGCGTTTCTGGATTTTTCGGTTCATCGGGTAAGAGTATAGCAAAGCCGGAGGGGAGGAGCAAGGGGAAAATTGATTTTATGTGCGGAAAGATTGCCGCACGCGATGAGCTATCTGACTGGAGGTGCCGTGAGAGGGATTCTACCGACCCACACTTATGCCTGAAGCATCGAAATTACCGTCTTGCGAGTACAAGTGCGCCGACTCGGAAATTGGCGGATGTGCCGGCGCGGTTCCATATCGAGAATTTACCGAAATCGGAATACATTGTCATTCCTGAAGTTTCGTCGCAGCGTCGTCAATATGTGCCCATGGGGTACCTTGGCCCCGTGACGATGTGCAGCAACAAGTGGCGTTTGATGCCGAATGCGTCCTTGTACCATTTCGGCGTGTTGAATTCTTCTGTTCACATGGCTTGGATGCGGGTCGGATGTCTATCCCAAAATTGATGCGCGTAATGTCGTATGGCGGCGACACGTTCTTCACGCGATTCGACGTCGTCTGGAAGTTGGGGGCAAGGGAACGGTAATCGCCGATAGAACGCTTTCCGATTACGATTGCCAGTATCGGGATAGTGAGTTTCGGAATGCGGGATGAGCGAGGCAGAAGTGACATGTTCAATCATGCCGAAAAGAACGGAGAAGGATGTCCAAATGAGAAAATCACACGGACGGGGACAGTCTCCACGATCTATATCGCCCCCGTGCGTTGACTACCCCAGAAGGTGTAAAAACCAATGGCGTGGTTCGGTGAAGTTTGATATAATTTTCGCGTTGGTTCGGCGGTGACTGCGGTCTCCTTCGTTCAACCCGGAATAGGAGGCCGGTCATCCTCCGTTCGTCGCACGCGTGTCGAGAAATTCGGCGCGATCTACGTGAGTGACGTTGCGATTTAAGTGTGTTTCAACACACGAGCTGTATCTCTCAAATACTTCCACTTTTTTCGAGACACAAGCAGCACGTATGCGGAAACACGCCCGTCTGGGCGTGTTTTCTCGTCGTGCATTTGTGTCGGCCTGTGGAAGGGCTTGAGAGATGTGCATGAAGGGGATTCACGCCCCTTTTCATGTACGCGAGAGGTCCTCCGCAGCTTTCCAGGGCGGGTGAAGGGCGGTTTGAATGTGACCGCTGTATATGGATTGGAGAGGAAATGGGCGGGGACACGCTGGAATCGTTGATTGCGGATTTCACCGAGCAGCGGGCCGTGGACTGGGCGGTACGGAAGTTCGAGCATTTCGATCCGTCCTGGGCGCGGGAACTTGCAGTGGGCGAGACGAAGAACGAGCAGGCGTATTTTCGTCGTGCACGAATCGTCGGTTGCATTCGCAAGCTTCCGGAGTCGATGAAGTCGGGGGCGAACCGTCCTGTGTTGGTGGCGGTGGTTGAGATGAAGAATCCCTTGGTGGAACGCACCTTGCGCCAGATTCAATTTGCCTTCGCCAAGAAGATCTTGCAGAACGCGGTGCGCGAAGGCGCGATGGGACTCGACGGGTTTCCCTCGCAAGGGCTGTTCTTCTTCTATGACCGCGACAGGTTCTTCCGCCTGTCGCTTGTTTCCGGCGAGGTCGAGAACCGCCGGTTCAAATTCAACGAGGCGAAGCGCCAGAGTTTCTATGTGAATCCCAGTCGACCGAACAACGTGCTGAAAAGCCGTCTGTCGGCGTCGATCGCCACCTTCGCCGATCTTAAGGAGGCCTTTTCGGTCGAGACGCTCACTCGGGAATTCTACGGACGTCTCTTCGCCTGGTACGAGTGGGCGATGAATGTGCGTACCGGCGTCACGTTTCCAAACGATAGCCAAGATGCAACTGCGAATCGCAGATACAACAACGAGGCGGTCATCCGGCTCATCACCCGATTGATGTTCGTCTGGTTCATCCGTCAGCGGAATCTTGTACCGGGTATTCTGTTCGCCGTCGAGGGGGTGGCGAAGCTGCTGAAAGATTTTCAGGCCACGTCGATGGAGGCGGACAACTACTATCAGGCGATTCTCCAGAATCTGTTCTTCGCTACGCTCAACAGTCCCATTGAAAAACGCGGCTTCATCCCTGCGAAAAGATACAAGGGCGCCAATGCAGGTTATTTCGTCAAGACGCGCTATCGCCATGCCAAGGCGTTCAAGGATCCTGCCAGATTCAAGGACGAGGTGATGGCGGCCGTTCCGTTCCTCAACTGCGCACTCTTCGACTGTCTTGACAAGCAGGATCACGAAACGGGCCGGTTGATGCTCTTCGACGGTTTCTCGGAAAATCCCAAACGTCAAGCGCACGTGCCGAACGGACTCTTCTTTCATCCGGAGAAGGGGTTGATTCCGTTGTTCGAACGTTATGAATTCACGATTGACGAGAACAACGCCGACGATGCGGATGTCGCACTCGATCCAGAATTGCTTGGCAAGGTGTTCGAAAATCTGCTCGGCGCGTTCAACCCCGAGACCAAGGAGACTGCGCGTAAAGCGACGGGCAGCTTCTACACGCCGCGGGAAATCGTCGACTACATGGTCGAAGAAGCGCTCAAAAACCACCTCAAGACTCACTTGGCGAAAAAGCATTCGAATGAGGACATCGACACCTGGCTCAAGGACCTCTTCAGCACCGTTCGAGTGGACGAAGGGGCCGAACTCCCTTTCGGGGAGGGCGTGCGCGCGGAAATCGCCGAGGCGCTCTACTCGTGCAAGATCCTTGATCCGGCCTGTGGTTCGGGGGCCTTCCCCATGGGCGTACTACACGCGATGGTGCGCCTTTTCCAACGGCTCGATCCCGACAACACCGATCTCAACGAGCGCTTGCTGAAACGGTATTCGGACGACAAGAAGCGCGTTCTCGAGGGCTATTGCACGCCCGACGAACGCGAGGAATGGCTGGAAACGCTCAAGCTCCAACTCGGTGAAAGCCAGCGGTTCCCGAACTATGCGCGCAAGCTCTACCTGATCGAAAACTGCATCCACGGCATCGACATCCAGCCCATCGCCTGCCAGATTTCCAAACTGCGGTTCTTCATTTCGCTTTTGTGCGACCAATTGAGGTCCAATTTCAACCAGGAGGCGAAGAACCACGGGTTGCTCGCGCTTCCCAACCTTGAGGCGAAATTCGTCTGCGCCAACACGCTCGTTTCCCTGCCCAAGGTCGATGACGAACTGGCGCTTGGGTCGCAGGAAATCGCCGCGCTTCGAGAACGGCTGCAGACGAACCGTCACCATATCTTCCGCGCGCGCACCTACTCGCAAAAGGAGCGCTATCGAAAGAACGACGAGGCGATTCGCGACCAGATCAAGGCGGCCGTCAAGACGCAGCTCGGCCATCCCGACGATGAACTGGTGAAGCTCGAACGGGATGTCATCGCCAAACTTCGGAAAGACCGGGAGGCCGTCGCCGAACCTCGTCTGAAGACGGTTCGCAAGCCGATCCAGGGCGACCTCTTCGGCGGTTCCGAGCAAGAGGAACTGGCCTTTGAAACCGTCGACGTCAACCAGCGACGACGCGACCAGATCGATGCGCAGATCGCGGCTGCCGAACGTGCAATTGCCAAGGAACTCGACAAGGCCTCGCCTCGTCATGCACAGGCGATCGACCAACTTGCCGGCTTGGTCGCCAGCTGGGATCCCTACGACCAGAACAAGGTTTCGCCTTTCTTCGACATGAAGTGGATGTTCAATATGGAGACCGGCTTCGATATCGTCATCGGCAATCCGCCGTATGGGGCGAAAGTCTCTGTAGATGAAGAAAAGTATTACAAGGAAATATATCCGGTTACGCGGACGATACCAGGGACCCAGAAAGGGTCAACTGATACATTTGCGGTCTTTATCAATCGGGGATATGATTTGCTGTCGACAGGAGCTGTTTTGGTGTATATTGTTCCAATGAGTATTACATCAAGTGAGGCAATGTCTGGTGTCCATAATCTGTTGTTCTCTAATTGTAGGGAAGTGAAAATTTCATCATATTCGAACAGACCACGACAGATTTTTGAAGCTGCTGGATTGAGGTGTTCGATAGTACAATTTGTACGAACAAATTCCCGTATTGAACATCTTTGGACAACAAAGATGATGCGTCGAAAATTTGAAGACGATATTTGTTCAATTATTAATTCTCTAGAGTTTGTAGATTCTCTGAAATTTCTTTTGTTGGGGCGAGTTCCGAGAGTAGGGAGCAAAACCGAAGTTTCAATACTTGATAAAATGTTTTCGCATCCAAATCTCGCCTCTCTTTTGACACAGGATGGCGATACATTGTACTATCGGTCATCTGGGGGACGATATTGGAATGTTGTCACGACCATTTCAACTGGTTCGACGAAAGAAAAAGTGGTCAGATTGAGGTACGCTGATTTAACATGTGCATGTCTATCATCAAGTCTGTTTTGGTTTTATCAACAAGTTTATACCAATGGACTTGATTTGAAAACTTACGAAATTGAACATTTTCCGATTCCTGAATTTGATGCCTTAACATCCTATGAGAGAAATGAACTTCGCATGCTTTTTAATAGGTACCTTGAGGACATTGAACTACATGCGAATAAAAGAACGGTCTCTACGAATAGTAGCTACAAAGTTGAAATGTTTAAAGAATACAAAATCGGGTACTCGAAGGCGATCATTGACGAGATAGATGATTTCATCGGACCTTTGTATGGATTGACAAAAGAAGAAATCGAATTCATCAAAAACTATGAAATCGAATATCGCATGGCGGATTACATGACACCTGAGGAAATCAGTGGACTTAAAAACTGTAATCGAGCGCCAAAGTCGCGGCGGGCGGTGAAGCCGAAGGTGGTGGATGTCGTGGTCGACGGCGACGAGGATCTGGAGTAAATCGGGAACAAGGAAAGGAAACAGAGTATGGCATTCATCACGAATGAAAAGGGCGGACGGAACAAGCTAGGCGATCGGCTGTCGGCGTTGGTGAAGTACGCCGAGCGCCTTGACATGCTGGTGGGGTATTTCTTCTTCTCCGGCGTGAAGGTGATGTATGATGCTCTGAAGGCGAGACCTGATCTGAAAGTGCGGGTGCTGGTGGGCATGGATGCAGAAATCGCGATGGGGCATCTGGTGGAGGATCTCAGGGAGGACGGTAATCAGTCGGTGGCGGCGATCAAAGCGCGGTTCTACGAGTCGATGAAGAAAATCGTCGGTGCGGTGGAGGTCGACAAGCAGGCGTTTCACGACCGTCTTGACCTGTTCGTGGAACTGCTGCGCAACCATCGGCTGGAGTTGCGCAAGACGGTGGAGCCCAACCACGCGAAACTCTACATCTTCACCATTGACGCACAATACAAGGAATTGCTGGGGAAGGAATTCATTACCGGGTCGAGCAATTTCTCCGCACCGGGGCTTGAGGCGCGCAACGAATTCAACGTGGAGATCCGCGACTTCGGCATCGACGAGGCGCAACGGTATTTCGACGACCTCTGGGAACGGGCGGTACCGCTCACGGCGACGGAAGAGGATGTTGGACGTATTGTCAAGATTCTGCAGGAGTGCTCGGTGGCGGCGGCGGTGTCGCCTTTCGAGGCGTACTATCTGGTGATGAAGACATTTCTCGAATACCAGCAAGCGGCGCTCAACACCGAGCGGCTCGACCGTCTGCTGGCAAATGCAGGTTTCTCCAAATACAGGTACCAGGTCGACGCGGTCGCGCAGGCGCTCAGGAAACTCGACGAGTACCAGGGTGTGGTCATTGCCGACGTCGTGGGGTTAGGAAAGTCGGTGATCGCCAGCCTAGTCGGCGCGTTGAGGCGGCGGCGCGGACTCGTCATCTGTCCACCGGGATTGATGGGGAATCCGCAAGGGGAGTCGGGCGGATGGTATGAATACAAGCGCAAGTTCGGGTTGCACGACTGGGAGGTTTGGAGCTGCGGCAAGCTCGAGGAAATCGAGGAATTGCTGAAACATGATCCCGACTTTGACATGGTCGTGGTGGACGAGGCGCACAACTTCCGCAACGAGGAAACCCGCGACTACGGGAGGTTGGCGAACATCTGTTTCGGTCGTGAAGTTGTGTTGCTGACGGCGACGCCGTTCAACAACCGACCGAGCGATCTTCTGTCGTTGTTGAAGTTGTTCGTGCCCGCAAAAGCGGGTAAACTCGGTGAGATCGAGGACCAGTTCCGCTACTACCAGATCCGCTACAAGGCGCTTGGCGCGCTGTCACGGGCGCTCTCGGCCGAGCCGCCAGACTGGGGGCTCATCCATTCGCTTTTGCCGAAATGTGGAATCGAGGTACTCACCTCGAAAGGCGGGCGCGATCTCATGGCGTGCAAGGTAGCTTGTCAAAAACGCTTGCGAAAAATCGCGGAGGGCGTTCGCCAGGTGATGGAAAAGGTGACGATCCGACGCAACCGCCTCGACCTACTGAACGATCCCGACTATAAAGGAGAGATCGAGAACCTCTCCACGGTGATGCCGCCTCAGAAGCAGTTCTTCGAGCTGACGGTGGAACAAGACGCCTTCTACGATCGGGTTATCACGAAGTACTTTGCGGAAGAGGGCGAGTTTCACGGTGCGATCTACCATCCCCAGGACTATTACCGCGACAAGTCCGGCAAGGACGATTCGCAGTTCAACATCTACAAGATGCTGAGGAGTCAGCTTGTCCAGCGGTTCGAAAGTTCGTTCGGGTCGTTCCGCAAATCGGTTGAGAACGTGTTGCACAGTATGAAGATTTCGCGGTTGTTTATCGAGAAGACGGGCCTGTATCTCTATGCCCGCCAGTTGATGGAGCGGCTGCTCTTCGAGGATGACGAGGCCAAGGTCTTTCGGGAGATCAACGAATATCTGAAGACGCAAATCGAGAAGGCGAAACTGAGCGGTGCCAAGGCCAAGAAGACAAGGGCCGAGTTCTATCGCTATAACATGGACGACCCCAATTTCAACGCCGACGACTTCAAGGCGCATCTGGAATCGGACATCGCGCTGATGGAGCGCATCCTTTCTGAAGTTGATCGGCTGCATCTTATCGAGGATGATCCGAAGGCGGAGGAACTTTGTCGCGCGATTCATCGCGTGTTGGAAGGTTCGGAAACTAAGATGGCACAGACGAAGCGTAAGGTGATCGTGTTTTCGGCGTTCACGGATACGATCGATCATATTCGGGCGTATGTAGAGCGCGCGTTTCCAGACCGTGTGATGACGGTGACCGGCGCGAACTTTTCCGCCACGCTGGCGAAGAAGTGTAAAGCTAACTTCGACGCCTCCTTCGAACCACAACAGGACGACTATGACATTCTCCTGGCTAGTGACAAGCTCTCGGAAGGGTTCAACCTCAATCGGGCCGGTGTGGTGGTCAACTACGACATTCCGTGGAATCCCACGCGGGTGATCCAGCGCGTGGGACGTATCAACCGGATTGGTAAGAAGGTCTTCGAGAATCTGTACATCTTCAATTTCTTCCCGACGGTTGTCGGTTCGTCGCTCGTGCAGAACGACAAGGTGGCAATGAGCAAGATGATGGCGATTCACAATATCCTCGGGGAAGACGCGCAGATTTTTTCGCTCGACGAAACGCCGACGCCGAGCAAGCTCTACGACAAACTCTGCTCTCTCGACGATGGCGAGACGGTGAGTTTTCATACCAAGGTGAAAGTGGAATTCAGAAAGGCGACGGCGTTTCTTGAGAAACATCACCCAGAGGTCATTGAAAAAGTGGACGATCTGCCGTCGATGGTAAAGACGGCGTGGGAATGCGGGAAGACCCAACCGCACGCGACTTTCATGTTCAAGCGGAGCGGTTCGTCGTTTTCGGTGATTGCCCGTACCGAGGCCGACGGACAGGTGACGGAATGGGGACTCAAGGACGCCCTCGAACAGATCGCCTGTACCTACGATACACCCCGGGAGGAGTTTCGGCCGGAATTCTGGCAGTTCACGAACTGGAAAAACGGCGATCCGTCGCCGAGGGGCGTCTATGAAGAGCTCAAATTGTACAAGCCAAAGGGAATTCCCGTGCACGGGGGCGTACCAGAGGCGGTGGAAGCGGTACTGGCGATCGAACGGTACAGGCAACAGTTGTCGTTCCAGTTGAAGAGATTCGCAGGCGAGGTCGCAGAAGATATCCAGTCGTTCGGAACGATTCCCTTGCGTACCATCAAGCAACTGGCTTTGGCGAATCGAATGAAAGACGGCGGCAAGGCGCTTGGGGAACTGGTGGAGGTTCTTGAGAATTTATTGGAACTTCGAGGTTTACATTATCTTGACACCATTCGGGAACAGGTACGCGCTTCGCAGATCGTGGTGACCATCGAAAAACACTAGCAGGGTGGGGTTATATCGTGTATACTACTGGTTAGCAATAAATTTTTATCATCGAAGCTTAAGTTTAGAAGGAACAAAAATGCCAATTAAAATGAAATGCCTTGTTTCAGTCCTCTTTCTGCTTGTGTCCGCTGGGGTGGCCTTCGGCGAGAAGCCTCCAACGCAGGAAGAGTTCGACGAAATCGTCGACCGCGAGATGTTCAAGTATATGCATGGGTGGGACTATATTGGTGCGGTAAACTATTGGAAGAGCAAAGGGGTGACTGATGGGATGTTTGGGAGGGCGTATGCGAAGGTCGCACGAAAGACGCTTCATTCTCTCGAGGAGAAAGGCAGTAAATGCTATCGTGCCATCGATGGCGTTGCCCGATTCTGCACCGGTGAAGAACAGTTGACGAACCTTCTCTATTTCGCCGAACATGTGGCGGCTGATAATGTTCGGGCACATGCCATCTGGGTTTTGTCGAACAAGACGACGCCCGTCTATTTTGCGGCATTTGCGGAGCGTGTTGTGGCGTCGACCAATCTTGGATATCATGCGGCATCTGAACTGATGTCTTGCTTGTCTGAATCCTATAAGAAATTAGATTCCCGAAATACGGTTTGGAGGACACGGATTCTTCAGACAATGAGACGTCATCTCGAAGTTGGGGGAAAGGGATTTGCGATTGCCGATCATGCTCTTGTTCGTCACGATAGTACGTATGCGAATAGTGAGTTCAGAAGGGAAATGGCTCTTCGTTTGTTGGATCCACAACGAAGTCCACTTAACGGAACAAAGAGGATCGATCGTGGTCGAATTGAAGGAGAGTTGAGAAAGGTGTTGAGAAAGGGGAACGCACGATGAGGTTTCGGCTTTATATGTTGTTGATTTCTCTTGGATCGGCGGTGTTTGCCTCACCAACAAAACTCTACTGTTGGATCGTTTGTGATGATGAGGGACGTTCCCCCCATTCTGAAGTGTCGCTGTCTAATCAAGTGGCTTCATTGAATCGGATCTATTCGCAAGTGGCAATGAGTTTTTCGATCGAATCGATTTCCTACACGAATAGTACGCGATTGTCGTTTGTTGATTATACTAATGATGTGCAGAATGCAGAACTTTGCAATTTGACCAATGGAACAGATGGACTAGAACTCTATTTTGTGAAGTCGATAACATGTGATGTCGATGCATTCCATTGGGCGCTGGGTGTTGTTGTCGGTGAGCAAGCGAATGATACAACTTTGGCCCACGAGATTGGCCATGCTTGCGGATTGTCCGACATCTACGATTCGTATTCTTGCGAAACCGATCTCGTTGTTACGGGGATGCCGCAGAAGGTCTATTTCACCCATGATTGGGGATGGTACCCCGAAAACGTCACGCAGGCGCAGCTGGTTCAGCGGCAGCTGATGTATGGATACAATACGGGTTCGACCCACAAGGGCGACATTTCGCGTGGCGACGTCTATGGTTTGTGGTACGAACAAGTCTGGAATCCGTCGCGCAATGCCTATGATAAGGTCTGGCAGCTTGGGCTTGCCCCCGTGGGTTTCAAGCTCCATGGCAATCGCCATCCGGTGAGCGAATGAGGTCATGATGAGTGTGGAGAACGGGCGGCGAGGCATGCCGATCATTGAACGTGGAGGAACTAGAATGAAGATGAAGTGTTGTTTGATGTTTTTGTTGGCGGTGGCGACGGCTGGCGTGACATTTGCGGAAAAGCCGCAGATGACCCAGGCGGAATTAGATGTCTATGTCGATCGCGAGATGTTCAAGTTCATCCACGGAGAGGATTATCGAAGTGCAATAGAATGGTTGAAGGCGAAGGGTGCAACGGACGAGATGCTGGGCAAGGCGTACGCGAAGGTCGCCCGCCAGAACCTTGATTCGTCCGTACAGCGCGGGCGTAAATGCTATGGGGCAATTGAAGGAGTGGCGAATTTCTGCAGCGGCGATGAACGTTTGACGAATTTGCTGTATTTCGGC
>JAZUGW010000061.1:0-24591 GCA_045641465.1 Kiritimatiellia bacterium | reverse complement strand
TCCGACTTCGGAAGCGCTTCACAGTTTTGTGTAAATGCCTCAAAAAGGCAAAACACCTCGAGTCGAAACTATGATACGAAACCGACACTTGGTTTTTCGAAACGTATACGGAGCTGACGAAAGGAGGGCTGAATGAAAGAGCTTGTTCATTATGGTTACGACATGCCGCAGGATGTCAGCAAGATAGATGACTGTTTTATGAGCAACCTGGAAGATCCGATTGTACGGTCGGGCGATGAACCATTCAAGAGCTATTACACCATTGAATGGTGTTATCATGGTTATCATATAATTGATCCGTCAAGATCAATTGCGAGGATTGTAATTGAGCAGATGGATTTGGATAATGATAGTGTCTCGCTTTGGCCGGCATGTGATAGAATCGGGCGCTTGTTGTGCGATCTTGGGTTTGTCTGGCATTGTCCGTCAATGGCCGATTCAGTGGCCTTATGGACGATGTTTCCATATGGAACGGCTGAATTTATGGCCGATTCATATTGGAAAAAATCTTGTTACCTTGAATCTCATCAGAATGTGTTGAGAGTTATCAACAATCCATTTTTCTATCGTGAGAAGAGTGTGTCCAACAGACGATTGGTGGAAGTCGCCGCGGAAAATGGATTTCGTTATGCGCTTGATCGATCAAAATATTTGGCATCGCCAGATGTGCTTGCTGAGGAGATCGCGTTGCTCAATTACGGTTATAAGCTGCTGGAGAAAAAAGATGAGGCGCAGCAACGACTTGCTAAACAGATCCGCGAGAATATGGAGAATTGGGGGTTGATCGCCTAAAGTTCAAGCAAGGAGACGGAGTTGTGACTTCCGATGAGACTATAACTGATCTTGAAAAAGAGTGGCAGTTCTATCGTGGGTTTCACGATCAGGGGGAGATGAGCGCTGCCGTTGAAGCGCTCTATGAGATCGAGCATCTTGCCCTTGAGCGGAAATCTTGGCCCGATCTGTCCGCAGCTCTGATAGCGCGTTCGTTTTTGGAGTATGAAATCGTGAATCCAGATGTCATCTACATGGATCGTCTGGTTGGTTATCTGGCGGAGCGTGTGGAGACCGTTTCTGCCGAGGTGCGTCCCGTGCTGCGTCTCGCGCTTGTCCATTATGGCCTCACGATGAACTATCCCAAGAAGAGGTGGAAGAAAGTCCCCAAGCGGCCAATGGACAAGGACGATCCGCCGCCGTGGTCTGCCTGGCGCATTGTGCCGACGCTTGCCGCGCTGTTCGAAGTCATTGACGCCGACCGAGATGTGTTGCTTGCGCAGAAAGTCGAGGATTGGGGGCGGCTTTTTTCAATTGGAGACCCGTTTACGCGCACCTGCCGTCCTACGCTTTGGGACTTCGCAGTCAATGATGTCATTGACTTCGTCGATCGTATGAAGGACAAGGACGAGATTCTGAGATCGAGGGCCCTCGGCTGGCTTGATGGCTTGTTGTCCGTTCATCCGCTCAAAGAGGAGCCGGACGCCCATCTCCACCTGCTCTACCGCAAGCTCCATCTGGAGGGCGGAGACAAGCTTGCCTTCGCAGAGAAGTGGTTCGAGACGTCCGCCGTTTCTGCTGATGCCGCGCATGATGCCGCTGTAGCCCTTGCGGCGAGCGAGAAGGGTGAGGATCGCATACGCGCTTACGGGATCGCCAAGCGTTTTCAGACCAAATGGCGGTCATCGCCCGGGGGGTACAACTGCTTCCGCTTGATGAAGTCGTTGGAATGTCCATCGTTTTCGATTTCCATTGGGAATCCGTTACGGCCCTGCGGCGAAACTGTTTCCATTACGGCCCGCAATCTCACCAGTCTTTTCTTCCGCCTCGTCCCTTTGCCATTTGATCGAATTCCTGAAGTCAGAAAAGAAATCGATGACAGGATGTGGGAGCGTCCGAAGAGGGAGAGCGATGTACTACCAGAACTTGTCAACGAAGAACCGACGGCGGAATGGTCCGTTTCGCTTGACGATCCCCATGATTACATTGACCATGAGACCGCGTGCGTGATCCCTGAAGACATTCCGTTGGGGTATTATGTGCTCTTCGCCGCGACCAACGACAAGTTCGGTACCGACGGATTGCCAGCCCTTTGTAAGATTGTTTCGTGTACTGACATCCATCTCGTCTATCGTAATGGGCCAGATGGCTGGACGGGTTTTGTCTCCGACTCTAAAACCGGTCAGCCACGTGCGGGGGTCGCGATTGAGTTCAAGGAAGCAAATGCTGGGGTATGCGGTTTTGTTTCGAATGTTCAAAGCTCCGCAGGTGGTTCGTGGGCGATCAAAATTCCGTGGAATACGAATTACGGACGCTTGCGGGCGTATGCCGTCGTTCCAGTAGATACCGCTAAGTTGAATTGGTCTTTGAGGATGCTCCACAAGTGTGGCTTGGCCGATGTGCGTTCTACGACCGAAGAGGGGACGATGAGTTGCCGTGCCGACATGAAGCGGTATGCCTCCCCCGATCCACGCTTCCCACGGCTTCACCTGGTGACGGATCGAGCAATCTACCGACCTGGGCAGACCGTCAGATTCAAGGGCTATGTCTATTGCGCAAACCAGCAGACGTGCGACTACGGCGTCGTCGCGCATCGTCGCGTGTCAGTAGATTTCCGGAATTCGGGTCAGCATCTGATCACCAATCTGAAGTTGAAAACGAATGACCTTGGAACATTCAGTGGTGAATTTTCGGTGCCGCGTGAAGATCCGACGGAATGTTACATACTTGACGCATGTTTGTCTTCGTATAGAGATGGGTTCGGTGCGAGTGGCAAATGCCTGATAAAGGTGAAGGACTACGATCTTGCGACCACACCGATTGGCACTGACAAGTCGCGCACAGCCGAGTTTGTTTGCGAGACTGAATCCTCGGAATGTAATGATGCGACGCGCGAGGCGGCTTTCAGTCGTGTCGAGAAGCCGATCGTCAAGGTCGGTGACACGGCTCGTCTCTTTTTCGGGACCGACTATGCGAATGTATTCTGCCATGTGCGCGTGATCCGAGGGGGCGTGATACTTGCCGATGAGATACGTGAGGGGACGAATTGGATTTTTGAGTTTCCGGTGACGGAGCAACATCGCGGGACTCTCCACTTCGAGACCATGTTTGTGCGAGAGAATCGTGTCTATCATGAAGACAATCCCGTCGAGGTGCCCTGTGCGGGGCTTCGTCTCAAGATTGTATGTGAGCGAATGAACGACAAACTACGTCCGAACGTTCGGGAGACATGGCGTTTCCGTGTCGTTGACACGGAAACGAACGAAATTCGTTCTGGCGTTGAAGTGTTGGCACTCATGTACGACAAGTCGGTCAGGTATAAAAAAACGCTGGATGATCTACTGGATGAGGATAAAGGAATAGGAGTGCGTCTCGATTTGCCGTTCTGCGATTTGCTTCCGCGTCAGAACGGGTATGGGGCGTATGCGTCTTCGTATGAGTTCGGAGGGTTGTCTCGCTATCGCGGCGAATGGCCCGCTTTGCCGAATGACGGAGCCGCCTTGTGGCCGGACTGGCGCGCTGAGTTCCTTGGTGTGTTTAAGGATAATTCGAATGAGCGAGGACCATGTTGGATAGAGAGTGACGATGATGAGGAGGATGAGCGGAAATGGGTAAACAGGTTGCCACGTGGTGTGAATTGCGACGAAACAGCTTTTTTCTTGCCGTCACTTGTGTCGGATGAAAAGGGGATGGTCGAGTTCTCGTTCACGGTACCATCGACGCCCGGGAGCTGGCATTTCGTCATGTTGGCGCACGACCGCAACCTCGCGAACGGTATTATCGACAAGAACGTGATTGTTACGGATGTCAACCAGTTCCTTGGCCACGAGGAACTGGCGGTGAAAGAGGTGAAGGAATGAAACGAACGGATGCTGCAGAGGAAAAAGATTTCGGGATGATATTCGATATCATTTCGCGGAAACGGGCGCTCATGTCCGTTCCTGAAGCTGACGATGTACTGGTGACGAGGAGGAAGTGATGAAAACACCTTATTATTTGATTGACGAGGCGAAGCTGGAGCGGAACCTCAGGATTCTTGCGTCGGTGCGGAAACGCGCCAGTGTGAAGATCCTTTTGGCGCAGAAGGCGTTTTCGGCGTTTGACGTCTATCCGCTTGTTGCGAAGTACCTGGATGGTACGACGGCGAGCGGCCTCTTTGAGGCTCGTCTGGCGCATGAGGAGATGCCTTCGCGCGAGAACCACGTGTTCAATCCCGCCTTTACCGAAGAGGAGATGCGCCAGATCGTGAAATGGTGCGACCATATCGTCTTCAATTCGGTGGCGCAGTGGAAGCGCTTCCGCACCTTCCCGCATCTTCCTTCGGCGGGCCTGCGCGTGAATCCGGGCTACAGTGAAATCGAGCACGCCATCTACAATCCCTGCGCTGAGGGATCGCGTCTCGGCGTGCCACGCGCCTTTGTAAAGGCCGAGGATTTGGAAGGACTCGAAGGGCTCCATTTCCATTCGATGTGCGAGCAGGGCGCCGATGTGCTGGCGCGTACGCTGCCGCATTTCGAGCGGAAGTTCGGCGAATTCCTGCCGCAGATGAAGTGGGTGAATTTCGGCGGCGGCCACCACATCACGAAGCCAGGCTACGATGTGGCCCTCCTTGTGAAGACGCTTAAGGATTTCCGCAGGCGTTATCCGCACCTTGAAGTTTACCTCGAACCGGGCGAGGCGATCGCGCTCAATGCGGGGACGCTTGTGACGACCGTCCGCGAAGTGATCGACTACGGCACGCCCCTCGCGATTCTCGACGCTTCCGCCGAGTGCCACATGCCGGATGTCATTGAAATGCCCTACCGTCCGCCGCTCAAGGGTGCGGGAGCAGCGGGTGAGAAGCGCTACACCTATCGTCTGGGCGGTCCCACGTGCCTTGCGGGCGACGTGATCGGCGACTATTCGTTCGCCCGCCGTCTCAAGCCGGGCGACGAACTCGTCTTCAACGACATGGCGATCTACACGATGGTCAAGAACAATACCTTCAACGGCATGCCGCATCCGTCCATTGCGCTCAAGAAGAAGGACGGTCGCATCGTGTGTCTGCGGCAGTTCGGCTATTCGGATTTCAAGGGCCGTTTGGGACGGTCGAAAAATTGCAACTGAAGAAGGAGAAGTGGAATATGGCAAACGTAGAGCTTGGTAGAAGAACTTTTCTGGCTGGGGCCGGCATGTTCGCGGCCGCGGTTTCCGCCGGCGCGGCGAAGGACGCGCCGAAGGCGGAGAGCAATCCGCTGGTGTATCCTGACCGTCCGATCAGGGCGGAACTGTCGCGGGAGTACACGATGGTGGTACTGGGCGCGGGCGGTCGTGGCAATGTGTATTCGAGGTACGGCAAGCTATTCCCTGGTACCGTGAAGGTGGTGGGCGTGGCCGACTTGATTCCATTCCGCCGCAATCAGATGGGAAAGAACTGGAACATTCCGGCGGAGCGCCGCTTCAACGACTATCGGGATTGTCTGAAGGCCGGCAAGCTTGCCGACATCGCGCTGGTGACGTTGCCGGATGCGCTCCATTACGATGCAGTGCTCAAGGCGCTCGACCTCGGATACGACGTGCTGGTCGAGAAGCCGATGGCGCAGTCCGCACAGGAGTGTCTCGAAATGCTCGCCAAGCAGCGCGAGACGAAGCGGATCGTCGGCGTGGGGCATGTGCTTCGCTATGCGCCGTACTACGTGGCGATCAAGTCCGCCATCGACCGCGGGCTCCTGGGCGAACTGCTCTGCATCCAGCATGCGGAGCTGGTGGAAAAATACCACATGTCGCATTCCTTCGTGCGCGGCAACTGGCGCAATTCGAAGGAATCGACGCCGATGATCATTTCCAAATGCTGCCACGACCTCGACATCATGCGCTGGTTCATCGGCAAGCCCTGCAAGACCGTCAGCGCCGAAGGCAAGCTCAGCTTCTTCGTGCCCGCGAATCGTCCGAAAGGCGCGCCGGCGAATTGCTTCGCGGGTTGTCCGTATGTGGACAGCTGCATCTTCGCCGCGCAGAAGATGTACGTGCGCAATGGCTACATGGGCCACCATCTGGACCTGGTACGGGGCGAGCCGGCGGATGTGCGGATCGCCAAAGTCAAGAACTCGCCTTATTCCCGCTGCGTCTTTGCCTGCGACAATGATGTGCCCGATCATTATGCCGCAACGCTGGGATTCGAAGGCGGGGTGACGGTCGCCTTCTCCTACGAAGGTCTGGGGACGAGAGGTGCGCGGATCACGCGCATCATGGGCACGAAGGGAACCCTCGAAGGCGACGGTCAGGAATTCCGGTTGACGGACCTGGTCACGGGACGGGTTTTGACCTGGAACATGAAGGTCCAGGAAGTCGTCGACCGCAGCCATGGCCACGGTGGCGGCGATCTCCGTCTGTTCCGCGATTTCCTCATGGCGGTCGACAAACACGACGAAAGCCTGCTCACCAGCTCGCTCGCTGCGTCCGTCGACAGCCACGTCATCGGCTATGCCTGCGAAAAGAGCCGCCTCGAAGGCATCAAGGTCCGATTGTAGAATGGAGAACATAAAAGGTAAAATGTCTGCCCGGTCGTTGGGTTGCCCTCTTTTTTTCCACCCTAACGCCGTCTGATTTTGCTATAATATCCTCAGTTTACTTTTGACGAAGAAGGAGAGATGCGAAAATGGCGAA
Organism: Kiritimatiellia bacterium; assembly: GCA_045641465.1. Lineage (GTDB taxonomy): Bacteria > Verrucomicrobiota > Kiritimatiellia > RFP12 > UBA1067 > RUG572. The sequence continues at coordinate 17,955 of JAZUGW010000061.1, read as the reverse complement.
ATTGACGGAGATTTCTTGGTCGGATTTCGAAGCGTTGCCGCTTGAGGCGAAGAAGCCGTATCTGGCGAATACCGAGTTGCCGGACACGCCTTACCACACGCTTTTTGCGCAGCAGTTCGACCGCCGTCTTCTGGAGCGTCTGGCCGCGTTGGCGAATCGCATCCGCTTTATGGCGAAGTCCAAGGAGGGGGCGCTCTACCTCAAGTCGCTCCTGCCCCACAAGCGCGCCATGCTCTACTTCTCGCAGCCGAGTTCGCGTACCTTCCTCTCGCACCTGAGCGCGTGTCAGATCCTCGGCCTCACGACTGGCAGCGTGCGTGATGCCGCCACGTCGTCCGAATTCAAGGGCGAGTCGAAAGAGGACTCGATCCGCACGTTTTCGTCCTATTTCGATCTGATCATCATGCGTACGCCGGAGAAGGGCCTCGCCGAGCACATGGCGTGGGAACTCTCGAACAGCGAGCGTCCGATTCCGATCCTCAACGCGGGTTCGGGCAAGGACCAGCACCCGACGCAGGCGCTCTTGGACATCTACACGCTTTTGCGCTCGTTTGAGACGAAGGGCGGTCTGAAGAACCGTACGGTGACCTTCTGCGGCGACCTCCTCCGCGGGCGCACGGTGCGCTCGCTCAGCTATCTGCTCACGAACTTCGAGAATATCCGCCAGGTGTTTGTGGCCCCGAAGCAGCTGCAGGTGCCGGAAGACGTCTTGGCGATCCTGCGCGAGAAGGGCGTGTCCTTCGACGTGTCGGACGATCTGCGCGCGGCGACGGCGGTTTCCGATGCGGTCTATATGACGCGTATCCAGGACGAGTGGGACCAGAGCAAGGGCGAGAGCGCGAAGATCGACACGCATCTCTTCAAGTTCGGGGCCGAGGAGCTCAAGTTGCTGCCGAAGGACGGCATCATCATGCATCCGTTGCCGCGGCGTGACGAGATCGCCACCTGCTGCGACCATGATCCTCGGGCGATGTACTGGCGTCAGATGCGCAACGGCATGTGGATCCGTACGGCGTTGATTGCGATGACGTTCGGTTTCGAAAAGCAGATCATGTGCTTCGGTGCGTAAGCCGACGGTGGTGAGACGGTCACGATGAGAACGGCAAGAGAGATTTGGCGAGACGCGTGGAATCTGCTTTGGACGGGCGATGTCTACGGAAAGTTTCTGTTTGGGACGTTCTGTCTGATATTCGTGGGCGGGGTGGAGAAGATCGTGGCTGTCATCCTGTCATTGGCCGGCTACTTTATCCTGAAAGGCATGTTCGATCCGCAGGCGCTTGCGGCGGTGGAGGAGATGCCGTGGCAGACGTTCTTGAAAGACTATGATCCTGCGGCATTGAAGGAGATTGTGCAGACGTTGTGTCACTATCCTCAGTTGGTGATTATGGGCTTGCTGTTGACGATTCCCCCCTTGTTCGTGATCTTCTATTTTGAAGGGTTTAAAGGATGGGGCATGCATGCGATGGGAATCGCAGGCGCGCGGCGAGGACTTTCCGTTTCCCACGCACTCTGCGGTTGGGGACATGGCTGGAAGATGGTCGCTCTGATCCTCTGGCAGCAGACCTTGGTCGGCCTCAAGATGCTTCTCTTAGTCGTGCCGGGTGTTCGGGCGCTTTTCTCCTATGCGCTCGCACCGTATCTGCTGATCGACCATCCCGATTGGACGTCTCGACAGTGTCTGAACGAGTCGGAACGGCTGATGAACGGGCATCGGTGGCGGCTGTTTAAGGTGTCTCTCGTTTTCGTGGGGTTCTTCCTCTTTGCCTTTTTGCTTAATCTGGCGGCCGACAAGTTGCAGCAGGTGCTCCTCGAATACCTCGCAAAGATTCTGGGGGTGCTCGTGGTGCCCTATGTGGGAATGGTCTTTGCGCTGTTCTACGAGAACCGGCTTGATGAAGTCGAGGCGGAAAAAAGAGCCGACGAAAATGTCCAAAAAGCAGAATTGATTGACGAACAAGAGACAGACGAACAAGAAAGGAATCCGGAAGATGATGAACATTAAGTCTTTGGCAGGTGTTGCGCTCGCGCTGGGCGTCCTCGCGGGATGCGGACCGAGCAAGCCCGAACTCCATATCTACACGTGGAGCGACTACATCGATGAAGACGTGATCAAGCAGTTCGAGGAACGGAACAACTGCGCAGTCGTGGTGGACACGTTCGATTCCAATGAGGCGATGTACGCGAAGCTGCAGGCGGGTTCCACGGGCTATGACATCATGATGCCGAGCTCCTATCAGATTCCCCTGATGGCCAAGAACAAGATGATCCGCGAGCTGGATCACACGAAGCTGCCGAACGTCAGGAAAAACTTCGATCCGGCCTATGCGGCTTCGCTGCTGGACCCGACCTTCAAGTACAACGTGCCCTACATGGTCACGTACACGGGCATCTCCTATCGCAAGGACAAGGTCGGAACGGCGCCGGTCGACAGCTGGAAGATCTTCGACTCGGTGCCGCTTAAAGGCCGTATGTCGCTCCTTTCCGACATGCGCGAGACGATCGGCGGTGCGCTCAAGAGCCTCGGCTATTCGCTCAACAGCGAAAAGCAGGAAGAGGTCGACAAGGCCGTGCAGGTCGTGCTGAACTGGAAGAAGAACATCGCCAAGTTCGACAACGAGCAGTACAAGACGGCCGTCGAGTCGGGTGAGTGGTTCGTGGGCCACGGCTATTCGTCCGATGTGACGCAGGTGCTGCTGAAGAATGACAAGGTCGGCTTCGCACTGCCGAAGGAAGGCTTCACGATCGCATTCGACGAAATGGTGATCGCCGCCGATGCGCCGCAGCCGGAACTCGCCTACAAGTTCATCGACTTCTGCTATGAGACGGAAGTGGCGAAGGCGAATATGGAGAGCATCAACGCGCCGATGCCGGTCAAGGAGGCGCTTGAGAAGCTCGATCCCAAGCTGAAGCCGTTCATCGCCATCGATGCCGAAACGCTCAAGCGCGGTGAAGTGCTGAAGGATTTCGACGACAAGCCTGCGGTGCGCGACATGTACATCAAGGCGTGGGACAAGATCAAGGCCGGCGAATAAGTCGGACATTCAAGAGGACTGGAAGACATGATGAAGATTCTCCCGTTGTGCGCGTTGGCGATCTGCGCCGTGTGCGCTGGTTGCTTTGACAATCGGGGTCGTCCCGCAGACGCCACCCCCGTGACTTCGCTCGCGGCGCTGGCCGCGACGAACCGCGCGGAGGTCGTACGCCTCTATCTGCGGGGCGGGAAGGAACCGCTCGCGGAAGGGGCGCTCGCCGGACTCGCCAAGCTCTGGGAGCTTGATCTCTCGGAGCGGACGCTGACCGACGTGCCGAAGGAGGTCTTCACGTTGCCCGTCCTCGAACATCTCTATCTCGCGCGGTGCGGTCTCAAGGAAATCCCGGCCGACCTCGCGAAGATGCCGGCGCTCACCTATCTCAACCTCGACGGCAACCAGCTGACGGCGGTGCCGGAGGCCTTGGGCGATGCGACAAAGCTGAAATGGCTGCGCCTGAACGAGAACCAGCTGTCGGCGCTGCCGGCTACGTTGGGGAAGTGCACGGACCTTCGGGCCTTCTATGCGCGCCGCAACAAGCTCAAAGAAGTGCCGGCGTTCCTGGAGAAATGTCGGCAGCTGACGGATCTCGTGTTGGACAACAATCCGATCTCGACCGTGCCGGATTGGCTCGTGCAGCTGCCCGCGCTGAAGAGCGTCTCCTTCAGCGGGTGCCGGATCAACAAACTGCCGGAAGACCTGACGCCGTGGCGCCGCTTGAATTCGCTTGTGCTGTCGGGGTGCCCGATTTCGTCCGAGGAAATGGTCCGTATCCGCAAGGCGCTTGGCGACGACGTTGCCTTGATTTTCTGATCCAATGGACGAAAAGCGTCTGAAAGACCTCGCAGAGGCGCCCCTGGGGCGCCTCCTTGCGCGTTTCTCCTGGCCGGCGCTCGTGTCGATGACGCTGAATGCCCTCTATTCGATTGTCGACCGCGTCTACATCGGGCAGGGCTGCGGACAGGACGCGATGGCCGGATTGACGTTGGCATTTCCGATCCTGATGGTCTTCGGTGCCTTCGGCGTATTCGTCGGCGCGGGACACGCCGCGCTCATCTCGCTGAAACTGGGGGCGGGCGATCGTTCGGCCTGCGAGAAGATTCTGGGCGAACTCGTGGCGTTCAAGCTCGCGTTCTTCTTCGTGCTGCCGCCGCTCATCTTCATCTTCCTCGATCCGATTCTGCGGGCGACGGGCGGTTCGGGACTGACCCCCGGCGCGCTTGAACAGGCCAAGACCTATCTGCGGCTTGTCTTGTTTTCGAACATCTTCTCGCATCTTGCGTTCGGCCTTTCTGCGGCGATGCGCAGCGAAGGCGCGGTCTTGCCGAGCATGATGTGCATGGTCGTGGGCTTCGGCACGAACCTCGTACTGGATCCGATTCTGATCTTCGGTATCCATTTCAATCTGTTTGGTTGTTCTCTGCAGATACTGGCGCCGATGGGCGTCGCCGGTGCCGCCTGGGCGACGAACATCGCGATGTTCCTTTCGTGCATCTGGGCGTTTTCGTATTATCGGCCCGGCCACAGCGCCGTGCGTCTGCGCATCAGCTGTGTGCGGTTCTACCGCGAGTTCGTGGGGCGTGCGGCGGGAATCGGCTTGTCGCCGGCGCTGCAGCAGCTGATGGGCAGTCTCATCACCGTCTCGATGCAGATGGTGTTCGTGAAGTGGTCCGCCGGCGACGAAAAGATGGCGACGGCGCAAATCGCCTCGCTCGGTATCTTCCAGATGGTGATGATGCTCTTCTTCATGCCTGTATTGGGCGTGCAGCAGGGCCTGGCCCCCATCCTCGGCTTCAACTGGGGGGCGCGCGGCTATGCGCGTGTACGGCGCACGTTGCTGCTCGGCTTCTGGGTGACGACGGTGCTCGTGACGATTGCGGCGGTGGCGCAGATCGTGGCGCCGGAGGCCATTGCGCGCATCTTTATGGACGGTAAGGACGCGGCCTTCCTCAAGTTGGCGGCGGGCGATCTGCGGCTGTCGAACTGCATGCTCTGGTGCATCGGCCTCAACGTGGTCGCCACCACGTATTTCCAGTCCATCGGACATCCCTGGACGGCGACGATCCTCTCGATGATGCGCCAGTGCCTGTGTCTGCTGCCCTGCATCTGGCTTCTGCCCTATCTGTTCAACGACAAGATGTTCGCCATCTGGGTGTCGTTGCCGATTTCGGATGTGCTGGCGTTCTTCTTCACGATCCCGCCGTTTTTCTCGCATCTGCGCTTCCTCCGCCGCGCCGCGCAGGTGCGCCGTTGAAAATTTTTTTTGGGGGGTTGTTGTTTTTGGGTTAGAATTGTTGTCTTCTGGTTAGAATCTTTTTCCCGTGTTGTGGTTTAATTCCCGCGTGCGCTACGGCCGGTTTGGACAGGTCCGTTGTCCGTGCGCCGGAAAGGAAAATGATGAACACGGAAAATCAGAAGACAATCACGCCCGAAGAGGGCATTCAAAAATGGTTCGGCCACGACGGGTTCCGTCCTGGCCAGCGCGAAGCCGTTGCGGCCGTTCTCGCGGGACGCGATGCCGTGGTGATCATGCCGACAGGATCGGGCAAGTCGCTCTGCTACCAGCTCTCGGCCTTGCTCCTTCCGGGTGTGACGCTCGTCGTCTCCCCGTTGATCGCATTGATGAAAGACCAGGTCGACGGGTTGGTCCAGAAGGGCATTGCGGCGACGTACATCAACTCCACGGTGGCGACGAAAGAGATGGAGGCGCGTCTCGAAGGAATGAAGGCGGGTCGGTACAAACTCGTGTACATTGCGCCGGAACGCTTCCGCGTGGACGCCTTCCGGGCGATCTTGAACACAACGCCGCTGTCGCTCATCACGATCGACGAAGCGCATTGCATCAGCCAGTGGGGACACGATTTCCGTCCCGACTATCTGGAGATCAAGAATGTTCTGGCGTCCTTCCCGAATCTGCGCGTAATGGCCGTCACGGCCACGGCGACGCCGCATGTACGCTCGGACATCGTTCAGCAGCTGCGGCTGGGCGAGGGCGGGCGTACGGAACCGTTCGTCGAGGTTCTCGGGTTCGCCCGGCCGAACCTCCACATCGCCGTGACAACGGTCTACGGCGACGAGGACAAATATGAACGAGCCGTCGAAATCATCCGTCAGGGACGAGCCGGCATCGTCTATGTCGCGACGCGGCGCCATGCCGTGAACGTGACGACGGAACTGTCGCGTCGATTGGCAACGGAGAAAGACCTGACGGTGATGATGTATCACGGCGCGCTCGCGGACAAAGAACGCGCGGCGATACAGGATACGTTCATGAAGGTCGCACATCCCGTCGTGGTCGCCACGAATGCCTTCGGCATGGGCGTAGATCGGGCCGACGTGCGGTTTGTTCTGCATTGGGACATTCCCGGAGGAATCGAAGCCTACTATCAGGAGATCGGCCGTGCCGGACGCGATGGCGCACGTTCCTGGTGCGAACTTCTCTACAACGCTCAGGACATACGGGTCCAGGAGTTCTTCAATGAAGGACGCAATCCGACGGGCGAGATGGCGCTGCGTGTTCTGGCCTGGATGAAGCAAGTCGGAAAACCGGGGATCCCGCTTCGGTTCAATACGGACAATCTCGGACGGTCGATCAACATCCGCAACAGCCTGGCCATCGACACGGTGTTGAATGTCCTTCAGACGGTAGGCGTGCTGACGCGCCAATATGAAGGCCGTACGAACGCGCACGATGTTTCGGTGCTGTTGAGCGAGAGGATTGACGAGGCGCAGGTGAGGGCTGTGTTCGCGGCGCGTCGTCCCAAGGCGCGGCTTGACGCGGAACGGCTGGAGACCATGGTGAGATTCTGCCAGTGCAGGACGTGTCGGCATCAGTTCATCCTTGACTATTTTGGCGATCAGATGTCCGATCGGACATGTGGCGGGTGTGACAACTGTGCGGGTTCGACCGAGGCTGCGAACCAGGCGCGGGGAGAGAAGAGCGTACAGCAAGGGGCTTGGGGCGAAACGGTCGCGGCGGCGTATTTCCGGTCCCGTGGATGGAACGTAGTCGCGCGCAATGTGCATCCGTGTCCGAAAGACCTTCGGTGCGAGATCGATCTGATCGTGCAGGACCCGGACAAGCGGATCATCTTCGTCGAAGTGAAGACGCATGCGACGAAATCCCCTTGGGACAACCGTCTTGTCCGTGTCAACCAGCGGAAGAAGGGCGTGCTGCTGCGGGCGTGCGTGAACTGGCTGATGCGTCACCAGTGGCACGGGAATTTCCGCTTCGACGTGGTTGAAGTGTACGGAACGCAGGCCGGCGAGACGCCGCCGGAAATCGACCACATCGAGAATGTCCCCCTCTTTCCGCCCAAGTGGCGTTTTTGGTGATTCCATCTTTACATCCGTTTGTGAATGATGTATAATCTACATCACTCGGCAGGATAGGCGGTGGACAATGAGAAGATGACATACTACATATCGGACTTGCATTTCGGGCATCGGCGGATGCTGACGCCCGATGGTCTTGATCGACGTCCGTTTGCTTCGCTGGAGGCGATGCACGCGGCGCTGAAAACACGTTGGAACGAACAGGTGACGAACGGCGACGACGTCTACATTCTCGGCGATATGGTCTGGGAGGCAGATGAAGAAGCAATCGCGTGGGTCGCGACTTTGCGAGGGCGAAAGCATCTGCTCGTCGGCAATCACGACGAGTTGGACGATGCGCGGCTTCGGCAGTTGTTCGTTGAGATCGTGCCTTATAAAGAGGTTGATGACCAGATCGGCGGGAAGCACTATTCTGTCGTCCTCTCGCATTATCCGATCATGTTCTGGAACCACCAGCATATCGAACGGTGGGGCGGGGGCTTGCAGCGCGGTTGGGCCGTTCATCTCTACGGGCACGTACATGCTTCGCGTGAAGAGAGGTTCTATCAGGATTTTCTCAAACGGCTCAACAACGTCCACGGGATTCGCTGTGTGGCACGGAACGTGGGCTGCATGATGCCTTGGATGGACTACACGCCACGGACGCTTGGCGAGATTCTCGGCGCGCCGCCGCTCGACCTGCCGGCCTTGCTTGCGGCTGCGGCGAATCCCCCCACCTCGAAAGGAAATTCGTGACGGCCCGCCGATTGCGCGGCGAGGAACGCACCGCGCAATTCCGTCGCCATCACAGGAATTTCAACCGAGAGGTAGGATTTTATGATATAATACGGACTATGAAACATTTAATGACTTCCTGGGCTGCCTGTATGGCCGCTTTGTCTGTGTTTGCCGCAGAGCCGGTGCGTCGGATTGTCCTTTCGGATGAATCGCGTGCCCGCATCCACTATTACGATTCGACCGATCCGGCGAAATGCTTCTGGGTGGATGCCGAGAAGTCGACGTGGGACATGCAACCAGTCGGTACGCGGCAGCCGGGGCAGATCGGCTGCTATCGCTATCTCTGCCGCAGCGGCTTCAAGGTCGTCGACATGGATGCGCGCAAGCATGTGGATGAGTTTCGCCATCCGGCGTTGAACAACCTCTCGGCCGTGAGCGATCTGCCCGACGGCGGCTTCATTGCGACGGTCAATCCGGGCGGCAAGAAGAGGGCGATTTTCGTCCGCAGGTTCTCGAAGGACCGCAAGCTCGTCTGCACCTATACGTTTTCAGGCATCTTCAACTGCCGTACGATGCAGCGACTCGAGAATGGCGAACTCGTCCTGGCGCACGAGACGGGATTCTCGCATGTGCGTCTGCCGGAAGGCGACCGCGACCAAGAAGGCGTCGTGATTCGCTCGGGCCGCATGCCGCATGCGCGGAACATGTATCACGCGTTGCCGACCAATGACGGCGCCGGTTACTGGGGAGGAGCCGGCTATGCGGCGGAAGTGGTGCATTTCGATCGGAACGGAAAGGTGCTGCAGACCTTTTCGGCACCGTCGAAAGACGGGCTCAAGGGCTACTTCTACGGCCAGATCAAGGAAATGGACGACAAGCGCCTGCTTGTGACGAATTGGACGGGACATCGGCCGGACGATTCGAAGAAGGGCTGGCAGCTGATCGAGTTCGATGCGAACCGCGAGGTTTCGTGGACGCTCTACGATCCGAAACGCTACGGTTCCATCCATGGATTCGTCGAACTTGAAGGCCCGGGGTTGCCGCTCGTCGACAAGTCTTCCGCCTGGTGGTGCAGTCCGCTGGGATGGGTGGTTGACCGCAAAGCCGGTACGGTGCGGTCCAAGGGTCTGACGGACTTCGCACTCGCCGAGACCACGCGGGCGGCGGAGACGGACTTCCAGGTGCGTGTGACACCGGAGGCGGCCGGGACAAACGGTTGGGCCACGCTGGGACTTTCCCTGTATGACGATCGGGCCAATTACTGGCATCTGGCTCTCGTACGTACGCCGCCGGAAAATGGCGAGCAGCACTGGTTTGAACTCTGCGAACAACGCGAGGGAACATGGCTTTCGCAGAATATCGACAAGCTGGTTCGCACTGAATGGAAGGTGCAGGGGGGCTGGGAATTCGGCCAGACCTACGACCTTTCGCTCAAGACGACTCCGGCGGGCATTCGCGGCGAAGTGAAAAATGCCGCCGGCAAGACGTTGTTCGTCTGCGCCTATGCATTCCCGCGTGCGGCCAAGGATTCGGTGAAGGCCGTGACCAATGGTAGTCTTGCGCTTCATACGACGGGCATGTTCCGCGGCACCTTTTCGCGCGTATCGGCGACGACGGCGGAACCGCGGGTGAAACCGGCGGAAACTTTCCCACCCTATCAGAACGAGAGTTTTGTGCCAGATGTCAAGGACCGGGCGACGGGATTTTTCCACACGGCTGAAAAGGACGGCCGCTGGTGGGTGATCGATCCGCTCGGCCGCGGGATGGTCCTCTTGGGCGTTGATCATGTCACCTATCACGGGCACCGCAGCCAGCGCACGGGCAAGGCGCATCATCTTGACGCGAACCGTGCCAAGTTCCCCGACAAGCGCGATTGGGAGGTGGATACGCTGGCCCGCTTGAAGGGTTGGGGATTCAACATGCTGGGTGCCGGGTGCGATGCCGCCCTCAAGCACCGCGGTCTGGTGCATACGATCTTTCTTTCGATCGGCGATGCCCTGTGCTGGAACGCCCTCAATTCCGAGTACTTCATCTGTCCGAACGAACATCGTCCCTGTTCCGCCTTCCCGAACGTGTTCCATCCGGATTTCCCAGCCTGGGCGGACTATGTGGCGCGCCGTTCCTGTGAGCCGAATCGCAATGACCCGTGGCTCTTCGGCTATTTCATCGACAACGAATTGGCCTGGTGGGGGCGTGGCCGTCAGGATACGGGCCTCTTCGAGGCGGTGGCGAAGCTGCCGGCGACGCATCCGGCGCGTGTCGCGCAGCAGGAGTTCCTCGCCGCCCGCGGTGTGAAGGGGTCTGTCCCCGCCGAGGTGAAGCTCGACTTCCTCCGTTTGGCCGCCGATCGCTACTTCCGCATTTGCAGCGAGGCGATACGCCGTTACGATCCGAACCACCTGGTGATGGGCGCGCGTTTCGCCGGCCTTGGTGGGGCGCATGCGGTCGTGTGGGAGGCCTCGGGCAAATATTGCGATGTCGTCACGTTCAACTGCTATCCCTGGGCGGACCTTGATCGGAACGTGATGCTGACGGACCGCGGGGCGAATGCCCGCCAGATCGCCGAAGCATTCACGGAACAGTACGGATATGTCAAGAAGCCGATGCTCGTGACGGAGTGGAGTTTCCCGGCGCTCGATTCGGGTCTTCCCTGCACCGGTGGTGCCGGTCAGCGCTTCCGCACGCAGGCATTGCGTACGCAGGCGACGGAGTTGTTCGCCAAGACGATGCTTTCGCTGCCGTTCCTCGTCGGCTACGACTACTTCATGTGGGTCGATGAACCGCCGGAAGGCATCAGCGATGCATTCCCCGAGGATTCGAACTACGGTCTCATCAATGAGAAGGGCGAGGCGTACCCCGAAATCACCGGGATGTTCACGCGTCTTCATCAAAACATTTCCAAGTGGCGCAAGGCTCCATTGCCGGCGATGCGTCCTGCGGCGCCGTCGACGGGGTTGAAGGCGGCGGACTTCCTTGCGCGTCTGCCGAAGGCGGCTGCGACGGCGCGAGCGACTTTTACGCGCGCGGGCGATGCCTACATCATACGCAATACTGCGGGCCTGGTCCTCGAAGGCCGCGTGGGCGGACCGAACTTCTTCGACAAGGTGACGCTGAACGGCCGTGTTCTCGGCCAGTACTCGGGCATGCTCAATGATCGCGTGGGGGGCAGCCTGCGTTGGCGTGACATCAACAAGGTGACGTCTGTCGATCTGCAGGAATCGGAGGGACGTGTCATCGTGACCGTGACGGGCGCGCGCGTGAACGACGAGGCGACGTTCGCGTTGACGCATCGGTTGACGGTGTTTGCCGACAAGCCCTGGTTCCTCTGCGAACTTGTGTCCGCGAAGAACATTGGAACGACGGCGCTCGACGTCAATGCGTTCTACTTCCGGGAATATGCGCCGTATTTTGCCGACAAGCATCTGGTGGGCCTGAGGCATGTGCCGAACCTCTGGAAGGGTCCGTCGCAGGATGCCTGGGTCGGGCGGGACGGTACCTACTTCGGAGGACTCTCGCTTGCACCGACGGTGTCCCTCTTCGCCTATCATATCATGGATCGTGGCCGAAGCCAGCACCCGGACGCGATGTTCTCGCCGGAGGCGCCTCTGGTCCTTGCCCCGGGGCAGACCTACACGCCGTCGGCGGGTGCGATTTGGATGCTGGCCATTGGCGGTACCGAGGGGGTGTCCGGCTGGAAGAACGAACTTTCCCGTTTTTCGCTTTGACGTCATTCACGCCTCGCTTTCTCGGCACGAGATTATTTTTGACTTCATCTGTCAGATTCAAACTTCTCGACTTCCTATCTTCCTAATCCCTAAATTGTCCAGTTCCCCTTGTTCATGAATCCGTTGTTTACAGTTAAAGACCTCCATGTCACCTATCGTCGTCCGGGCGAAAAACCGCTCGAGGCGGTGAAGGGCGTCAGCTTTGAATTGAACGAATGCGAAACACTTGGCATTGTTGGCGAGTCGGGGAGCGGCAAGTCGACCATTGCCAAGACGCTGATGCTGCTGCAGCCGAGCTCGGGGGGAGAAATCCTTTTCGGCGGCAAGAACATCGAGAGGTTTTCGTCGGCTGAACGCCACGCCTACCGTCGGGATGTGCAGATGGTGTTCCAGGATGCCGTCGGGTCTCTCAATCCGCGGATGTCGATCCGCCAGGCGATCGTCGAGGCGATGCGTCAGTCCTCGGCCGCCGAAACCCGCACGCCGGAGGAGTTGCTGGACATCGTCGGCCTGTCGAAGGCCGTACTTGATCAGTACCCGCGCGAACTTTCCGGCGGACAGTGCCAGCGGGCCTCCTTCGCGCGTGCATTGGCGGTACATCCGAAGGTGCTGGTGGCGGACGAACCGGTGTCCGCGCTTGACGTTTCCGTGCAGGCGCGCATTCTCAACTTGATGCGCGATCTGCGCCGCAATCTCAATCTCGCCGTCATCCTCATTGCCCATGACCTGGCGGTGGTGCGCAATGTGTGTGATCGCGTGTGCGTGATGCATAAGGGGCTTTTCGCCGATGTGGGCAAGGCCGAGGATGTGTTCGCGCATCCGCAAAGCGACTATACGCGCGACCTCCTTGCCGCGGTGCCGGATGTGGCTCGCGAGCTGGCGCGTCGCGTGTCGGACAAGAATGTGTCTCACTAACCCCAAAACAAAAACGAAAGGAAAACAATGAAGAAGATGATGATGATGGTTGTCGCCGGCCTGTTGGCTGCGACAATGTTCGCGAAGATGCCTCCGCCGCCTCCGTCGGCCCATCAGGGACCGCAGTTCAAGGGCTGCCCGATGCAGCAGCAGGCGCCGAAGTTCCATCGACACGGTGCACGTGCCCAGTTCCGTGGTTGTTCGTGCGGTTGCCAGCAGCAGGGCTGCCAGTGCCGTCGCGGTTTCCAGGGCCGTCCGCAGTTCCGTGGTGGCTTCCGTGGCCGTCCGCAGTTCCGTGGTGGCTTCCGTGGCTGCCCGCGGTTCGGTCGCGGCTTCCGCGGCTGCCCGCAGTTCCGTGGCGGCTTCCGTGGCTGCCCGCGGTTCGGTCGCGGCTTCCGCGGTTGCCCGCAGTTCCGTGGCGGATTCCGTGGCTGTCCGCGGTTCCGTGGCGGATTCCGTGGTTGCCCGCGTCAGGGCTGGAAGTGCCATCGCGGTTTCCGTGGCTGCCCGCAGTTCCGTGGCGGTTTCCGTGGCTGCCCGCGTCAGGGCTGGAAGTGCCATCGTGGCTTCCAGGGTCGCCCGCAGTTCAAGAAGGGCGATCGTCCGCAGGGTTGCCCGCAGTTCAAGAAGGGTGACCGTCCGCAGGGTTGCCCGCAGTTCAAGAAGGGCGATCGTCCGCAGGGTCGCCCGCAGTTCAAGAAGGGCGATCGTCCGCAGGAAACGCGCCCGATGAAGAAGGATGCGCGTAAGCACGCGTAAGGAACTCGACCAGATTCGTCTGGAATCCGCGGCTGTTTGTTCGGCCGCGGATTTTCGTTCTTGGGGATTGACAGCGGGAACAAACAATTATACTATATGTGCGGGAACTTGAGAGAGGATGGAATTTAATCGAAAGAAGGGAGTATTTTGATGCCCGTTAATTATTTCGTAATGGCATTTCTGACTTTGTTCTTCCTGGTCGGATGTCGGAACGCTCAAGTACCCAAGTCGAGGAACCTTGATGAAGTCCGGTTTGAAATCGACGATCGAAGGAATACTCCGAAGGGGAATGACTGCGCGGTTTCATTTAAATCGGAAAGCCGGTTCGTTCCTCTGCCCAGTCAGGTGTTTGTCAAATCGCGAGGTCCTGATGAGATGTCAGCCGTTGACGTTCTTTTGTCGGCCTATTTGCCACGAACCTGGACGACTGGCAGTCTTGGTTCTGTCTATTGTGTGAAGCAGGCAACAGAGCGCTTTGCGGAACTCGAGGACTTGTGCCAGAAGGGTGAAAACAAGGGAACGGAATCAGTCTCGGTTACATTCTATGGCGAGAATGCATTTCCGCATACCTATTTTATTGATAAAGAGTTCTACTCGCGCGTGATTGATTCCTGGCAGATACAAAGATGTTCGCGGATGGACCAAGGCGAAAAAGTAAAACTTGCGAGAAAGCGTTTCCCCTTACGTGAAGATACATTCAAGGGGGTGGAGAGCATTGTCCGTTCTGGACAATTCGAACTCGTCGTCGTTTTCGTGGATGACGATTTGACAGCCGTGGCGTATACGACGGGAGCGCTCTGTTCTGGAAGTGGATTCTTTAGACCCTTTGGTTGGCTGTTTCAGAAAAAGGAGGATACAGTCGATTGCTTCCTTGAGAAATTAAGGGAAAAACTCCAGTCTCCCGAGAATGAAACAAAGTTCTTTCGAGTTGTAATCTGGTAACGGGATTATTCTTTGGGGATTGTATTCCGGTTGTGTCGTAAATTCGAACGAACGATGAGGATCTCGCCCGGGCGAGGGCGCGGCCGGCGGCGACGAGGCGTTTTTGGATTTTTTGGTTCATCGGGTATTCGTCTGGCAAAGCGGGCGGGAAGGTTCAAGCGGAAAGTTTGATTATATTGCGGAACGGTTGAAGTGTGGCGGGTGTCGGGGAAATGGTATGATCATTGGGCTCGAAAGCGTGATTCTGGCTGAATCGGTTCGGAGTCACAAACTCCAGCTCTGTTTTCGCTTGACCGGTCTTCCTGTCGTGTGGTAGAATTTTTCGTATCGGGACAGGGGGTTCCGGTAGGTGAGGAATGTCAGTTTGTAGAACCATTCGTGAGAGCAAAATAGGGTAAAAATGAAGAAGCAGGTTGTGTTGATGGCAGTTGCGTTCGCAGGTGCCTGGATGTGGGCCGGCGTACCGCTGCCGAACGGGTATCGGGCGATCGAGTCGATTGATTCGACGGGACGCCAGTGGATCGATTCGGGTTACGTGTTGCGTCCCGATACGAAGGTCGAATGTACCGTTCGTATTCCGCGCCGGCAGAACGACGTCTCGTATCTGGCGCTCTTCGGCGCGTGCAACAAGAACTCCTACGACCATGCACTGCAGGTGTGGGCGCGTTATGCGAAGAAGGATGTTTTCGCGGTTGATGCGCACGGCGCGTTTACGCGCACGGAATGGTCGTCGTATCCCTATGACTGCAAGGTGAAGGTGAGCTACGCGAACGGATCGCTCTCGTGGAAGGGGGCGAACTGGGAAGAATGCGGCGGACTCGCGGTGCTCGGCAAGCCGCAGCATGGTCTCAATACGCTCTTCATCTTCGACACGAACTCAGGTTACAATGGGGCTTCGCGCGCCGAGGGCAATCGTGGTTACATGAAGCTCTATGCAATGACGATTGCCGACACGCGCGGGGTGCAGCGCGACTTCGCGCCGTGCCGGAACGAGCAGGGGGTGGCGGGGTTGTGGGACAGCGTCGAAGGCAAGTTCTATGCGAGTCTCGGGTCGGCGAACTTCATCGGCGGCGAGCGGTTCGATGCGGCGCCGGATGAAGAGTCCGTGGTGGTGGATCGTTCCTTCTACGGTTTCGAGCTGCCGGATGGCGTGCCGCTTTCGGCGCGTGGCTATCCCTACGGGGCTCGTTTCGAAAAGCACGGCATCGACATCATCGATCCGCGTATCTACGAAGCACGCAAGATCTGCACGGTGAAGGAGCTGCGCTGGAACAAGAAGGTGGCCGCCGAACGCCGTGCGGCATACGAGAAATTCCTCGCGGGCATGCCTGCGGCACCGGCGGGATTCGAGTATTCGCGGAAACTCGCGGCCTATCTGCTGTGGTCCTGCTGCATGAATCCGGATGGCAATTTCCGCCGTGAGACGGTGTTGATGTCCAAGCGCTTCATGTGCAACTGCTGGAGCTGGGACCATGTGTTCAATGCGATCGCGCTCAGCGGGTCCGAACCGAAACTCGCGTGGGACCAGTTTGCGACGCTCTTCGACCACCAGTATGAAAACGGTTATATGCCGGATGGCATTGGCGCGGACAACTTGATGCTCTTCATGACGAAGCCGCCGATCCACGGGTGGGGGCTCAACAAGATGATGGAACGGATGACGCTTACGCCCGAGCAGCTTGCGCAGGCGTATCGGTGGCTTTCGAATTGGACCAAGTACTGGTTGACGGAACGCCTCGACAAGAAAAGCGGCCTCTCGGCCTACCGGTATGGGTGTGACAGCGGCTGGGACAACTCGACGGCCTTCAACCACAAGCCGCCGGTCGTGTTGCCGGAACTACAGGCGTTCCTGGTGATCCAGATGGAAGTGCTCGGGAAGCTGGCGGCGAAACTCGGCAAGGCCGAGGAGGCGAAGAGCTGGCAGGCGAAGTCCGACGATCTGCTCAAGCGGATGTTCGCGTACGACTACGGTCCGTGGAGCGATTCGCTCATCTACCACGTGACGGTCATTCTCGGGCATCGGATGCCGGCGGATCAGCGGGCCCGTTATGTGGCGCCGCTGAAGACGGATCGCTTCCTCACGGAGTGGGGGCTTGCGTCGGAGGCGCTCAAGAGCCCGAAGTACGAATACAACGGCTACTGGCAGGGTCCGATCTGGGCGCCGTACACGCTGCTCATGATCGACGGTTTGCGGGATATGGGCGAGACGGAATTCGCCAACGATCTGGCGCGTCGCTTCATGCTCCTCTTCCGGAAGGGCGGCAGCGCCGAAAACTTCGATCCGATCACGGGGCAGGGGTTACGCGATCTTGCGTACACCTGGACGTCGTCCGTGTTTCTCGAACTCATGCGCTCGACGCCGCCGGTAGACAGATAATCGAGGCTCAAGTAAGGATTTTCACCTTCTCCGATCGTCTTTTTTTACCCTTATCAAAGACGACGGAATTGTGGTATAATAGTCCTTCACAAAAGGAATAAAAAGACAATGAGCATTTTTAAGGCATATGATATTCGTGGCATCTACGGGCAGGACCTGACCCAGGACGATTTCTACAAGATCGCCCGTGCGTATGCGATTTTCGCACAGGTGAAGAAAGTGGTGGTGGCGCGTGACTGCCGGACGAGTTCGGACGCGTTGTTTGCGGCGTTTGCGCAGGGTCTTGTGGATGAGGCCGTGGATGTGATCGACATCGGTCTCGCGTCGACGCCGATGAGCTATTTTGCGAATGCGTTTCTCAAGGCGGACGGCAGCGTGATGATCACGGCGTCGCACAATACGAAGGAATGGAACGGCTGCAAGCTCTGCAAGGCGAATGCGGTGCCGATTTCCGGTGCGACGGGCATCAAGGACATCGAGAAGATGGTCGCAGCGATGGACCTGAACGAACCGCCGCACGGCGTCGGCGAAATCACGAAGGTCGACATCTCGAAGGAGTATGCGGCGCACGTGGCGAAGTTCCAGCACATGGCGAAGCCGCTGCACATCGCGGTCGACTTCGCGAATGGCATGGGCATCGCCGAGTCGGTCGCATTCCAGGGGTCGCCGCTCACGTACGATGCGCTTTACGGCGAGTACGACGGTAACTTCCCGAATCACGACGCGAATCCGCTCAAGACGGAGACGCTCAAGGACTTGCAGAAACTCATGCGCGACAATCCGGGCAAGTATGCGTTCGGCGTGGCGTTCGACGGCGATGCGGACCGTGCGGGCTTCCTCGATGAAAAGGGCGATGTGATCCCGATGGACTTCATGACGGCGCTCGTCTCGGGCGATCTGCTGGCGTCCAATCCGGGTGCGGCGTGCTTCTACGATCTGCGGTCCTCGAAGGTCGCGAAGGAAGTGATCGAAGCGGCCGGCGGCAAGCCGATGATGAGCCGCGTGGGACACAGCTTCATCAAGGCGCAGATGCGCGAGAACGATGCGATCTTCGCGGGCGAGCTTTCGGGCCACTATTACTTCAAGGCGAACTCCACGGCGGAGTCGAGCTCGATGGCGACGTACGCGCTCTGCAACATCGTCTCCGCTTCCGACA
>JAZUGW010000060.1:0-16451 GCA_045641465.1 Kiritimatiellia bacterium | reverse complement strand
GTGGAAGGACGGTACGATCGCGAAGCTCGGCGAGGCGCCCGAGAAGGAAGTCTTCCGTTTCGTCCCCGTGACGGTGACCTGCCGCGACGACGGCCGCACCGCGTGGCAGCCGGCGGCGCAGGCCGGGACGCGTTTCATCTTCGAAATCACAGATGAAAAGGCCTATCCGGAAGCGATGGTGAAAGCCCTCGCCGAACTTATGTTCGCCCTTTAATCCAGTTCGGCCCCTCCAAATTAGACTTGACGCAAGGTGGGAGGGTTGTGTACAATTGGTTCGTTCACAGAAGATTTGAAAGTTAAAGGAAATGAAAGGCAAGAGGAAATGAAGTCTTTGAAACTTTTTGCAGGGTTGCTCTTTTGTACGTCGCTGGCGTTTGCGGAGAAGCCGCAGCTGATCGTCGACACCGACATGTACACGGACATCGATTCGGGTGCCGTGGCGTTGGCGCATGCGTTGGCGGACAACGGCGAATGCGATCTCATCGGCGTCGTGTCGTGCACGGGCGGCGGTTCGCCGGCCGCGGGCATGGTGCAGCTCATCAACACGGCCTATGGCCGCCCGAATCTGCCGGTCGGTGCGCCGCACCGCATCTTCATCGGACCCGAGAACGACAAGACCGCGAGCAAGAGTCCGCACTATCGTCAGTTCGAGGCCGCCATCAAGGCGCGTCCCGACCTCGCGAAGTACGTCCGTAGCGATGCGGCCCCGGATGCCGTCGAAGTCTACCGCAAGCTCCTGGCGGCCGCGCCGGATAAGAGCGTCGTCGTCTGCACGATCGGCTTCCTCACGAATACGCGCCTGCTGCTCGAGTCGGGTCCGGACGCCATCTCGCCGCTTTCCGGACGCGACCTCGTCGCGAAAAAGGTGAAGTGCCTTTGGGCGATGGCGTGCAAGTATCCGAAGGGCAAGGAATACAATTCAAGGACGGATGCCGTGTCGTCCGGCGTCACCTTCTACGGGTGGCCGACGCCGATCAATTTCCTCGACTTCGACTACGGCTACGGAATGAAGTGCGGTTTGCCGATGGCCGCACAGCCCAATTACGAGTGGAATCCCGTGCGCGAGGTCTACTACGAGGCGATCACGAAGAACATCTGGGGTAAGAAGAACGGCCATCCCGCGTGGGACGAAGTGACGGTGCTGTTCGCCGTCCGCGGGTGGGAGAAGTACTGCCATGGCATTCGCGGACGCTTTGCGATGGTGAACAACGCGGGCGAGAACGCGTGGGAAAAGGATCCGAACGGACCGCATCTCGTCGTCCAGGAGAAGATGCCGCGCAAGGAGGTCGTCGCGATCGTCGACCAGCTGCTCGCGCAGCCGCGCAAGCAGACGGCGGGCGAGCAGCCGGACTTCTGGCGTTCCTTCGACGATGGGAATGTGCTGTGCGATGCCTCGTATGGCGTAAAGCCGCAGTTCATCGACTGCGACGGTGGCAAGGCCCTGATGGCCTACTCGCCCGCGTGGCACCAGATTGGGTCCGTCACGTCCACGTTTACGGTCGAGTTGCGTGCGAAGGCGACGGGGGCCGCCAACAGCGTGCTCTTTACGCTGGGACGCGTCAATGCGCCGAATGACGAAGCTCTGATGCTGGCCAGCGAGTCTGCGAATGCCGTGAAGCTGGTCGTCGTCAAGGGTACGCAGGTGAAGGGGACTCTGACGATTCCGGTGGCAGGCGCGGGCCGTTTCCACACCTACGTGCTGCGCAGCGACAAGGGTACTGTCACGGTCACGGTCGACGGCCAGCGCGTGGCGGGGTCGGTTGCGTACAAGCACACGGCCGACACGTTGCAGCTGCTGGGCGGTTACAGCATGCAGAACGCCCTGCCCCCGTACCGGCATGGCTGCGGGACGGTCGTGAACAACAAGCTCACGATTCCCAACATGGAAAACGCGATCGACGACCTCAAGATCTACTATCGTCGCGTCAAGTGAATGCCAATCAAGACGGGAAGACGGGAATGAGAAAAGGAATTACCATTGTCGGCAGCTACATGGTCGGCTTGTTCATGAAGGGCGACCGCATTCCGAAGGTGGCGGAGACGCTGATCGGCAATTCGTTCTACGAAGGCGGCGGCGGCAAGGGCTCGAACCAGGCGGGCGCGGCGGCGAAGCTGGGGGGCGAGGTCCGTTTTGTCGGTCGCATCGGGCGCGATCGCTACGGTGACGACGCACTCAAGATGTACGCGGATGTGGGCGTGTCGTCCGAAGGCGTGCTGCGCGACGACCAGGCGCCGACGGGCGTCGGCTTCATCTTGGTCGACAAGGACGGCAACAACAGCATCATGGTGGTGCTGGGGGCGAACGATCGGCTGAGCGAAGCCGACATCGACGGGACCGTACCGCTGATGGAGAAGAGCGCGCTCGTCGGTTTCCAGCTCGAGAACCAGCGCGACATCGTGATGTACGGCATCCGTCGGGCGCATGCGGCCGGGGCGACCGTGCTGCTCGACCCGGCGCCGGCGTGTCCGCTGCCGGAGGACATCTATCCCTGCATCGACTTCATCAAGCCGAATGAAGTCGAAGCGGCCACGCTGACGGGCATTCCCGTGACCGATTTCGCGTCCGCCGAAAAGGCCGGCCAGTGGTTCCGCGCGCGGGGCGTGAAGACGGCGCTCGTGACGCTGGGCGCGCAAGGGGCGGTTGTGGTCGACGACCAGGGCACACGTACGTTCAAGACGCCGCGTCTTCCGTCGCCGCCGGTGGATTCCACGGGTGCGGGCGACACCTTCTCGGGGGCCTTCCTCGCGAAGCTCTCGCAAGGCGTGGCGGTCGATGACGCGATCCGCTTCGCGATTGCGGCGTCGTCGCTGTCGGTGACGAAGCCGGGCGTGATCGAGTCCATTCCGGACCTTTCCGCCGTACAGGCGCTGCTCGACGATGCGGAGGCGTGGGCATGAGCGTGAGTGAGATGTCGATCAAGGAACGCATGATGGCCGTCTATCGTGGCCAGCCGCCGGACCGCATGCCGGTGGCGGGCTATGCCCGCTATCTGCTGCGCGGACAGGTCGAGCGTGAGGCGCGGGCGAATGGACTCGGCATCATCGACTATGTGCCGGCGATTTCGATGCTGCCGCCGCCCTGGCACATGCTGGACGGCTACCTCTCGCAGATCGACGGCGGCGATGTGACGATTTCGTATCGCTGGGAGAAGGGCAAGCAGATCGAACGCCGTGCGCTCACGATCGACGGCCAGACGCTGTGGAGCGATCTGGAACGCGACGATGCGGGCGCGGGCAGCGAGCACATCATCAAGCACTACATCGAAAAGCCGGAGGACTACGGCATTCTCGCGAAGCTGCTGAAGAAGGTGGTGCTGGCGGACAACGGCAAGCTCTTGGCCGCGCATCAGCGCGACCTCGGCGAAGACGGCGTCGTGGTGGCGCGTCTCGACCGCAGCGCCTACCAGAAGATGCTGATCGAGCTGGCGGGTCCGGAGACGTTCTTCTGCGATCTCGCCGAAGACGACGGCACGATCGAAGAAGTGCTGATGCTGATCCAGGAACGCGAACTCGAAGCCGCCGAGCGGACGTTTGCGTCCAAGGCGGAAGTCGTGTGGCTGCCGGACAACGTGACGTGCGACATGACGCCGCCGCGCCGGTTCGCCCACTACTGCCTGCCGTACTACCAGAAGCTCATGACATGGTCGCGCGAGACGGGCAAGCCGCTGCTCGTGCACTTCGATGGCAAGATCAAGCGGTTGCAGGAGCACATCCGCGCCTCGGGCATCACGGCGATCGACTCGTTCTCGCTGCCGGAGATGGGCGGCGACATGACACTTGCCGAAGGGCGCGAAGCGTTTCCCGGCATCGGCCTCCTGGTCAACTTCCCCGCAACCTTCTCGTACAAGAGCGAGGCGGAGATCGTCGCGTGGACGCAGGCGTTCACCCGCGAAGCAATGACGTGCCAGCCGGCGATGCTGCAGATCAGCGAAGACCTGCCCGTGAGCGAATGGCAGAAGGTGGCCCGCGCGATGGCGCAGGGAGCCTTGACGGCCTAGCTGTTTTTCGGTAAAATCAACTGAATTCAAAACAAAAAAGAAAGAGGAAATATCATGTATTTCTGTGCTGACAAGATGATCGCAGTTCTGTGCTGCGTACTGACGATGTTCTGCTGGGGCAGCTGGGCCAACACCCAGAAGCTTGCGGGCGACAAGTGGCCCTACAAGCTCTTCTACTGGGACTATGTGCTCGGCTTGCTGCTCTTCTCCATCGTGTGGGGCTTTACGGTCGGTTCGACGGGACACAACGACTGGAGCTTCCTCGCGAACCTGAAGGCGGCGATGGCGACGAAAGAGGGATGGATGTCGCTCGGCTCGGCGTTCTTGGGCGGTGTGATCTTCAATGCGGCGAACATCCTGCTCGTGGTGGCGATCGCAATGGTGGGTCTCGCGATGGCGATTCCGGTCGGCTGCGGCATCGCGCTCGTTCTGGGTACGACCGTGAACTATCTGATGGAGCGTAAAGGCGACCCGATGCTGATTTTCGGCGGCGTGGCGATTCTCGCGCTCGCGATCATCTTCTCGTCCCTCGCGGGCAAGAAGCGCGAAGACGCGAAGCAGGCCGCTCCGACGGCAGACCAGAAGAAGGTTTCGATGGGCAAGGGCATGGCCGTCTTGATCGGCTGCGGCGTGCTGATGGCGTTCTTCTATGCGTTCGTCGCGCGGACGATCGACACCAACTTCACGGCAGCGGCGCCGGCGGCGGGCAAGCTCACGCCGTACACGGGCTTCTTTGCGTTCGTACTGGGTACGGTGCTCTCCACGTTCGCGTTCAATCCGTTGCCGCTCAAGAAGAAGGAAGGCGAGAAGCGCTTCTTCGCGGACGGCGGCAAGCTCCACCTCGTGGGCATTCTGGGCGGCTGCATCTGGTCGCTCGGTACGGCGATCAACTACGTGGCGGCGGGTACGGCGGGTTCGGCGATCGCGTTCGGCCTCGGCCAGGGTGCCACGATCGTCTCGGCGCTGTGGGGCATCCTCGTGTGGCGCGAGTTCAAGGGCGCGCCGAAGGCCTGCGCGCTGCTGAACGCGGCGATGTTCCTCTGCTTCCTCGCGGGCGTCGGCCTTCTCATCAAGGCCGGCTAAACGGATCGACAGACTGAACGATACAGGTCCGACGCCACTGGATCTTTTGGGAATTCCCAAGGATCCGAATGGGGCGTCGGACCTGAATTTTCAGTGTTCAATCTTCAGTTTTCAATTTTCATTTTTCAGTGATGATTTTCTTTTTACATTTGGTACCCTCTTGCCCTCGCTCTTTAAATTCGTTATAATAGTTGCGTGAAAAATCAATGTAAAGAGTGGGGCGAGGGGGTGATCCTCTCGTTGGCCGCCGGCGGTGTTGTAGCCGTCTTGGCGGTTTTGTATGCGCCGATCGTGTGGAAGCTCGCGCAGCAGACGCTGTTCTATGCAGACGTCGAGGGGCTGTGCGATCTGCTGTCGACTCGGGGGACGCCCGGCGGTTTCCTCGACTGGCTGGGTCGCGGCTGCCAGGTGACGGGACTTGGTTCCTTCGCCTGGCTGACCCATGCCTTGGCGGCGATGGGAACGATTCTTCTCTGGCGGTGCGTGTTCCGCGATCAGCAGAAGGGTCTGGGTCCCATCCTTTCGTTCCCCGCGGCCCTGCTGCCGATTTTCCCCGCCTTGCTGGCGGGAACGGCGCTGTGGCTCATCGACGACTATTCGGCCGGCTTCCGCAACACGTTCGGACTTTGGACGGCGATGGGCGTCTATGCGCTCGGCCGGCGTACGCGCGCTTGGATTGCCGCCGCCGTGGCGGTTGTGCTTTTCCCCTGGTTCGGGTTCTACTCGCTGTTGGGCGCGATGGCGCTGGACATCCGCTGCTGGGTGTTGGTCGTCGTACCGGCGATGACGTCCGGGCTGCTGTACCACGACCTCTGCCTTGATTCGCTCTATCTGGGCAGCAGTTCGATTCTCGATCGGTTGCGTCTGTGTTCGCTCAATGCCTGGACGGTTGGCGCGTTCGCCTGCTTCTTCGTGGCGGCGGCGATCGACCGACGTGCCGTCGATCCACTCGTGCGGCAGCTGGTGAAAG
This sequence comes from Kiritimatiellia bacterium, assembly GCA_045641465.1. Taxonomy (GTDB): domain Bacteria; phylum Verrucomicrobiota; class Kiritimatiellia; order RFP12; family UBA1067; genus RUG572. The sequence continues at coordinate 10,400 of JAZUGW010000060.1, read as the reverse complement.
TCGGCGCCAGAGTGGCGGGAAAGCTGCCTGCCGCGTGTCGGCGTTCGCCTTCGGGATATGTCCGTGCGGGCGTGCTGGCGGCGGTGGGCGTGGCTCTTGTCGCCGACGTGTGGTCGAGCCGTCCGAAACCCGATCTGCGGGGGCAGATGGCGCGCGAACATGCCGTGGTGGAGGGGCGTTGGGCAGATGTGCTGAAGGTGACTCCGCTCAACGGCAATGCGCTGCGAATGGAAAGCGCCTACCGCATCCTTGCGCTTGCGCGGCTTGGACAGCTTCCCGACAAGCTTTTCGATGAACCGCTGTGGAGCTCGCAGGAGTCGACCGACGCGCAGGAAGAGCTGATGGACGGCCATGAGCTGCTCTTCGCCTACGGGATGCTTCTGCCGGCGCGTCGCTATCTCTATGAGACGATGGCGACGAAGGACTGGATGCCGCGTCACTTCCAGGTGCTGGGCGACATCGCCTTCCTCTTCGACGAAGGCGCTCTGGCGGAACGCAACTACAAGCAGCTGCTGCGCTGTCCCTACTATCGCGACTTCGCGAAGGCGCGTCTCGCCGTACTCCATGCCGCGAAGCCCACGCTGCCGCCGGATCTCGAGATCGTGGCGAATCAGGCGCGCACGATCAACGCGATGCTGTCCAGCAACAAGGTCGAATTCTTCGACATCCAGCAGAATGTCGAACAGCTCATCTACAACCACTTCGTCAACGTGAAGAACTGCGACGGCGCGACGGCGCGCTTCTGCCTCGCCTGCATGCTGTTGAAGAAAAAGCACGACACGCTGGCGTTGAACAAGGCGCTTTTGGACAACATGTTCGGCGGACCCGCAAACGTGCCGCGTGTTCTTCAGCAGGCGCTTGTCGTTTCCGGTAAATATCCGGCGGATTCCATCCTGCCCGATGTGTACCAGGAGGCCCAGGCGTTCCGTGTCGATGCCCAACGCGTGGCGACCGGACAGATCGACCAGTCTCTCTTCCTTGCCCGTTGGGCCTCAACCTACTATTTCTACAATGAATTCGTCAAGTGAACACCTCCGCAGCGCGCTGATGGCGCCGCTTCTTTCCGTCGCCCTGATTGCCGGGGCGGCGACGGTGACGCCCGACTATTTCAACATCGAGATGCCGCCGAACATCGCCCCGCTTAACTTCGACGTGGAAGGGGCGACGAATGGAACGCCCACGGTCACGCTGAAGGCTCCGAACGGTGATACGCTGACGGAGAAAGGACCCAAGTTCCGTTTCGCGCCGCGAGCCTGGCGGGCGTTTCTCCAGAAGCATGTCGGCGAGCCCCTCGTCGGCACGTTGTCCGTCGACGGTGCCTCGGTTGTCTTTACGAACCGCGTGTCGAAGTATCCGATCCCCACGCACCTTTCGTACCGTTTGATCCCGCCGGGCTATACGGGGTTCAATGAAGTCGGCATCTACCAGCGCGATCTGACGAGTTTCAAGGAGCGTCCCCTCTACCGCAATATTCAGGGCAGCCGCATCCAGTGCGTCAACTGCCACACCTACAACAACGGCGATCCGCACCAGTACCTATTCCACACGCGCGCGGAGAAAGCCGGCACGCAGGTGGTGAGCAAAAAGTACGGCAACATGAAGATCCAGCCGAAGCTGCCCAACGGCTACAAGTTCGGCGTCTATCCCGCCTGGCATCCGAGCGGGGACTACATCGCCTTTTCGTGCAACGACACGAGCCAGATCTTCTATTCGATGAACCCCGACAAGATCGAGGTCATGGACTCGCGCAGCGACCTGTTCCTCTACTGCCTCAAGGACGGAAAGGTCCTGATGATCGACGAGGATCCCACGCTCTTCGAATGCTATCCGACGTGGAGCCCGGACGGTAAATTCCTGGTCACTTCGTCCGCGCGTACGCCGTTCAAGAATCTGCCAGACGATCAGGCGGGGCGCGAAAAGCAGATGCAGGAAAAGTATGCCGAAGTCTGCTACGACCTTTCGGTACGGACGTTCGACGAGAAGACGATGACGTTTTCGGCGCGCCGCATCCTTGTGAATGCGCTGACGTCGAAACGTTCGTTCACCTTCCCGCGCATCTCGCCCGACGGCCGTTGGCTCGTCTTTACGGTGGGGCCTTACGGCGTGTTCAGCATCTGGCACCGTTCGGCGGACCTCTGGGTGCTCGACATCCAGAAGAACGAGGCGCGCGCCCTGACGGAACTCAATTCGCCGGCGTCCGAAAGCTACCACTGCTTTGCGTCCAACGGACGCTGGATGGTCTTCTCGACGCGGCGTGACGACGGTGTCTATACGCGTCCCTACTTCGCGGCGTTCGATCCGGAAAAGGGGACCTTCGCCAAGCCGTTCATCATCCCGGTTGAGAACCCCTCCGAACATTCTCGCCGACTGCTCTCGTACAACATTCCCGAGTTCAGCGACGGCGCCGTGGAAGAGTCGCCGCGCCAGCTGCGCAAGCTCGTCGAAAGCACCCCGCGCGAAGCCGCCGGGAAGTGAGTGCGAAAAAACAAGGAGCGAAGGTCGAATGAAAAAGATGGTGCTGATGTTGCTGGCCTTGGTGGGCTGTGTGGCGCTTGCGGCGGAGACGACGCCGACGAAGCGCGTGCTGTTTATCGGCAATAGCTATACGCTCGATGCGGAGACGGCGACCTTCCTTCAGGACATTGCGGACCGGTTCGATCCGGCGAGGTAAACAGACGCGATGACGCCGCTTCCTCCGCATGTCACTTCGTTCCTGCGTACGGTTCGTCGTCGGACGAATCGTCTGCGGTGCGGACGCGCGCTGGCGCTGGTCGGGATCGTGTCGCTCGCGGTTCTCGCCCTTGCGATGGCGGTGGATGCGACGGTGACGATCTTCGATGAGACAGGACGCTGGGCGCTGACGCTGACGGTCTATCTGGTTGCGTTCGGAAGTATGTTGGGCGCGTTGATTGCGCTTGTACGCGGGCGTCCGACGAATACGCAGCTGGCCGAGCGCATCGACGCACGGCATCCCGAATTGCAGGAGCGCCTGACGACGCTGGTCGATGTGGTGACGCGCGAAGCCGCCGGTGAGGAAACCGGGGCGTCTCCGGCATTACTTGCGCTGCTCGCGCGCGAGGCCGATGAACACGTGGCCGCGTATCGCGCACGGCATGAGGTGCCGCTTGCCCGTCTGGTCCTGTGGCTGCTGCCGCTGGTGGCGCTGCTGCTCCTCTTCGCGGGGGCCTATTGGGCGCGACCCAAACTCGTGACGTGTCTCGTCCAGCGCGTGCTGACGCCGTGGGTCGATACGGGTAATCTCTATGCGGACCAGATTACGGTGATGCCGGGCGATCTGACGGTGCTGGCGGGGACGAACATCGTGATCGCCGTTCAGACGACGGGCGACTTCGGACAGACGGGAAAGTTGCGCATCTCGCGCTGGACGGGGACGCAATGGGACCGTGAACGCGTCTCGCCGATGTCCGCCACGAATACCTTCGAAACCGTGGCCGACCTCGCGGAACCGCGTTGGCGCTATCGCGTGAATTGCGGTCCGGCCGTGTCGCGCTTCTATGAGGTGAACGTGGTGCCGCATCCGAACTACGCGTCGTTCGTGGCCACGGTCGCATGGCCTGCGTATGCCGGGCGCACGCCGTCGGTCGTTTCCAATGCCGACGTCTCGGTCGTGCGCGCCGTGGTGGGGAGCGCGGTGACCTTCGCCGTGACGGCGCCGTCGGGTGTTCGACCGGCCTTTGCGCTGGCCGGCGCACAGGAGGTTCGTGCCGCGACGAATGTCTGGCAGTGGAGTATGGCGTGTGCCGCGTCCAACACGGTTCCGTGGTCGTTGCAGATGGCGCGCGTGGTCGAAGGATTCGTCGAGAAGGTCGCCCAGGGACGCCTTGAAACGTTTGTGGATGCACCGCCCGCCGTCGCCGTGCAGGCTCCGCAGAGCGAGCGCCTGACGCTGCCGACGAGCAGTCCGCTGTCCGTGGCGTTCATTGCGAACGACGACTTCGGCCTCGCCGACGCCGAGTTGCACGTGTGTGCTGCCGGTACGACGAACAGGTTGGTGCGGCGCGCGTTGAAGCTGGAACGTCTGGCGGGGGCGAGCCGGCGGATGGAGACGACGCTTGACTGGGACGATCTGCCGTTGGGCGGGGTTCGCGATCTTGAGATCGCGGCGGTCGTGCGCGATACGCGTCCGCCCGCGTTCGGCGGTGCGCAGATGGCGACGTCGATGCCGATTCGCGTGCATCTGGACGACGGGGCGAAGACGTATACGCGCCAGGAGCTGGACGAGATGATCGCGCGTACGAAGGCGCTTTATCGGGATGCGGTTCGCGATCTTGAGCAGGCCTTCAACCAGGCGAACGACTTGCGGCAGGACGTGCGGCGCGAACATGGTGCGTTCAATGAGGCGGCTGAAAAGAAATTGGATGCGGTGACGAAGAAGTTCGAGTCCGCGCAGGAGAAGTTGAACGAACTCCTCCGCGAGCTGAAGCCGAACGAAGTCTTCGATCCGCAGCGCGAGGCGATGCAGCAGGTGCAGGAGCAGGAGATGACGCAGGCGGCGCAACAGGTCCAGCAGGCGCAGCCGACGACGGAAAATCCGGCCGAACGCGCGCAGGCGGCGAACCAGATGCCGCAGACGATGAAGGAGGCGCTCGACAAGATGCGTCCGCTGGAAAAGCAGCTTGATGCGCGGGCCTCTGCGGCGCAGCAGCTTGATCGGCTGCAGAGCCTGGCGGACCGGCAGGAGAAGCTTGCGCGCGAGGCCGAGGCGCGTGCGCAGGCGCCGAAGCCGGATGCGGAGGGGAATGCGCCGCCGCCGCAAGCGTCCGAGTCGGCGCAAGATGGCCAGCAAAAATGGGAGAAGGACGAAGAGTCGCTGGGACATCAGACCGGAAAGATGTCCTGGCGCGATGACACGCCCGAGCTGGCGGAGGCGTCGCGCCAGATGCATGCGGCGGTGCGTCGTGCGCGGAACGAGCAGAAGGGGCGTGCGCCGGACGAGAGCCAGCAGCAGGGGGCCAGGAAGAAGGCCCAGCAGAAACTGGAGGAGATCGCGCGCAATCTCGCGTCCGCCCGCGAACGGCGAGAAGAGGCGGCGCAGGTCGAAGCCGGGCATGAGAAGAGCGAGGCCGAAGCGGCCCAGCGTTTGCCGTACACGGAGGGCGAGCGGGAGAATCTCGAGCGACTCCATCACGATGCGCGCGAGCATGAACGGCGTGCGTCGCAGCTGGGACGCGAGGCTGCCGATTTGATGATGCAGGCGGAGGCGGACGAGGGCGCTCGGCAGGCGATGCGCGAAGCGACGGAGTCCCTGTACCAGGAGCGGAAGCACGCCGCGCAGGCGAACACGGCGTTCCAGCAGGCGCGGTGGAATAAGCGGTTGCCGGCGCCGAAGGGCGAGAATGCGGACCTCGCCCGAGAGTTGCAGCAGGTGGCCGACAAGATGGCGGCGGCGGAAGAGGCCGTGAAACAGGGCGGTCCGAAGGGCGCGACGGAAGACGGAAAGCCGGAGGACGGTTCGTCCGACGGTGCGCAGAAGAAGCAGGGATCGAGCGCGGTGGCGGCGCGGGCGGCGGCGAAAGCGTTGCAGCAGGCGATCGAACGGAAGCGGTCCGAGCTGGGAATGCAGCAGAAGCCGGGAGAGTCCGGGAATCGTCTGGCGCCCATCAATATGAGTCGGATGGCGGACGGGCGCGTGCCGCCGCTGCCGGCGAATCTGAAAGGGCTCATTTCGCCGGAAGACTGGATTCGCATCCGTGCGGTTCTAGGCGATGCGGAGGCCGTCGACCTCGTGCAGATTCCCGACGAGTACCGTGATCTCGTCAAACGCTATTTCCAGATCCTCGCCGGCGAACATTGAGGCGCTGTCGGACCTTCACTCCGCACGTGTCGGCCGCGCGTGTGTTTTCGGCACGATGGCCCATTTTATGGTATAATGGGAGGTGGCCTATTGGGTCAAAAGGAATGAAAGTAAAAGAATGATTAGAACGGTGAAGGAATTGGATGAGGTCTGTACGCGACTGCGTACGGAGGGAGTGGCGTCGCTGGATACGGAATTCGTGTGGCGTCGAACCTATCGTCCGACATTGGCCCTTGTACAGCTTGGTGCGATCGATGGAACGAGCTGGGTCGAAGATTGTCTGCAGGGATTTAATCCGACCCCGCTGGGCGACTTGCTGGAAGACCCCCGGACCGTGAAGATTCTGCACGATGCGCATCAGGACCTCGAACATCTGCACAATTACACGGGGGCGAAACCCGTCAATGTATTCGACACGCAGCTGGCGGCCGGTTTTGCTGGGTTGCCGGCGGGTCTGTCGCTGCAGCGACTTGTCGCGGAGATTGTCGGCATCACCTTGCCGAAGACCGAGACGGTGACAGACTGGCTGCAGCGTCCGCTCACCGAGGCGCAGATCAAGTACGCCCTCGATGACGTGCACTATCTCGGCGAAGTGCGTGAGGCGTTGATTGCGCGTGCCGACGCGCTGGGCACACGTGCGTGGATGGAAGAGGAGATGAAGCGCTACGAAGAGCCCTCCTCCTATGGTGATTACGAGCTGGACGAATTGTGGAAGCGCGTCAAGTGCGGACCCATTCGTCTGGAGCAGCGGGGCTTTGCGATTCTGCGCGAACTTGCGGCAACGCGTGAGAAGTGGGCGCGCGAATGGAATCTGCCCCGCGGGTGGCTGGGCGAGGATGGTTCGTTGGCCGAGATCGCGCAGAACGCGCCGACGGAGCCGAAGGGGATTCATCTTCGGCATCGCCTGAACAACCGCGCCCAGCGAGACCGGATCATTGCCTACTATGTCGAAGCCGTCCGTGCGGGACTTGCGGTGCCGGAAGAGGAGTGTCCGTTCAATCCGCATCCGCATTACCTGCCGGAGGTGCTGTCGGCCGCAGAAGAGGCGCTCAAGTTCGTACGGGAGCGTGCGGCGGAGATTCATGTGGACGCCGCCGTGATTACGAATCGGGCCACGCTGACGGCCTGGGTGGACAACCCGGAAGATGCGTCCAATCCGCTTGCGAACGGGTGGCGGTATGAGACGGTCGGCCGTTTGGTCGCGGAGCGTTTTCAAGTGTAAAGAAGGGAAGAGGAAGACGAATATGGAAAGAGGCGAATTAGACGCCGAGCTCGCCGAGGAGATTCGTGCGCGCGTTCTGGGCGAAGGTTTCATGAAGATCGTGCAGACCGTGCGCCGGAACGGCAAGACGTTTCGCATCTCCATTCGACCGGTGTCGATTGGCGGTGTGGTGCGCTATCAGGCCGAGATGGTCGACGAGGGACAGGTGCGCGTGAAGAACTTCGATGCGAATGGCGCGGCCGAGGGCTTGGAGGAGATCATCGCGCAGAAAGGCGCGCGTGAGCTGCATGTGCTGACGGCGAAGGGCGATCTGCACGTGCGAGTGACGAAGAAGGGGCATGTGATGGCCTCGCGCAGTGCCGAGATGGACCGTGCGGTAAAGGTGCAGCCGCATGATCGTGTGAAGAAGACGCCGCTGACCTCGTTCGATTCGACGGCTCTGTTGCGCGTGATTGGACTCGCCGATGGCGAGGGACGCATTCGCGCGTCGATGCGCGGCAAGTACGACCAGGTGAACGAGTTCCTCAAAGTCGTGGACGACGTGCTGAAAGAGGCGTCCGCCAAAGAGACGCCGTTCACGGTGGTCGACTGCGGCTGCGGCAAGGCGTACCTCACGTTTGCGCTTTACTTCTATCTCACGCAGACGCTCAAGTTCCAGCAGGTACGCGTCGTCGGCGTGGACCGTCGGGCGGATGTGATTGCGAGCGCCCGGAAAATGGCGGAGCAGTTGGATGTCGTGGGGAAGGTGATGTTCGCCGAGTGCGATTTGGGCGACTTCAAACTTGCGGATGTGACCGGCGGGGACGAGGTTTCGATGGTCATCTCGCTGCATGCGTGCGATACGGCGACGGACGAAGCGCTCGCACGCGGGGTCGAGTGGAAGGCGCGCTACATCGTGTCGGCACCGTGCTGTCAGCACGAACTGCAGAAAGTGCTCGGGAAGTCCGACGGCGCCGAGGTGGCGTCGCGGATGTTCGCGGGCGTGCTGCGCCAGGGCATTCTGCGCGAGCGCATGTGCGACATTCTCACGGATACGTTCCGGGCGCAGATCCTGCGCATTCTCGGATTCCGCACGCAGGTGGTCGAGTTCGTGTCGCCCGATGCGACGGCGCGCAACATTTTGCTTCGGGCGGAATATGGTGTGAAGTCCGGCCAGAGCGGAGCGGTTTCGGAATACCTCGACCTGCGCGATTTCTGGAAGGTGACGCCCTGGCTTGAGACGCGCCTGGCGGGACTGCTGGAAAAGCATTTGACGCGGTATGAATAAGGGAGGGATTTGAGATGCCGATGTATGTCTACGAAGCGAAGGAACCGGAGAAGGGGTGCGAAAAGTGTGCGCACGGCTTCGAGATCGCACAGTCGATCAACGATCCGAAGCTGACGACGTGTCCCGATTGCGGCGCGGCGATTTTCCGTGTCATTCAGGCGCCGGGTCTTGGGCGCTCCGAAACCGATCTGCACTACCGGGCGAAACGCGCCGGTTTCAAGTGCCTCAAGAAAGTGACCAAGGGCGAATACGAACCCATTTACTAACCTCAGAAGGAGATCAAAAAATGAAGTTCATGAAATTCCTGTTCCTCTTGACGTTGGGCACCAGTGTGATGGCGGCGCCGACGGCCCCGCAGGCGAACAAGCCCATTGAAGGGCGTCGGTTCGCCATTTGTCTGGATGCGCCGCAGCCGAAGGACGTCGATCGTTTCTGTGCATTCGTGAACGACCGTCTTGCGAAGGACGGATTCGACACGATCGTGCTGCTCACGCGCTATCGTTTCGCCTTCAAGAGCCATCCCGAGTGCAGAGGGAACGAGCCGCTGTCCGAGGCGGATGTGAAGAAGATCCTGGCCGCGTGCCGTGCGAACAAGATCGAGCTCATTCCGAAGATGAACCTGCTGGGCCATCAGGACAAAGTGCTGACGTGCCTCTTGAAGGCCCATCCGGATATGGACGAGTCGTGCGGAAATCCGAAGATAGCGCACGACTACTGCCGGTCGATCTGTCCGCGCCATCCGGCGTCCTTCAAGCTCGTGTGCGACCTGATGGACGAAATGACGACCGCGTTCGAGTCGAAGGCGATTCACATCGGCTGTGACGAAGTGTTCGAGATCGGGAAGTGTCCGCGCTGCAAAGGAACGCCCACGGGGAAGCTCTTTGCCGACTGGGTGAACGGACTCAAGCGCCATAACGACAAGCGGAACATCAAGACGATGATGTGGGGCGATCGGCTGCTCGATGCGAAGAAGGTCGGGTACGGCGCGTGGGAGTCAAGCCAGAACGGAACGTTCGAGGCGCTGTCGCTCGTCGACAAGGACCTCACCATCTGCGATTGGCACTATGAGAACTGCAAGGCCTATCCGTCGGTGGATGTTTTCGCCGAGGCGGGATTCAACTTCTGGATTTGTCCGTGGCGGTATGCGAAAAACGCGAAGCTCTTCCTGGCCTATGCGAACACGCACGAGAAGGGGAAGGCGATCGGCCTGATGCTCACCACGTGGTGCGGTTTCGCCGGTTATGCGGATGCGATCGAAGGCAAGTTCTCGCCGGGCGCGCTCAAGGATCCGAAGAAGACCCTGCTGAGTCTGCGCGAGACCTATCAGACATTCGTCGAGGCCCATAAGGCGCTCACCCGGTAGTTCACATTGTGTGCGAATTCGCACGGAAAAGGTCGGGTTATTTTGGTATAATACTTGACATGGACAACCTCAAGCAGATCATGTACGGCGTCACGGACTTTGCGCTCATGCGCAGGGAGAACGCCTATTTCGTCGACCGTACCGGACTCATCCGCGAACTCGAGAAGACACGCTACGCGCTGTTCCTGCGTCCGCGGCGGTTCGGCAAGTCGCTGCTGTGTGCGATCCTCCAGGCCTACTACGACATCGACTATGCCGCGCAGTTCGACGAGTTCTTCGGCGGGCTCGACATTGGCCGCGACCCGACCCCCGAACACAGTAGGTACCTCTTTATCGACTTCAACTTCTCGCAGGTTGCCAAGGACTTCTCCCAGGTGCAGGCGAGCTTCAACGATTGCTGCAACCTTCGGCTGGACAAGTTTGTGAACGACCATGCCAGGCTATTGCCGCAGGGCACGGTTGAGGACGTTCTGTCGCGTCCGTCGTGCCACGGCAAGCTCAACGCGCTCGCGATGCACCTCAAGGGTTCCGGACTCAAACTTTACATCGTCATCGACGAGTACGACAACTTCACGAACACCATCCTCGCCGAGGACCGCGACCGTTACGAGGCACTCTGCCACGGCGAAGGATTCTTCAAGCAGTTCTTCAACGAGCTGAAGGCGGCGACCACGGGCATGGACGCGCCGGTGACGCGGCTCTTCGTCACGGGCGTGACGCCGGTGACGATGGA
>JAZUGW010000059.1:0-18208 GCA_045641465.1 Kiritimatiellia bacterium | reverse complement strand
CTGTAATCGCATCACAAGGAATTCATCACCACCTACCAACACATGACTCCACCCTTCGTGATTAAAATCTATTTTGACGCCCTTGATCTTAGTTGCATCAGCCCACCCGTGGCGGCGGAGGGCTTCAACGATTTCTCCCATCCCAATCGATTCATCGACAATAAACGTACACCGTAACGACTCCACGTCCAATTGATGTATCCCTTTTTCGTACTTCAACCCAAGATCGATGAATATTCGCATCGTATCATCACGATAAGCGTGCTGATAGTCAAAATCAAGTTCCTCACTGCAGCTCGATAGCAAAGCCGCTAAAACAACCAATACAATATACTTTCCTACCTTCACAGTCCGTCAACCTCCTCCGAAATCCATCACGAAGTCGTTTCAAGGCTTGTCTGACCATCGCGTGCACGATTGGCATCGACAATCGATCCGCTGAAGGAATCAACAGTCGTCAGGACGTCGCTGCGTTTCGAGCAGGGGATCAAATAGTATTCCATCATCCGGCCACGAATGGCCGACACGTACAACCAGTGTTTCATTTATCGCCCCCATCAGGTACTGTCTTGACGAGTCTAACGGGAGATAAGACATTCTCCGTTCCGACGACTTTACCCATCTCGTGCGGTTTGAAATAACGAGATCCAACGACCTCAAGCGCCTCATATCAGTTCTAAACACAATCCGACTCCTTTAGAAATCAGTGACGGTCCGATTTTTGTCCGCCCGACTTCTGCAGCGCCGTGTTTGCGAAGAGCGCATAGACGCCGCGCGCATCCTCGGCGTAGGACTCGAGCGTCCGACGCGCGACACCATCATGGTCACCGCACGACCAGAGCGCCCGCGCCAGGTTGAGTTCGCGCACGCACCGCGCCGGCTCGGGGTTCACGCAGAATCCACCGCCCGGCGTCACCGCCGTCTTCCCCTTCCGCGCCCAACCGCCGATTCCCGGACGCTTCAGCACGTCGGCAAGCGCCGCCGCGAGCGCCGGACTCGCCATCCGTTCGCACGCGAGCGCCACGGCCCGTACATGCGCAGCCGCACTCTTTTCGTCGATCTTCTCGAGTTCCGCGAGCAGCACCGGCACCGCCTTCGCACTCCGCGTGCGGCCCAACGCCACAATGAGACTGTCACGCTGCCCCATGCGCCGTCCAAACGCGGGCTTGTTCAACGGATTCAACCGAATCTCCGCGTCGCGTCCGTCGATCTGGCGCGCCAGCGTCTCGACTCCGCTGGCATCGCCCAGAATGCCGAGCACATGCGCATAGACGAGCTTCGCGCTCGGATCCTTCGCCTTCGCATAGGCATCGCGCAACGCCGGCAACGCCCGCGCCGGCTCGGCAAGAACCACCGAAACATCCTTGTAGCCTTCCGCCAGATTCCGTACGGCGGAGAACCAGGTCTCGTTGTCGGCCGTCGTGCTGTCCTTCCAATTGAGCACCTGCTCTGGAATCGCCCCGATCTCCACCAGATGGCGCTGCAGCTTCTTCACGTCCAGCGCGCGCAACTCGACATTCGCACGCCCCGCCATCGCCGCCGCCGTACCGGCCGCGTAGCCGGCGTTCTGGATTTCCGGCTGCATGCGCAAAAGCGGCATGGCATCGCGATGCACGCTCACGCCCAAACCCGCGACCGCCAAGCCATCCACCTTTTCGGGGATGAGCGAGCGATACGGCATGTTCGCCCAGAAGATCTTGCTGCGCGCCGTCTCGCTCACGTAGCACACGTCGGCGACGGACGGACCATGCGTGTCGAAATCGCTGCGTCCCTGCACGATCGTATCCGGGAATGTGCGCTGGTTCAGCACGTCGATCGGCGTCACCGTGCCCGCACCGACAATCCGTCGCCGCTCTCGCGAACCGACCACCTGCGAAATGTCCCAGGCAGTGCCACCACCCAGACGCCGCCGCAGCTCGAAGAGCCAGAGGTCCTGCGCATCCGAATCGTTGACATAGCCCCAGTCGCTGTTAATGTAGGTCGAGCCGAGCTGCCGCTCCGAAACGCCCGCGCCCTGCAAGGCGAGTTCGCCGTCGCCGAGGAACTCGCACCGCGCCCCCGCCGCCGCCGCGATGTCCGCATTGCCGGTCGCATCGACCACGTTCTTCGCGCGTACCACGCCGCGTCCCTGCGGGGTCGCCACCACCACGCCGCAGACACGTCCGTTCTCCAGATACGCGCCGCACGCCATCGCGCCGAACCACAGCGTCGTGCCGACCCGACGGTTCTCCGCCCGCCACCATTCACGCTTGCCGCATGCACGCACCGCCGCGCCGAGCTTCGCCACGCCGCGATCATGTTCCGCTGTGAAACCCACCGCATTGCCATACCAGTACTTGCCGATCATCCCGAGCGTACCCACACCGCCCAGACCGTAGAGATACTCGACAATCAACGTCTTCGCCCCCTGGCGCGATGCGCCAATGCCCGCCGGCGCGCCACCCGTGCCGCCGCCCACCACGACCACGTCGTAGTCGCCCCACACCGGCAGCGCCTGCGCGGCGGACGGAATCGTCGGCAGTCCTTTTTCATACGGACGCAACCCGTTCAACGTCTCGCGAATCACACCGCGCGTCTCACCCGCCGCCGAAGACGTCTGCACCGCAACCTGTACCGGCTTCGCGCGTTTCCGCGCATCCGCCGCCGCCCGTGCACCTACGACGGTGCCACGGTCCATAAACGCCAACGGACGCAACTCCGCCGCCGTCAAGCCCGCGCACCCACCGAGCACGAACACGTGCGGCACCGTTCCCGTCACCCGATCGGGCGGCACCTGGAACAGCGTGTCCGCCGCTTCAAGCTGCTGCGTCGTGAACGTACGGTCGCGCGCGAGCTGCTCCGCCTCCGCGAAGGACGCATACGAGCCGTCCTTCATCGGCAGCGCGAGCGTACATTCCCATGCGCGCCCCTGAACGCGCACGCCGCGACGATGCTGCACGCCCACCGAATAGTCGCCCGGCAGTTCGCGCACGCGCACGATCTTTCCGGACGGTTTTTCTCCGCTGATCACAATGCGTGTGAACATCGCCTCGCCCGCCGGATACGGTGTGAACGGCACCCCCGCCATCCGCGCAACCGTCGCGCGCTCCGTGGCATCAACGATCGTCTTCGCAACGATCGCCTGGCGGCCACTGCGATTCGCCATCACGATGCCTGCGACCTCACCCTTCGCATCGCGCAGCACGTCCGTCACATACGCCCCCGTGAGGAACGCGACGTCGTTCGTCAGCAGCGTCCGGTCGAAGGCCTGCTTCACCTGCAACGGCGTCGGCACGCGGAGTCGGCCGCCCGCTTCGTCTTTCGTCCGGATCCGGATTTCCCCCAGCAGCATCCGCTTGAACTTTTCCGTCCGCAACGCCGCGAAGGACATCGTCTGCACCTCGCAGTTGAGGTCCACCTTCCAGAACACACGATCCTTTTCGGTTCTGACGCGCTTCAACCTCTGCGTCTTCGACCACTTGCCCTCGCCCACGCGTGAAACCAGCCGCGCCTCCGCCACATCAAAGTCATCCGTACGGAAGAAGCTGACCAGTTCCACCGAGGTCACGAACTTCGGAGCCCCCAAGTTGATGTCGAACCTCACCTTCGCATCGTTGAACTGCACGCTCTCGTGAACAGGATCCGTCAACCTGCCGTCCGCAAGCATACGCCCCGTATCGACATGCGGCTTGACGCTTTTTCCCTGCGTCGTGTATGTGAACGGCAGACCGACATTCGTGTCCAGCCAGATCTCCTTCGCCAGTTCCGTCGTCGGTTTTTCGCCCGGTTCGAGCGCCAAGCGCAACGTGCCCGCGAGGTCTTCACCCAGATAGGGACGCGGCGCCACCAGGTAGACGTCGCAGCCGGCCCGCTTCGCCGCCACGGCAGCCGTCACACCGGCCGAAGATCCACCGACCACCAGTACATCGACCTGCCGCACGCAGGGAATCGCGCGCGCCGACTCGACAACCGCCGCCCCGTGCACCCCGATCGTCCACGAAACGACAAACGAACATACAAAACCGAAAATGGAACCTTTTTTCATATCGACATCCTTAACGGAAAATGAGCATCAGTCCACGACGGCGCACATAGATGCCATCGGACTCCACCAACACGTCGTAGAATGCGCGGGCGGCTTCGTCGAACACAAACGAGAGACTCGAAAGGTTCGCCGGCGGCGTGGTCCAGCCAATCAGCTTTTCGCCGTCGGCCAGGCGACGCCGTCCAATGCTCAACGCGATCTTCGCACCGTCGGCGAAGTTGATCCGCTGGTCGGCTTTCCTGGTGCTTTCAATCGACCACGTGCCTTCCTGTCCGGACACATCGAGCGTCGCGCCGTCGAGCAGCACGAAGTTGTTCATATAGCCCGTGCCAACCGAATAGACGCCCTTGATGTAGACATGGGCCGTGCCATTGACATCATTGAGGTTGCCGTAAGTCACCTTGAAGTTACGCACCGTGATATCCGCATCCAGCCATAGCGCCGCACCCATTTCGAAGTCGGCCGTCGAGCAGTCCGCCGGGTTCCGGCACGGACGCCACCATCCGCCCGACACCACCTTCACGGTGCCGTTCGTAAAGCCGAATCCGTTGAGGCACACCTGGTTGCCGCTGCCGCCATGCGCGTCCATCTTCAACGTGTGGCCGCCCAAATCCACCTGCGGCAGCTCGATGTTTCCGCCGTTGAACACCGTATGCTTCACCACATCGATGAACGCCTCTTCGCCATCGATCGTCAACCAGCCGATGCCGCCGTTGCCCGCATTCGTCGTGGCGTAGGCCGACGACGTCAACGTGCCCGCAAGGCGCGTCTTGTACACGTACAGATCGTAGTTGCCGAAAACGTCGAGCGTAGCACCCGCCGCGATCTCGAGCGAAGAGCCGACCTGTCCGAAGTGGAAATAGCGCACGAACGAATAATCCGTCGAGCCGTTGTTGAATGTCGTCCACTTGCCTTCCGCGATCACGGTGCCGCCCGTGTAACTGCAGGACATCTTCGAAAGGATTTGACCTTCGCCTTCCTTGACGAATTTCAAGTTGCCCGTGAACAGCACACAGTCGTTCGTGACCGTCGTGTTCGCCGGCACCGCCAAGTGGAACTCGCCCGGATGCTCGGCGTCCGTCGTGGAGTCGGTGATCTCGCCCGTTCCACCGGATCCCATTCCGAACGCCAGCAACGTGAGCGTGTGGCCGAGCAGGTCGATCTTCGACTGGTCGCGCAATGCCACCGTACCGAGTCCACACCAGTCGCAGTCCGCCGCCAACGTCACCTGCGACGCCAACAGCAAGCCCGCCGACGTGACGGACGTGCCCGCCGGCACGTTGAGCGTCGTTTCACCCGAGAGGCGAATGTAGGTTGCCGCATCGGGTGTCGCCCCCGGGATCTCCGCGCCGTCCGTACCCGTCACCACCCAGTTGTCGGCATCTGTCGGATCCGTCCGCACGCCATTGCCGGTCCAGACGGCGATCTTCGCCTCCACCGGCAGTACCACAAGCTTCACATCGCCCGCCGGAGTGACAATCTGCTCGATGCGATACTGCTCCGTGTCGACATTCGTCGTCACCTCGACCTGGTCCGCCGAAAGCCCCGTGTTCGCCAAAACGAGATACTCGCCCGTCGGCGTCGTCGAACCGAACACGTAGCGGAGGCGGAACTTCTCCGTACCCGCCGCGAACGTCACCGCACCGTCGAGGCAGCTTTCAACCGTGAGCGTGAGCTCGGCATCCGCCGCCTGTTCCAGCGTGTAGGCCCCGCGTGCACGACCCGTGAAGGTCGCCGGCTCGGCGAGCTTCAGCGTCGCCCCGTCGAACGTCATCGACGGCACCTGCGCTGCGCCGGCGAGTTCGAGCGTCGTTCCCGCCGCGCACTGGATTTCGGACGCCTTGAACACCACGCCGTCCAGCAGCTTGAGCGTGCCGCCCAGGACTCGCGTGGGCCGTCCATACGAATACGAGCCTCCCAACGCGAGCGTACCCGCGTTCACCTTGTCGATTCCCCACTTCGCGGCATTTCCGTCGTTTTCAGCCAAAGTCGGCGATACGTTCAATGTCACCGTGTGGGCAGTCGTCCCGTCGTCCGGATCGGGCGTGTCGACCTGAAGCGTGATTTCTTCACCGAGATGCGCTTCCGTCAGAAACATGACCGGAATACCCAGTTCGTCACGCGGCAGGATGGTCCAGTCGTACGTGGACGTCAACCGCGTCACCGATTCACCGTCGATGGACTGCGCGCTCTTCGAGCTTGCCTTGTTGTTGCGCAGCGGACGCGCACTCGTCCAAACCACATTCGACACGCCCCAGCGGAAGTAGGCGTTTTCATACACGCCGGCAAAGCCCGTGCGCAGCGTGCCCGTGCCGAGGAAGTATGGTCCGTTATTGGCCGTCGCATTCACCGCCGCAACATCGACGAGACCGTCGATCACGTACTTCTGCTGCGCGAGCTTGAAGTCCTCGGCGAGCTGCAGCGTCACGCCCGCGCCGATGCCGAAGAACTGATTCACGTCCTCCTTGTACTGCCGCGCCGTGCGCGCCTTCAACAGGGTCGGCGCGTCGGACGAGGCCGCGACCAGGTTCGTCACCGTCGTCTCGTCGAACGCGAGATCCGCCTCGCCGAAATCGTTCTCCCCCGCCAGCACGAGCTGACGGTCGACGGACTTGAACTGTGCCGACGTACCCACGAAGCGAACCCCGCGCAACATGAGCGAACCGCCCGCCTCGATCGTGAACGGCGTGGGCTTGGCATTCGTGGAGCCTTCGATCTTCGGCACGCGCACGACGCCACCCAGCGTGAGCGCGCCCGTACCGTCCTTCTTGAACTTCGTCGCCTTCGTGAAGACGATACCGCCGTTGAGCACGAGCGGATTCGAACTCGCGAACATGTGATCGCTCTCGGGCATCGTGTAGACGACTGGCTCGTCATAGGTGAGCTGCGGATTCACGGCAAACCACTGATTGTAGATGCTGACGAGCTGCCCGCCTGTCCACTTGTAGACGCCCTCCGGCACGCTCGGATCCATCGCCGCCGCACATGCGGCCTCCAACGCACTCGGCTCGGCCGGCACCGGACCCGTCGCGAGACGGAACCCGAGATAGGTGGCCTTGCAGTCGGCCGTCATCATCTCCGGCGCATCCGCCGCACGCGTCCATGTACCCGCCACCGCGCAGGCCGGACCGCCCAGAATGCGGCACCGTCCACGCGCCGGCTCCACCGTCGAGGTCCATTCCGCGATCTCGCGCGCGAACACCCCGTCAAACGCCGCCGTCAGTTCCGCGACCGTCGGCAAACGGTAAGTATTTGTACTTCCATTGAGCCAGGCGAGGAACGCGTCGATTTCGCGCTTCGACACGCCGGTCACGGGTTTGTCGCCCGCATCTTCCGCAAAGGTGAACGCCAGTCCCACGGCATCGGCATATTCTTTCCACTTCGCATTCGTCACCGGTTTCGTCGTGAATTCGGCAAAGGACGACGCATCCGCGCATGTCGGTTTCGCTTCCTCCGTCACCGTCAGCCCCGCAACCGTCTTCGACACCAGGCGCAGCGAGTCGAATACGCCAATGTAGCTGCCGTCCGCATTGAAGCCGTGCGCGATGTAGACGAGTTCGTTGTTCTTCACCTGTAGTTCGCCATAGCCCGTGATCATGCCCATGCGCGCGGGTTCGGCCGGTCCCAGTACCGTCGGATCGGCGAGACTCTGTCGCGCCCAAAGGAACGGCGCGTTGAGGTGTCCGCCTACGGCAGTCGCATCGCCCCAGTTGTGCCGCACGGAGAGCGGATGGTCGAGATAGCCGGCCCCGCCGTTGACAATGTAGTTGACGCCGCTGAACGCAAAGCGCTCGTACCCGTGCATGTGACCGTTCAACACGAGGTCGACACCACCTGCGATGAACGTCGCTTCGAGGGTGCGGTCCATCGATCCGGACACTTCCGTGAAGATCGGCTGATGGTGCAGCACAATGCGGAACTTTGCCGCCTGCGCGCGTTCCGTTGCGAGCAGATTCGCGAGCCACGTCTTCGTCGCGGCGGCGGTGCGCACACTGTCATCCAGGAAGATGAAGAGTACATTGCCGCGATAGAGGTAGCTGTTGCCGACTTCGGACGTACCGTAGTCGGGATCATCGATACTCGGTGCTTCAAAGTACGGCTTGTTCGCGGGATAGCCCGTGTCATGGTTGCCCCACGCCACATAGTACGGCTTCACGCAGCCGAAGATGCCGTCTGTACGTTCAAGGATGAGCGGCTTGATCTGCTTTACGTAGTTCGCGCCCGAGGCCATGTCGCCCGTCGTCAGACCGAAGTCCACCTCGCGCGAAAGCATGTGTTCGAAAAGGCGCGTCACATAGAGGAACGGGTCCGCATCCCAATCGCCCTTGCATGCGCCTTCCTGATTGTCGCCCCAGATGGAGCAGCTGAAGGACTCGTTTTCGTCCATGCTCCACAGCGTCACCGTGCCGGCCGAAAGACCTTCGTCGTCATTCGTCAGAGCTCCACCCGTGAAACCAAGGCGATAGGGAATCGTCTCGCCCGGATGGCCGTCGAGCGTCACGCGTCCCTTGTAGATCCACGTGTTGCCGGCCGGCGCCAGCGTTCCCTGCATCTCCACCGCATGCGCGTAGTCGTCACCGTACTGAAGCTGCAGTCCCTGCCATTCCTTCACGGCTTCGACCATGATCGTGAAGCGGTTCGTGTAGACGTTCTGCTGCCATGGACGCCGCTGCAGCACGTCACGCACATCGGCCGTGACGGCCGTCGTCGAGATCGCCGGACCATTCACCCAGTCGCTCATCTGCCCGTTCTGCGAAATCACGCGCACACGCGGCTGCAAGACGCCGGCCGTGCGGTAGATATGCTCAAAGACCTGCGGGGCGCCCGGTGCCATGAAGCGCGCCGTCTGCTCCACCGCACCATCGCCGAAGTCGATCTCGTAGGCCGCGTATTCGCCTTCCGCATCCGTGAAGGCGGCCGTGAACGTGACCGTATCGAGCACCGCCCGCACATCTGTCGTCTCGGTCGTGAGCGTTGCCACCGGTGCGGTGTTGGCCGCCGCCAGCGGCGTTCCTGCCGGCCCGAGCGCCGCGATTTCAAATGGCGTCAAGGCGCAGTCGTACGCCTCGAGGCGCGTCACCGTCGCGCCGAGGTTTTCAAAGAACGTCATCACGGCCGTCGGCGTCGCGGCGGCATTTTCGGTCGCGTGGAAAAGTTGGCACCGCAAAACGCCGTCCTCGTAGTACGACACCCGGCCCGAGGCGCTCCAGACCACCGCCAGACGATGCGGTTCGCCGCGCGTCACGGGCTGATAGGTCCAGTAGCCCCACTTGTCCGCACCGGTCCATGCGGTGGCCGGGGCGAAAATCGACGGGACATCCGAGGTGATGAAACTGCCGCTCAAATATCCCGCCGTGCCGTAGATGCCGGAGATGACACCCTTCGCGTTGGCGACAAGCGTGCCGCCCGCGAGCTGTTCCCACGGCAGCGTGAGATCGGCCACATACGTCGCGGCGGACGGGGCCGCGTCGCGCGTCCACGTGTAACCGCCGTTCTCCGTCGCCACCAGGTCGCCACCCTTCAGCGTCACGGGCGCACCGTCCTGCCATTCCCAGAGTCCGCTCGACGATACCGCGGGCAACACGTCGTCGACCGCTTCGGGCTTTTCGACGTGCGCCGTCGGACGCGCGTGGAGTTCGGCGACTTCCGCATCCGTCAGCACGCGGTCGTAGATCGCCGCGTAGGAAATGTCGCAGGTGTTGTCCTCGCCGTTGTTATCGATCACGAAGAAGCAATAGGGGCCTTCGATCTTCATATTGCCAAACGCGCGGGCGTCGATCCTGGCACCGTTCAGATAGAGGGTCTTATTCCCTTCGTTGGCATAGGTGAGCACCGCACGGATCCACTCGCCGCGCCGACAAGGCGTCGTCACGTAGGTGCTACCCGCCACCCAGGCGTCCAGCACGTCGTCGGTCTCATGGTCGCGCAGGAAGAAACAGCAGTCGGTCATGCGGTATGTGTGCGCAAGAAAGCATCCGTGCAGACCCGTCTCGGTCAAGCCGTTCGGCACGCGCACATCCATCACCACCGAATAGTTCGCATTGGTCGGAAGCCCATGGCGGCAACGGAAGCCGCAGCCCTTCTCCGCGCGCCAGCCCGTATCGCCCGCCACCACGCCATCCGTCAGAGGCAAGAATCCGCCGTTGTCGCTCAGGCGCGAATACTCGAGGTCGAAGCCCTTCGCCGCACGCAGCGGATTCTCCGCCGGGAAGGTCCATTCGCCCGTAAGACCCGCCCGCGAATAGGCACGGTCGCGTCCGCTCGCCGCACCGCCCTCGCGCCAGAGTTCGACGCTGCCGAAGGTGATGAGCTTCTTCGCGGCATCCGAATTGTCGGCACCGAGAAGCAGACAGTCGCGTCCATTCCAGTAGTCGAGTCCCGAACTGTTGAAATAGCGGATCTGCGTTCCCTCATCGAGCATCCAGTCATACCGACCCGGACCACCCGTAACCGTGAGCGTATGCCACTGGTCGAGCGACACGGCGACAGAATAACTCGCGATACCGATCTTGTCGCTTTGATTCAGGAAGAGTTCCGCGTCGTCGGTATTGTCCGCATCGCGCTGGTAGAGTGGACGCCACTGCTTCGAGCCGGCGGTCGGGGCCCAGAACTTGATCTTCAGCGTCCACGAACAGTTGTCGAGCGCCCCCGACGGGAATGGCAGGCGGATGTGGTGGTACTGCGGAATCTGGATGCCGTAGAAGCCTGCGGGAAGTCCCGTCGTCACCACCTGCATACTGCCGAGCGTCCCGTCGCCAATCGGCGCCGAACCGGCCCCCGAATAGCGGCAGGCGATGCCGTCCTGTCCGACGGTCGCCTTCAAAATGCCGTCGCTCGCAGGATTCGCCGGATCGAAGTTGGTGAAGTCCCACTTGCCGATGAGCGTACCCGCCGAGCGCATCTCCACGGCGCCGCTCTGCGAAACGACGACGAGCGGTTTCGCGATTTCCGGACCCTTCGTGAAGTCCGTGGTGATCTTGTTCGAGAAGATCGTACCCGACACCGCATCGTAGAGCGCGCCCTTGCCGCCCGCGTCTTCGCACGGCGTGAAGTCGCGCTTCAGTTCGCCGTCCAGCCAGATCTTCGCGCGATAGAGGCGGAAATTCGAATACTGATTCGGCTTGCCGTACATGTTCGCGGCGAACAGATACATGTTGAGTCCCGTATTGACCGTCGTCGTGGCGCTGTCCGTGCGCGTTACCAACCAGCCAGGAGTTGCTTCCAATGTGCGTTCCCCATCCGTTGTTTCCGCCTTCACGAGGTAGCGGAAACCCGTCGTATACCACATCTTGCAATGGTCGAAGGTACCGCTGGCCTGCGCAAACTCGCTCTTTTTATCGGAAGTGCCGAAGTGAAGCGGGAAGAAGCGCGTGTTCCCCGTGTCCTTGCGCGAGCCGATCGCCGTCACGTCTTTCTTGTCGTCGAACGGCATGACCTCCATTTCAACGCTCACGCCCGTGCGGCCGATCACGCCGGTGTCGATGTATTGGCTGCTGCCGGACTTGATCCACTCGAGCCGTTTCGCATAGGGCAGGGACGGGTCTTCCCCCAACAGGAAGAAGCGCACCACGCGTCCTTCGCCCGCCGGTGCCTTCCAGGTTCTCGTGGTCGCATCCGCCGCCACCGTGCCAATCGTCTCGCACATCGGCCATGCGGTGCGGTCAGGACCGAAGTCGCGCTCGCCGCGTGCGACCATCAGCGTGTACGCCTTGCCGTCGGCGTCGCCGAACGACAACGTCGCTACCCCGTCCACCACAGAATCCACCGTCATCGTTCGCGCTAGCGCACCCACACCCCAAAACGCCAGCACGCTGCACAACAACAATTTCCAAACATTCAACCGCCTCATCTCTCATTTCCTTTCCACATCATTCCCTTTTATAAGCATATGTGACATTATATCATAAAACATGAGAGGGAGAAAAGGAAAGAAAACAAATGGGAAGACTACCGAGACGGGGATGGGGGAATGTCCGTGACTCCGGAAAGATCTGGACGCTTGAAGGCGTGCGCGGCATCCTGCTCGAAATAGTAGACGTGAGAACGGAGGCCATACGGCAGCCGAACGTTCTTGAAGGTGATGTTCGCGAAATATCCGCCGGTCTTCGGCGCATAGCCGCAATGGTAGTCATCGTTGAGCTTCATCGACTTCATGATCAGAAAAGTGGAGTTCGGATCGTCAACCGCCTGCAGCGTAATGTCCTCGAAATGGACGTTCTCGATGCGTCCTTCGTTCGTCGCACGCATCTCAAACATGGCGTTCGCCCAGTAGGCGGTCGGCTTACGGCTACGCGGAGACATGCGCGCGACTGTAATGTCCTTGAAGAGGATATTGGCCAATTTCAACGGTGAGGGCGAACACTCGTAGCCGATACGCACGACATTCGCCGCGTCACACCAGCACAGGAGGTTCGTCGCCACGATGTTGTCGCAGTGCCATTTCGGCGCGAGGCAGTCGTCAATGGAACGAACGAGGCAGTTCCGCGCGACCACGTTCCGGCAGCGGCAGAAATCGATGCCGTCGTCATTGAGCACACGTCCGCCAAGCACCTTGACTCCGTCGGCAACCGAGTTGGTGCACCCCTGGAAATTAAGCGCCCAGGCGTATGAACTCCAAAGAACCACCCCTTCAATGCGCTGATGGTCGCCCCGCAGCTGAACCATGTTATTGTTCGGACCCTTGAGCCAAGGCCACGGTTCGCCACTAATGACGCCGCGCCCGAAAATACGGTTCCGTCCTTTGCCGACGACCGCACCCTCGAGAACCGCACCCCGTTCAAGATAAAGCTCCTCGCCCTGCTCCAGCGTCAACTTCCCCACGCGATGACGTCCTGCGGCGAAATACCGCAATCCCTTGCGATCCTTGGCCGGACGCTCCCGCTCGGGCTGATCGGCGAACATCAGCAGCGCGCGGTTACGTCCGAACGGCGTCAGTGCCAGCTTGAACGGCGCCCGTGCCGTGAAATTGGTACCGCCGTTCTTCCAGGCGACTTCCACCTTCGCGTCACCCTCCACGTCGAATCCCGCGTAGGAATAGGGGTGACAGTATTCCTTCGGCACCGTCATCTGCGGCGTCGGCGTCAACCACACCTCAACGGGATTCCCGTTGACTTTAACCGTGTAGTCAGGACTTGTCGGAAACACCGATCCGCCTGAAACAACCTGCAGTCCCGCCAATAGCGCAACCGCGAAAACAACGAGCTTATCTCTCATCATGGATTGAAACCTGTTCTGTCATTTGTATAACGGGGAATCGCGGGTCCAGGCCTGGACGTCCGACCATTTGAACGGCGGTTCGCCGTAGAGGAAATGGTTGAACCCGACCTCGCCGTCTGCGGAATAGCGGATCTCGATGAGGCCTTGTCCCGAGAACGGGATATTCCCCAGCCGCGTCTTCCCGTTGGCTGGCACGGTGTAGTCGCCTTCGAAAAGAACGCGTCCCGTCGCCTTGTCCGTATAGACGGCATGTCCTTTCACAGGATAGCGGCGATCGTTCACTGCCCACGCCACGTGATCGTCGCCCAGCAGGACCAGCTGATTCCCCTGCACATTCCGAAGGGCGTAATACGCCTTCTTCTTTCCGCCGTAGTAATCGACGACGGCATCGGAGATGATCGGCCAGCAGTCGCGCACATTCCACCAGATGAGTCCGTTGAAACGCGTGAACTTGCGGCTGCGGAACATCTCGCAGAACGTCTTCATCGCCTCGGCCTGCACGAACTGGCTCTGCGCGACGAACGTCTCGACATCGTGTGCGACCTCGCCGAACATGATCTTCGTCTGGTTCGTCATCAGGTTGTTGCGCGTACCATGCCGCATCACACCCGGCGCAAGCCCCGCGTTGCAGGCCTTCAGCTGCCATTCGTCATTCCAGTGGAAATCGTGATGGGGGTCTGTCCCCGTGATCTCCTTCCAAGGCGCGACGCACGCCGGCGTCATCATCTTCTTCAAGGATTCGAGATTGGGGCACCCATGGTAGCCCATCTCGCTCGCGAACCAACAGGGACTGTTCGTGTAGTACGCCACCTTGTAATAGGCCCGTGCCCCCCAGAGGTGATCCTCGCTCGGCTTCGCCTTCCCTGCGACGACGTCGGGCGAAAAGTAGGGCGAACTCGGCAGATACGGCCGCGTAAGGTCGTATTCAAAGAGGACATTCGGAATCGTCTGGCGCGACGAACGGTCCTGATTCGGATTGCGGTGTATCGTCCAGCCGACGAACCAGCTGAACGCGCCGTCGTGCTCGTTGTTCCCGCTCCAGAGCGCAAGCGACGGATGGTTCCGGTGGCGCAGAACAATGGGCAGCACCTCCTCGCGCGTCGCCCGCGCATAGTCGTCGTCCTGCGGGAAGACGCCGCAGCCCGTCATGAAATCCTGCCAGACCATGATGCCGTTCGCATCGCACCAGTCGAAAAACTCGTCCGGCTCGTAGACGCCACCACCCCAGACGCGGACCATATTGCAGTTGAGGTCCTTCCACATTTCAAGGGTCGGGATGAGATGCGAACGATCCCGTCCGTGGAAGGCGTCGAGCGGCACCCAGTTCGAGCCGCGCACGTAGATGGGTTCGTCGTTCACCACGAAGAGGAATTGTCCCGGACGCTCCTTCGAATAGACGTCGTCCCGCTTGAGGACGATCGTCCGAACGCCGATCTTGCGCGCGTCGCGCGCGAGCACCGTCCCGTCCTCCGCCACGATTTCCGCCACGGCGTCATAAAGCGCCGGAGCCTCGCCCGCCGCCTTTTCGTCCGCCGTCGCCGGCACCGAACCGCGCGGCCACCAGAGATCGGCATTCGAGAGGGTGAAGTCGGCGATCGGATGGAAGGTGTAGACGGGGAATTCCGCCACGCGGTGCGTCTGGCCTTTGCGACTCAGCGTGCACCTCAGCCGCGCATGGTCCAAAACCGAAAACGGCGCTTCGAGCCGGCAGCGGAACTTGTAGTCCGCCCGCCGCGACTTCACATCGAGATGTTTGAGCATCCAGACGCATTCCTTCAACCGGACCGGCGGCTGAATCTCAAGCGACACGCTTCGCCACAGTCCCTGCGCATAGACGCGCGGGGCGATGTCCCAGCCTCCCATGTGCGCCGCCTTGCGGTAGCGTTCGCCGTCCGCACCGGGTTCCGACGCGCCGCCCATTTCGCCGACCGTGGCGAATCGCGTGTCGAGCATCACCGGACGCAACAGCACCTGAACGACATTCGTCCCCGTGCGGAGTTTCTTCGTCACGTCGAACCGATGTTCGATCAGCATATTGGCGGACTCGCCGACCTTCTCGCCGTTCAGAAACACATCCGCCAGCGTATCAATGCCGCCGAAGACGAGTTCCGCCTTCTCGCCCGCCTTGACCGCGACCGCCGGGGCGACGAATTCCTTCGTATAGAGCCACTGGTACGCTTCGTAAGGACGCAATTTCAGAACGTTCAGTCCCACTTCGAGCGGGGGCAGAATGCCCGCATTCACCAGATCGAGTTCGCAATTCCCGGGCACCGTCGCCGACACCGTCTTCGCCCCGACGGCAGGCTGCAACGGCACGGTTCGCACCGCGCCGTCAAGCGGCTGAGGGAAATAGTCGAGCCGCCACGTCCCATCAAGCGGCACCGTCGTTCCCCAAACCACACTTGCCGCCAACAGCCCAATCAATCCAATCAATCGCTCCATTGTCGTCCTCATCGTTTCACCGAACACCCTTCATCCACTCGCCCGTGGACGGCATCATCTGACGTAGATGATCGTACAGGCCGGGTAGATGTTGAGCTTCATCTGATTGCCGACGATCGACGTCTTGTAGATATACTTGCCGGGCAGTTCCACCGAGCACGGGGCGGACAGGAACTTCGTCTTGCTTTCGTCGTCGGTCGCGCCATATTCGAAGCAGACGCGACGGGTCGCATATCCCGCATTCGGCGCAAGCTTCAGATCGCCTGTGAGCGACAATGTACCCGTCAGCGTAATCGCGGCCCCGTAGGCGCCGCCATTCGACTGCACGACGAGATCGCCTTCACAGGTGGCCGTACCCGTGAGCGTGCCGCCTTCGAGGACGATGACGAGACCCGCCGGCAATGTCGCCTGGTCGAGCCGCAGCTCGCCTTCCTTCACCACGAGCCGCCCATTGAGGGACACCGCACCCTTCAGCACCTGCACGCCCGCGCCCGCCTTCACGAGCGCGCCCCGGCCCTCCACCGTGCCGTTGAAGGTTTCGGTGGCACCTGCCGCCACGTCGAGCGAGGCCTCACCCCACACCTCCAACGTGCCCGCGCCCGCGACGCCGCCGATCGTCTCGGGGCCGCCCAGCGAAAGCGTCGAATCGTCGAGCGTGGCCACCGCCGCATCGGGCAGCACTCCCAAATCCTCGGACAGCTTGGGCGAGGTGTAGGCAAGCGCGTTACGCGTGCCTGTGGTATTGTAGTTCGACACGTTGTCCACCTCGCGCCAATTCATGCCGTCCATGCTGACCAACAGCTTCCAGCCGATCGGATCGCGCGTGGTCGCCGAGTCGTTGGCGGTGTACCACCGGTAGGCGTCGAAGGCAATGCCGTTCGGGCAGTAGATCATGATCTCGCCCAAGCCGTTTTCACCGGTAAAGAACTTCGTTCCCGTGTTGCCGTCGATGACTTTCGTCGGGTTCTCTGAATCGGTCGTATTCTTGTTGCGGTGCAAGCTCCAGCCGAGGCGCGTATTCGCCGGCCAGGCGACCTTGACGCCGTTCGTCAGCACCTCGAATTCGGAGAACTGCATCTGCGTGGCGCCTCCGCGGATGTCGGTGATCGCGAACTTCAGGTAACGCGCCCACACGCGCTCATCCAGCGTGGCGCCCACGGGCTCGCTCGCGTAGGCCAGACTCTGGCGCGCCGCCGGGCACGCGCGATCGTTCACCTTGTCGAGCAGGGTCCAGTTCACGCCGTCGTCGCTCACTTCGAGCGTCCAGCTCACCGGATCGCGGTTGTAGTCGTCGTTCGCCGTGTACCAGCAGTAGCTGTTGAACGCAACCGGTGTCGGTGCCGTGATGGTGAAGGCGCCGAGCGCACCGCCCGTGAAGCACTTCGTGTTCGTCGCGCCGTCGAGAATCTTGGCTGGCACTTCGGCGCTACTGGTGGTACCGCCGCTCCACGTCGCCGTCGTGCCGGCCGGCCAAGGAACCCGCGCGCCGTCCAGCCACACCTGGAACTCGGAAATTTGCATATTGGTGTTGCCGGTCTCGCTCTTGACGATGGTGAACCGGAAGTACTTCGCGCGGCTGGTGGCCAGCGTGCGCAACTTGGTGCCGGCGGCAAGGGATGGCATCGCGGCGACGGACGACTCGGAATCACGCACGAGCGTGCCGTCGACCGCCAACGCGGCGAACGGTTCATCGACATGGTGCAGCTCGAGCGTTGCGCCGGACGCCACGGTGACCGCCGTGCCGGTGAAGCGCGGCGAGTAGTCGGCAACCGGGAAGTTGCCATTCATCCAGGCGTTGCGCGTGGTCGTGCACGCATAGTCGATCAAGCTGCTACACGGATACCATACGGTCGTACCGTTCTCCGTACAACCAACTTCAAGTGTCCAGGAGTAGGGGTCACGTCCCTCGGCATCGCCGCCGGTCGCCAGATCGTAGTTTTCAAACGCCATCTCCGCCCCGAACGAAATGACCATCGGATTGGCATACACCGTGTCGTAGAGCTTGCTGCTTGCATTCACCGCGCCGTCAATGATCTTGGCCGCATTCTGGTTGCCATTGTTGCCCAGATTGTAGGTGTTGACCGTGGACGCCGTCGTTCCCGTCGGCCAGGCGAGGTTCACGCCGCCGCGTTTGAGGATGAACTCGCCGAACTGAACACCGGTGTTGACGTAGCTTCCGCTCGGACGGGACGTCCACGGGATCATCCGCACCGCCGTGCCCTTCACGCCGGTCGACGGCTGGGAGACGACCGTGCCCGCTTCGACCGTGAACGCCGTGCAATGGACCTTGCCGTAGAGGGTGAGCGCGCCCGCGCCGCGCTTGACGACCGAGAGGCCGCCCGTGCCGCTTCTGAAATTGCATTTCGTCGAAAGCGCGGCGGCATTGTCGATCGTGAACGTCACCGGCTCAGCGCCGTTGTTGACGATCGTGCTGAAGGGGGAGGTGGAATTGAGCGTGGTCACGGTGAGGTCGTGTCCGTTCAGATCCAACGTGCCGCCCTTGAGCGTGAGACTGCCGCTCCACCA
>JAZUGW010000058.1:0-2629 GCA_045641465.1 Kiritimatiellia bacterium | reverse complement strand
TCAGACATATTGCAATATTTCCCAGAAATCATCCGCCATCCCGCCAGGCCAACCCGCCGCAATCTCTGCCGCGCCGCGTTCATTCCTTCTTGGCGCGAGGTGTCCGACAATCCGCGCCAACTGCCATTAAACCACCGCGCCATCACCCACCGCCCGCGGGACAAGTCGATCTCCAGCGTAATGTCAGAGCGCATAATACCCACCCGTTCGGCTACTTCCCCGAAATTCGACCATGCCCTTCAATTCTTCAGCCAAATACCGTTTCAATGTTCGTTCGCCCCTGCCAAGAAGGCCAACAAAATAGGGAATACGGCGCCCTGGATTAAGACGAATCGCCTCAAGCAGCGCTTGTGCATCGTTTAGTGTGCCACTTGGCACTCCTGATGGCACACTATTTGGCACACTATTTCCCCGTCGCCAGATAATCAACCGGAAGTGAATGTCATTCGCTTCTATCGTCGGCTTTTTAAGCCCAGCCGCGGCGCACGCATCAAGAAGTTCGTTCAATCCAGTTCCAACCGTCTCAATGTACTTGACCCAGAACATCGCACGGGCAATATGCGGATTCGGTGCAACGGATTCATGCTTGCCATAAAGCGATTCGACCGTCAAAGGCGGCATGAGGCGACCGGGACTGATCACCTCGATGCGATCCTGATAGACCTCGACCTGAATGCTACCGTTGTTCGCGTAATTACGGTGGGCAATCGCATTATTGACCGCCTCCGTGATGACACTGTTCGGAATCTCATCAACATCGTCCGCGGCAGAGCCGTGGTTATGTCGTCCGGCGCCATGGAACGTATGTCGATTGATAAATGCGACTGCCTGATCCGACAGCCGGAAGAGATCACCGTCATAAAGCTCAAGGTCTTCGTTTGGCTTGCGCTTCTCCGTTCCAAAATAGCTTGCGCACTTGATGCTGGAAGTCGGAAACAGATACTGCGGATCTTTCCCAAACAGCAGAACCGCCGCCTTGGTCGGAAGTCCTGTCTTGCGATCCAGAAGCTTCAGAGAACGCAAAACATCTTCTTTCGCCTCATCATCCGCAAACGGCGCATTGCGTAAACGCACGGCGCGCTGTACGAACCATGCTACCCGCTTGTCGTCAATGTCATCAAGCGTCGTGTCGCGCGGCATCTGATCCTCAAACGGCAAGTCGGAAAGCAGCCCATCATCCATCATCAGTTCGCGAATGCTGGAACGCACCTCGTTCAGCAAGTCACCGGCGTCATCTGTCGGCTGGTAGCGAACGCGCGTACGGCCGGACGAAACCTTGTCCAAGAATCGACGCTCCTTCTCCTCCCGATTCGAATTGTCGGTGCCGCGAACCAACACCACAATCGGCAAGCCCAGTTCTACCGCACGATCATATTCGCGTTCGGTTGGCGAAATCCCATCCGCATCCTCAAAACCGTACTTATCGCCAATCAGCAAAAGATAGACATCGCTGCGTCCAAGCTCATTTAAATAAACCTCTTGAGTGGACTTGTCGGCGGCTGGAGCATCAATCTCAAAGACAAATGTCTCGTAATATGCTTTTATGATAGGATCGCACTCCACCATCCGCTTGATGGCAAGCCGATCCTTCTCAAACTCCTTTTGGACGCTGCTGACAAATATCCGCTTCATCTCAACCTCCTATCGTCTATCGCTCATACTTTCGGCTCTACTGCAAATTGTAGAAAACGGGTCGCCGCATAACCTCAAAAGCCCGGGACACATTGCCATTTAATCGGCTAATGCGCAATCTCAAGCGAGATTTCTCTTGGCTTAGATGTGAAGTTCGTCAGTCCTTGATTGAGTGTTTCTCGCCAAGATCGAATATCCGCAGCCGGAGGAACTTGAACTCATGGAAACCGTATGACATCTCAAGCAGTCCCCGCGTCTTTCGGTTGAATCCTTCGGTTGCCGCGTTGTTCCCTCCGCCGGTCGACCAATACGCCAGGATGCCGTCCCGGTTTTTCAGGAATGTCTTTGCCGCGCTTTTGATTTCAGCGACGTCGCTTGCGGAAGCGTCGCGAATCCACTCGTCGAAGAGTAGCGATGCATCGAAGTGGGTTTTCGCCCCGTTGTAGATGCTCCTCATCCTCTCCTTGTACAGATGCACCTCGGCGAGAATCGAACACTCCTTGATCTTCGTTGCCTGCTGAAGCTTCTTCTCCTCCTTCGGCGTAAGCATCTCGCGGTTCTTCAGGAACACATACCGGTTGCCCTTGATCTTCTTCGCGGTCTTCTCGTCGACCATTGCCATGACCCTGCGCCGGGCCTTGTCCACGCGGTCATTGAGCGCCTTGATGACATGGAAGCGATCTATGATTCTGGTTGCGTTCGGAAGGAACGTCGCTGCCCACAGGTTGAACGAACTCGCCATGTCCATGCTGACCGACCTGATGTTCTCCTTGTAAGGGCCGATCTTCCGCTCGAACCTTTTCAGAGCCACTGCTCCCTTGCCTCGGGCGACTTCGAGCACGCCTCCGCCGTCCTGGTCTCGCACGGTCGTGATGAACCTGCGGCTCGGACGCTCATGTCTGAATACGTAAAGCTCGTCGATGCCGATGTTGACGACCTTGCTGTAGTCCCGCTTCCGGTAACGCTTGCGCAGGCCGTCCTCGATGGCGTCGCGCAC
>JAZUGW010000057.1:0-5404 GCA_045641465.1 Kiritimatiellia bacterium | reverse complement strand
CTCAGTAAAGATAGACGTTAATGCATGATTCTTCGCCGGGCTGCCACGAAAAAGGCAGCCCGACTGTTTTCATCAGCGCCGTCGCATCCGCGCAATATGCCGAGATGCACGACGCCGTGGCCGTGGGACCCGTCGACATCGTCAGACCTTCCGCCGGCAGACGTCCCGCCGCGATCTCCGCCGCGAGCCACGCCGCGTACTGGCGGTTGTGCGCCTCACGCGCCAAATGCGTACGATAGACGATGCCGTGCGTGTAGGCACTTGCCCGCGCCTGCATCTCCGCAACCGTACCGCACGCGGGCGGACACATCGGATCGTTTCCATAACGACCGCAGCGATTCTCTTCGCAATACGTCCGAAACGTCGGATTGAAGACAAGATCCTTGACGAGAAAGGACCGGATATCGGCCACATCCGCTTCACTCATGGCATCACTTCCTTCAACTGATATTCATAACCGAAGACCAACTGACGATACTGCCGTTCGCCTGCGGCCGTCGTACGTAGCTCCGCCACGACAAGACCATCCGACGCACGACGGATGCACCGCACCCCGCCCGTTTCCTCGACCTTCAAAGTCGGCGCCACCGCCGCCTGCAGCTTCGCCAACGGCAGATTGATGAACGCCAGATCGACCAGCGCATACTCCGGCTCGAAGAGGCGCGGGATCTGCGGGGCCTTCTCGCACCGGATCGCATGCGGTTTCGTCACCGTGATCGTCACAAGCCGCATCTGCGGCGCAAGAAAGACAACCGTCAGCTTTTCTCCGTCGCTCTTCAACACGCACTGCGCCTGAAAGGCATCGTTCTTGTACGTTGCGTTGACCGCCTCGATGCGCGTGCCCGTTTCGGACATCAACGCCTCGACAAGCGCCGTCGTTTCCAGATGCGTCCCCTTCAGCGAAACGGCAATCGGTGCCAGACGTTCTGTCGGCACCGACGGCATCAGGCATCCCGCAGAGACGAGAAGTCCGATCAAAAGACAACTGACTTTGAACCGCAGGGACATCAACCCTCGCTATCGATCAGCGGCGGTTCTCCGGCACCCAGCGGGTGGTGAGATAGTCAGGGTCAAGCTCTTCGCACGCCTTGAACGTCTCTGGCGAGTTGGCCGTCCACACCGTCAGGAAGAGTCCGCGCGCATGCAGCTTGTCGGCGAACGTACGCGTAACCGAACGCCAATTCGGGTTCGCCCCGAGTGCGCCCGAAGCGGCGATCTGGTCGATCAGCGCATCCATGGCCGGTCCGGGTTCCTTCGGCGGCGTGCAGTTGAAGAAATACGGATACCCCTTGCACGCCTTGCGCACATTCGGAATCGTCTTGTCATTGACACCCGAGAAGACCATGCGATTCGGCGTAATGCCCGCAGCCGCCATCATCGGCGGAAGCTTCTTCAGCAGTTCCACATCCATCCGCTTGAGATCGAAGTTGATCTTCTTGCCCGCAGCGCCCAGTACCGCGAGCACCTCGGCGAGCGGCGTACCTTCCGTTTCCGTCGGATTCGTCTTGTGGATGATCACCGGCAGACCGCTCGGACGGAACGAGACGTCGATTTCCACCCAATCCATCTTCGTCGCCGCCAGCGTCTTGATCGACTCCATCGTATTGTCCTTCGTTCCCATCGCACCGGCATGGCAGGTGAATTCGCGCACACGGGGCGCGGGCTTCTTGCCCTCGACGAAATCCATGAACAGCGAGAAGTCTTCCAGCGTGTGGGCGTGTCCGCCCGGACGCACCGAGTAGCGGATGTTCTCGGGCTTGCCAAGCAGCTGCCACACGACGCGCGAGGATTCATAGATGTCCACCGCACCCGTCGGGTTCGCCCAAAGGTCGCCAGCCGCATGGCGGATGAAGAGCTTGCGCGGCGCAATCAGCGCCTGCAGGAAGTGCTGGTCGAACGGCAGTTCGTTCTCACGACCCGACCACGAAGCCCAACCCGGCGCAAACCAATACGGGAAGTTGCGGGCGATGGCCTTGATCGTCTCGCCGCGCGGGGGCACGTTGCGGCACGGACCCGAACCGCCCTGACCCGAGCAGTTGTCGCCGACAGCGGCAATACGCGCATCCGTCGCACCCGCCAACGCCACCGTCTTGCCGCCGCGGCTGTGGCCGGTGATGGCGATGCACGCGGGGTCCACGCGCGGTTCGAGCTTCAGCAGGGCGTCGATCGCACGATGGTAGCTCCAGGCCCACTTCGCCAGCGTGCTCTCGACGGACGAATTATTGTCGGCCGCGACCTCGCAGCGATTGAACTGCGCAACGAGCCAACCGCGATCGACGGCATGCAGGATGATGTCATCGGTGAGGCAGTGCCAGCAACCGTCGCCTTCCAGCAGAAGCGGCAGCTTCTTGTTCGTCCGTGCCCCCCAGATGTTGATGAGGAACGAGACCGGCTTCCCGTCCATGTCGCAAGAAGCCTTGAGCGTACGGAAGAAGATGTCCTGGCGTCCGGCCAGACCACTCGACTTCGACACCTCGATCACGTTCACGCCGTCTTTCGGCGCAGCCGGCAGACGACCGTATTCAATCGGGAGAACAAGCGACGCGACTTCGGCACGACGCGCCGGCCAGTCGGCAGCCGCCACGGCACGTCCGTCCTTGAACTTCAGCAAATCCGGTTGAACCATTCCCGCCGCACAAGCCAGGCCGCATCCCCACACGGCAACAACCAACGATTTCATCAAACTCTTCATGACTTACCTTTCGTGAACAATTGACGATTAAAAGAAATAGCTCAATGTCACGGCGGCCGCATGCGAAAGGCCGTTCCGCGTCGAAAGACGATAACGCGCTCCCAGGTCGTCGTGGATATAGGTCGACTCGCCGTTCATGAACACAAGACCGTAGCTCGCCGTCAATTCGAACTGCCGCCAACGATAGGCGAAACCGAAGGTCATAATCTGGCGGCTCCCCGGCGGCAGCATGGAGGTACAATGATACTTGCTGCAGGGATCGATGTCATAGACCCAGGACCCCATCAGCGTGAATGTCTGCGTCACATCGTAGGCGACGCCGAAGCCGTAGCGCCAGGTGTCATTCCACTTCAGGGGGATGTCACGGTCGTTGTCGCCCGGCAGATCGAAATAGAGGCTATCCAACGTCGACCACTGGGTCCACGTGGCCGCCGCACCGACATGCCAGTCATCCGTGACATCGTAGTTGAGACCCAACGACAGCGACTGCGGCAGGCGCAAACTCGCTTGGGCCGAACCGTTCGCATCCGCAGCCCCTTC
This sequence comes from Kiritimatiellia bacterium, assembly GCA_045641465.1. Taxonomy (GTDB): domain Bacteria; phylum Verrucomicrobiota; class Kiritimatiellia; order RFP12; family UBA1067; genus RUG572. The sequence goes on along the minus strand of JAZUGW010000057.1, from coordinate 2,172 downwards.
TCGGACCTGGCGGTGCGCAGCTGCCACAGCCGCCGGATAGTTCTTCTGATAGGCGGCATCGTAATACTGTTGGTAACCTGGCATCCCCGGTGCCAAACCCGCACTCTGCAATGCCGCTTCGACGCCCTTTTCAACCTGCTGTCCAACCGCCGCATCGTTGTAATGCCGAACATGCGTGTGGTTGTACCCCTTCACCTTCGTATCGATGTACGACTTGTAGAGAACACCGACTGAAAGCTTCTTGGTGATGTCGTACTTGGTCGAAATCTGCCAGCCCCAATCGAGGAATCCGTCATAACCCTTCAGGTGGTCGCGCACAGTTCCATAATTGACACCGTCGCGAACGGCCATCTTGTCCGAATACTGCTCGAACTCGAAATAGCTCAAACGGAAACCGGCGGACACCGACCAGTCGTCCGTGACTTTGTAGGCGAGGTTCGGATTGACGGTAAGTCCCTTGATCGTCGTCGAACGCGTATCCCACGCGAGCGGCCAACTCTGATGGTAGTGGGTTCCCAAACCGTATTCCGGCGCAACACCGAGACCGAACCAGAAGTTCTGCGGCAGCTCCTGCGTCAGATAGAAATGCGGCAGAACAAAACAGCCCGGATCGAGCTTCCGCGCCTTACGTCCATTCACCAGGGCATCGGCTTTCGGATGCTCCGTCGTCATGCCGACCGTCACAACCGTTCCCGTCAAATCCGTCATCGTGGCCGGGTTGTAATAGTTGGCCGACGCATCCAGGGCCTTGCCCATCACGGCCCCGCCCATCGCATTGCCGCGCGCCGAACCTTCATAGAGGCCAAAGCCGGCGGCAGCAGCCGAAAACGCGCCAAGAAGCGCGCCCGAAGCAACGATCAGATAGAAGAATTTGCCTTGAATTGACATGTACTCATCCTAATAGACCTAGAAACGAGTGACATTTTATCAAAATCTGTCGCAAACCACAAGGGCCTTTTGTGACAAAAATTCATTTTTTGTTCCAAACGATTTCGCCCTCACCGCCCCCCTGTCGGACAAGGTCTCTCATCCCTGTTTGCCATTTGCTCTCTTTTGCACGTCTTGAAAATCTTTCAGTGCTTTTCTCAATTTCGCTCTCAGCTCGTGATTCGCTTCGGTGTCTGCGAGGCGCTTGTAACGCACCTTTCTGAACAGTTCCTGCGGATGTTCATATTCACGTGCCAGCGTTTCGTCTAAAAGTTCCCCAATGGTCTTCTGTCCACCCGGCGCTCGACTTCTAAAATAGCGAGGACCGCAGATTCGGGAGTCCAGTTGATGCGAGTAGCAAAACGGCAAGAGACGCGCGACGATCTCATCGCGTCGTACATCGTAGAACGTCGAGTAAATGCCCCATGGCGCACATGTGAACTCGTCCCACCAAGGGTAATCGAAATTCGGACGATTCCGGAACCGGGATTTCCCGTCCCCGTAGATCAAGGAAATGCAACCATCCGCCTCCAGCACGAAGTACGAAAATGGCAACGGCTTTTCCCCGTCCGGACGAACCTGAACACGCGAATGCCCTGGAACATTCTCCCGGACATAATAGGCAACGACCGTATCATCCTTATCGGCCGGATAGTCCTTTTTCGCCCGGCTCCGACAGATTCGAGCAGAGGCCTCCGTTTCGCAAACCATACTGAAAACATCATCCTTCGGTTCACACGCATCGCAGAATCGGACCGGGCTGGAAACGAGGCGGACTTTCCCCGGATCGACCTTCTTCTGCAGCCTCTTCATAACGAACAGGGCCGAAGGGTTCGGCGGACAAAAAGCGATCGTCAGATAGTCGCCCAACACCCCATACCAGGCGACGAGACCTTGTCCTGCCGATTTCCAAAGGAAACTCAAATCGCTCATCTGTCCGTCAAGAAATGCCGGACTGCTGACGCATTCACCGTCGGCACATTCGAAAAACAGTTTCGCGCGATTGTCGTCCGCGATGTCGATCAGCAAACGGCGGACCTCCTTCCCGAACTGCCGACTCATGAAAGGTGAATGATCCCCAAGATCAACAGCATACGTTCCTCTGCGACGTTTGGCCATTTCCTCCTGCTTCTGAGGCGTCACCCGACTCCGTTCGCTCGGTCGCGTAAAATCCTCAACCAAATCAGAACGGAACCAATCCTTTCGGTCGGCGACAACGAGCAACGGCAATCCAACGATCAGCGT
>JAZUGW010000056.1:0-35842 GCA_045641465.1 Kiritimatiellia bacterium | reverse complement strand
CGCCGCCCATGCCTGGGACATGCTCATCGATGCGGACCGACTCTTCCGTACGACGCGGACGCGCACGTTGATGACGCGCTTCTACGACGCGTTCACGCAACGGCATCCCGACTTCCTGAAGAACGAGTACAACGACGACATGCTCTGGTGGACCATCGCCCTGACGAATGCCTATCGCCATACGCGTGACCGACGCTACTTGGCACACGCGCAGAAACTCTTCGACCATCTCGTGGCGCACGAAATCGACGACACCTTGGGTGGCGGCATGTGGTGGAAGAACAGTGCGCACACCTGCAAGAACGCGTGCGACAATTTCCCGGCCGTGATCACGGCGTGCAATCTTGCGCAGCTGACGAAGCAGAAGAAGTATCTCGAAACGGCCCGCACGCTTTTCGCCTGGAGCCGTGCGAAGTTCTTCGATCCCAAGATAGGCGCCGTCTACGACAATGTCAATCTCGAAGGCAAGTTGACCCGTTGGGATTTCACCTACAACTGCGGGACGTTTATCGGTTCGGCGCTGCGTCTCCATCGCCTCACAGGCGACGCGTCGTTTCTGGCGGACGCCAAGCGTGCGGGGCGTCACTTCCGTGAGGACCTCAGTTCTGGCGGCATCATCAAGCCTTGCGGCAAAGGCGATGGCGGCGCGTTTCACGGTGTCGGCTTCCGCTATCTCGCGGAACTTGCGGCTCGTGCGGATTGCGCCGATGTACGCGCGTATCTCTGCGACAATGCCGCACAAGCGTGGGCGAACCGCCGTCCATCGGACGATCTCGTGGGCAATGACTGGCGTAGGGTGCCACGTGACGATTTCGACATTGAGGGACAGGTCGCGAATTCCGCATTGACCTTGTTCCTGCAGATTCCGCTCTTGAAAGACTGAAAGGGAAAAGGGACTAAATGAAAAAACTACTGACGACAGTTGCTGCGGTGGTGATGCTGGGAGTCGGTGCGGCCGAATGGATCGGCGTACCGGCGGGGACTGTTCACGGCGAACCGAAGTTCACGAAGATCTTTGAAGGGAATGGCGGCACGGGTGAGCTGAACATCTGCGGACTCGGCCAGTACGTCGCCTACCTGAACGGCCAGAAGGTCGGCGGCGATGCGGATGTCCTCACGCCGGGTTGGACGGATACGCGCAAGACGTGCATCTACGACACGTACAAAGTCGACCTCAAGAAAGGCGCGAACCGGTTGGACGTCATCCTCACGGGCGGCATGTACTCGATGGCCAAAACGCCAGGACGTTATCAGAAGTTCGTCGGATCGCAGGGTCCGCGCAAACTCAAGGTCTGGGGCTGTGTCGAAACGGACACGAGCTGGACGATTTCCGAGTCGGGCGCCTACTTCTGCAGCGTCTATGCGGGTGACGATGTCGATGGCCGCGTGTGGCTGAATGCGGCCTCGGGTCCGGGTCGTGCCGCCTGCGTGCTGCCGCCGCCCGCGGGCGAACTCGTTCCGGCGACTTTCCGCATCAAGCTCTTCGACAAGCATGCGGGTATCAACAAAGGCACGCATTGGGACTTTGGCGAAAACCTTGCTTATGTGCCCGAATTGTGCGTGAAAGGAAAGGCGGGCACGAAAGTCGTCATCAAGATGGCCGAGCGCTGGGATGATGCGAAGAAGCGTCTGTACGATTATGCCGGGTGGGAGACGACGCAATGTTCGTACATTCTCAACGGCAATCCGAAGGGCGAGGTGTTTCGTCCGCCGTTCTTCTACCGCGGATTCCAGTATGCGACGGTCACGGTTCAAGGCGAGGCGCAGGTGTTGGCGTTCAACGCGTATGAAGTGCATGCCGATTGCGATCGGATCGGGTCCTTCATCTGCTCGAATCAGATGCTGAACGACATCTACCGGCTCATTGTCAATTCGCAGAAGTCGAACATGGTGAGCGTGTTCACGGATTGTCCGCACCGTGAGAAGCTCGGCTGGCAGGAACAGTACAACTGCCACTCGGTGCAGATGCGCTGGGAATGGGACGCGGCGAAGGTGTTCGCCAAGTGCTGCCGCGACATCACGGACGCACAGCTTCCGAACGGACTCGTGCCGGACATCTGTCCCGAGTATACCATCTTCAAAGGTGGATTCCGTGATTCGATCGAATGGGGTTCGAGCGTGATCCTCGTGCCGTATCAGCAGTACGAATGGACGGGCGACGCGAGCTTCATCGCCAAGATGTGGCCGGCAATGGAGAAGTATATGGCCTACATCCAGGCGGGCGCGAAAAACGGTCTGGCGCGAGGTGGTCTTGGCGACTGGCTTCCCGTGGTGGCCGTACGGAAAGAGGTCACGGCGCAGGCGTGGTGGTACTGGGATGCGCGCGCCATGGCGACGATGGCGAAGGGGATGGGACGCGCCGACGTGTCGGCGAAGTATGCCGCCTTGGCCGAGAAGATTGCCGAGGTGTACGACCGCGAGTTCTGGAATCCGGAGAAAAACTGCTATTGCAACGGACAGCAGAGCGCGCAGGCACTCGCGCTCGGGCTGGGGATGTGCCGGAGCGAGGCGAAACGCGCGGCGGCGCTCAAGTGCCTCGTCAACGACATCGTCTCGCGCGGCTATCAGTACACGACGGGCGAGATCGCCTATCCGTATCTGCTGAAGACCCTAAGCGAGAACGGGTACGGACAGCTGATCTTCGACATGACGATCCGCGACGACAAGCCCGGCTATGGGTTCATGGTCAAGAAGGGACTCACGGCGCTGCATGAAGACTGGGCGTGTCGGCCGATGTCCTACAACCACTTCATGTTCGGCGACATCATCGAATGGTACTATGAAGGTCTGGCGGGCATTCGCCGCACGTCGCCCGCATTTGCGACGTTCCGTGTGGCGCCTTGCTATCCGAAGGGCCTTGACCATGTGAAGGCCTCCCATCTCGTGCCCGGCAAGGGACGCATCGCGGTCGACTGGCAGCGGACGCCCTCGGGGACGATCGATTTGACGGTGACGGTCCCGCAGGGAACGACGGCGACGGTTGTCACCTCCGACGGCGAACGGACGCAAACGGCTGGAACGGTCGTTTATCGTGCCCTTTGAAGCCATTGAAAAACTGTGAGAATTTTAACTTTTGAGTTGCGCGACTCATGAGGAAATGAGATAATAGACCGAATGGCAAAACAAGTGACAGTTTTAGGTCTTGAGGGCACCGCGCTTCGCGGCGTTCGACTGGACGCAGACGGCGAGTCGTTTGCGCGTGGCGCGTGCGACTCTTGGCCGTTGATTGCGGCGTCGGATCTGCCGGGTGCGGTTGTGCCTGCAGATGCGGGTGCGGAGCCCGGTGCGGACGAGGCGGCGGCGACCGAAGAGATCGCCGAAGAGGATAAGCCCCTTGCGCGTGCGTTCCGTGCGGCCGCGCAGAAGTTCGGCGTGCGGGAGTTCGTGCTCTCGCTGCCGCTTTCGAAATTTCTCGTGAAAACCGTTCGGCTGCCGGCCGAGGCGCGGGATGATCTGATCGGTGCGGCCCAGCTCGAGCTGGATGGCATCTCGCCGTTCCCGGACGAAGTCCTCGTGCCGGGTTACGAGATTGTCGCCGAGACGGACAAGGAAATCGTGGCCGTCATTGCGGCACTGCCGGATGCGGCGTCCGCCGAGATCAGCGAAGCGCTGGCGGCGGCCAAGGTGCATGTGACGCGGACGGATGCCACGGCGTTCGGCTGGTTGCGCGCACTGTGGCCGAAGATTTGCGAGAAGGCCGATGTGAGGGGTGGGCTCGTGCTCTTGGACATGGACGACGGATGGGACCTGGTCGTGCTTGACGAGGGCGCACCTTCATTCTTGCGCGGGCTGGGGCAGCAGGTGTCGCCGTCCGAACTGGGACGTGAAGTCACGTTGAGCCTTTTGCAGCTCGGCGGTGCGGATGGCGTGGACGAGGTGGTCGTCTGCTCGCGCGGACATGTCGAGCCGATGTTCCTCCAGCGGCTGGAAATCTTCGGGCCTCTGCGTGAAGTGCTGGTGGATGATGCGTTTGCCGGTACGGAAGGTGCGGCGCGTCGGACGGTTGAAGGCGCGACACTCGATGTGACGCCGGAAGTCTGGCGCGAGGCGCTCACGGAAAATCGCTTCCGCAAGAAGATGATCTTGGCGTTGTCCATTGCCGGCGGCATCTGGCTGCTCATCATGGGCGTGTTGTTCGGTGTCGATATGACGTACGACTTCATGACGGACCATCAGAAGGGCCTGCAGAAAGACCGCAAGCATCAGACGGCCTACAAGGAAGTGGCGGCGCTCAAGAGCCGGGTGGAACTCATCCAGCGCTATGCGGACCATGCGCATGGTGCGTTGGAGGTGTTCAAGACGGTTTCGGACGGTCTGCCGAATTCCGAAACGATGATGCTGAGCAACTTCAAGTATCGTCGCGGGGAAAGCGTGCGCGTGATGGGCACGGCGACGGAGCGCGAGGATTTGCGTACGTTTATGGACAACCTCAATGGGGCGTCCTTTGAAGATGCGAGCGACGGCGAAAAGCTCTTCGCGAAAGTGGAGCAGTCCGGCGGCGAGAACATTTCGAAGAAGGGCACCATTCGCTTCACGATGGAAGGCTTCTTCCATACGGAGGAGGAAGACGTGAAACCGACGAAGAAGGGAAGTGGCAAATGAGCATGTCTACGATGTCCCGTCGGGATCGGACGGTTCTTGCCGTCGTCGGTATGGTCGTGCTGTACGGTCTGGCCGTGCTGTTGTGGTTCAGCGGTCGCGAGGCTGCCTGGGCGAAATCGCGTAAGCTCTACGAGAACGCGAAGAAGCAGCTTGTCAAAGAGAACAAGCTGATCGCCGCGAAAAGCGAATGGGTGCAGAAATCCGAAGAAGTCAGCGTGAAGATGCCGATGGCGGAAGAAGGCGAGCCGACGGAAACGCGGTGGCAGCGTCTGCTGGAGAAGATCGCTGAAGAGAACGGCGTGCACATCCTCAGCGAACAGCCGAAGCCGGAGGAAGAACACGGTGGCGTGTGGGAAATGCCGATCGACGTCAAGTTCGAGGCGGCGCTCGCGCGCGTGGTCAAGTTCCTCTTTGCGCTCGAACATGCCGAAGGTGGTATGTTCGACGTGCGCGATCTCGACATCTCGAGCCGTAACAACGGTTTCCTGACGGTGAAATTTACATTGACTTGTGCCTATATGAAAGGACCCTCGAAATGAGAAAGATGATTTATACGCTGGGGCTGTTTCTGCTCGCTGCGTTGATTGCGACGCCGGTCGAAGCGCAGATGCGTACCTTTGGCGGGGGCGGAAATTTTGGCGGCCGTCGCGGCCTGCTCGGTGGCGGCAACCGGATGGGAGGCTTTAACAACGGCGCCGCCCTGCCGGGACGTGGTGGCGCGTTTGGCGCCAATCGCGGTGTCGGCATGCCTGGTATGGGTGCCGGTGCGAACGGCGCGATGGCCGGTGGCGAAGAGCAGAAGACGCCTGAGGAAATGCTGGCGGAGATTCCGAAGGGCACGAACGGCGTTCCGACGCGTCTGGCCTTCGACCAGGCCCCGCTGGACCTCCTCCTCTATGCCTATGCGGACGTGGCGGACAAGATTCTGCTGCCGGCGCCGAACCTGCCGAAGACGCAGGTGACGCTCAAGACGTTCGAAGACCGTGAACTCTCGAAGGAACAGTATCTCAACGCCATCGAGCGCGTCCTGACGATGAACGGTGTCGTGCTGGAAGAAGTCGACGACATCTTCCTCTATGCCTTCGACCGCAAGACGGTGCGTACGCAGGGTATTCGTACGTCGATGACGACCAATTCCATTCCTGAAAAGGGCAAGGTCATCAGCCAGCTGATTCGTCTGACGCACATCACGGCGGAAGAGGCGCAGAAGGCGATCGAGGGCTTCAAGGACCCGACGGGACTCTTCCAGGTGTTCGAGCGCAACAATTCGATTCTCGTGACCGATACGCAGGAGAACGTGAATCGGATGCTTGAAGTCATCAAGGAACTCGATCAGCCGACGCCTGTTCTCGAGGACGTGTTCGTGCGTCAGATCAAATTCGCCGTGTCGACGGATATCAAGACGGCGCTTGAAACCATTGTGACGGAAAGTCAGAAGGATGCCCAACAAGGCGCATCTGGACCGAAGACGAGCGGTGCTCCCGGTTTTGCCTCGCGTGCGCCTGTGGCACAGCCGCCGCGGCTTCTGAACCTCAACAACCGTCCGGGACAGCAGCCCGCCGCGCCGACGCCGAATGCGACGATGCTTGCGCAGGTTTCGGATGCCGATCGCGGTATGATCCGCGGTAAGGTGCTGATCCTCGCGGATGAACGCTCCAACAAGCTGATCGTCATCACGGCGAAGACGAACATGGACTTCTTCGACAAGGTCATTGAAACGCTTGACGTTGAGACGACGCCGGAAGTGAGCGTGGAAGTTGTCCGTCTCAAGTACGCCGATGCCGAGGAAGTGGCGTCGATGCTGAACGACCTCATCGGAAACGGGTCCTCGTCGTCGGCGTCGAAGAACAATCAGAACCCCAATGCGCGAAATGCGGCGGCGAACCGCAATCTGACGCGTCCGGGTACCCCGCCTGCGGCGCGCCCGCCGACGGCGCAGCCGACCTTCTCGAGCGCGGCTTCGTCTTCGCTTGGCGAACTCAACAAGGACAACATCAAGATCCTCGCCGACAAGCGCATCAACGGCATCGTGATGATGGCGCGCAAGGCCGACATGAAGGCGGTCAAGGAAGTCATCGAGGATATGGATGTCAAGCTCTCGCAGGTGCTCATCGAAACGGTCATCGTGCAGGTTGAACTCGGCGACGACCTCCAGACGGGCATCGACTGGGTCCAGCGCGGTCGCCAGCGTGTCACGGGTCCGGTGACCGACTCGGCAGGACGTGCTTTGTATTCCTACACCTATCGTGATGAGGGTGGTGAGAACGGACCGGTGATGCGCACCGTCCAAGGGTATCTTGGCCAGAATTTCTTGAAGCTCGACGGTACGGAGCAGTCGATTCCTTCTGATGCCGAGGCGTCAGGTTTGACCCCGCTGTTGAAGCGGGTGATTATGCGTGACAACTTTGCCAACAATGGTAGCTACGGCCTTGGTGGCGGTGGTGGTTCGGGTACGGCCCCGTTGCAGTCGATGATGGCCGTGGGGACGAACATGGTCGAAGCGGCGGGTTTCTTCGGCGGGGCGAACCCCATCGGCGGCGGTGTCAACTATCTGTTGAAGAGCGACAAGTTGAATCTTGCTGCCGTGATCAATGCCGCGAAGAGCGACAGCCGCACGAAGGTGCTTGCTTCGCCGATTCTGATGACGGTGGACAACAAGGAAGCCACGATCGAGGCGACCGATATGATCTACCTCTTCAGCGGTTACCAGTATTCGGGTTCGACCTATTCCGGTACGCAGGTGCGTAACTACGAAAAGCGCGACATCGGTTTGACGGTGAAGGTGACGCCGCGCATCAATCCGAACGGCACCGTGGTGCTCACGGTCGAACAGACGTTCGAGACGCAGGGTGCGGACCAGAACGTGCCGAACGAATCGGGCGGCACGGATCCGTACGCCACGGTGACGACGCGTAAGATCTCGAGCGACGTCTCGGTTGAAAACCGCATGACGGTCGTGATGGGCGGTCTCACGAAGAAGACGGATGTCAATAGCGAGAGCGGCATTCCGATTCTCAAGGACATCCCGTGGATCGGCAAGTGGCTCTTCGGGAGCGTTTCGAAGAAGGAAGCGCGTTCTGAACTGCTGGTGTTCATGACGCCGTACGTGCTCGACGATGCGGATGCCGCACAGGCTGAGGCGATCCGTCGCAAGAAGTCGTTGAGCGATCCGCGTCCGTGGGAGGATAACGGCTGGTCGTTGAGTCCGGTCGCCGATCCGATCGCGAAGAAGGAACAGCTCCGTCGCCTCTCCGAGGAGTGGTCGCGTCAGGACGAAGAACGCAAGACGAACAAGGCGATGGAAGAAGCGAAGCGGGCGCGTGCGAAGAAGCTCGCCGAGATGGACGAGAAGGATCGCAAGGAATGGGCTGAGAAGCATCAGAAGGAACTTCTCGAAGAGTCGAAGACGTTCGAAAAGGACCAGAAGGACTTGCGTGAGGTCATCGACAAGATCCGCGAGAAGCACGCCGAAGTCGAAACGAAACCGGCGAGCGAGCCGGGAAATGAGCCGGCTCCCGCCGCTCCTGCCCCGGTTCCGGCAACTCCGGCTCCCGCTCAACCGGTCGTGAAGCCCGTTGCTTCGACGGCACCGGCTGCGAAGCCCGAGACGCCAGTCGCGAAGCCCGCGGCAGCAACTCCTGCGGTGAAGACGCCTGTGCAGCCTTCGTTGGAACAATTGTCGGGTGACAAGAAGGTTGCGCCGAAGGCGCCATGAAGCCGATTGTGCTGAAAGGATCCAGTGCGGACGAGATTGCGTCCGCCTGGAAGGATGTCCGTCGCGTCCGCCGCCTGAAGAAGGGGGAAACGGTGCTGATGGACATCTCTCGTTTGAGCGGCTCGTCCGCAGCCTTTGAAGCGCTGTTCCTTCAATTGGATCGCCAGGCGGCGGAACAGGGGCTTGTCCTGACAGTAGTTGATCCGAATGGCCTGATCGAGCCGATCCGTGCGCGTTATGATTTTCAAAGTTACAATGTGACCCGGCTCGCACGTTCGCCCCGGATGGGACTTTGCGAGACGGTGGGGCGTTCGGCCTGCGAATGTTTTGCGAACTGTGTTTCGAACTGCGCTTTTCTCGGCGAGACGGTTGTGAATGCACTGGGGTTGCTCATTCACCCGCGACGGTTCCGTTTCCGTGATTTTGCGCTGGCTTTTCAGCGTGCCGGATTCGACGGGGTGCCGATTACCGCGCTCATCGGTTTTTTGTTGGGACTCATCCTCGCATTCGAGTCGGCCGCATCCTTGCGGACCTTTGGCGTCGAGGTCTATGTTGCCGACTTGATTGCCATTGGACTCTTTCGCGAATTGGGTCCGTTGGTGACGGCGATCATTCTTGCCGGACGTTCAGGAAGTGCCTTTGCTGCCGAGATCGGTACGATGAAAGTCGACGAGGAGTTGGATGCGTTGACGACGTTCGGACTGCCGCCGGTGCGTTTCCTCGTTTTGACGCGCGTGTTGGCGGCTTCCCTGGCGATGCCGTTTTTGACGATCTTTTCCGAGTTCGCCGGTCTCATCGGCGGGGCGATCGTGCTGCAGTTGATGAATGTGCCGACAGTCGTCTACTGGAGTCATGTGGCCAAGGCGTCCACGGTCTTTATCATTCTGCTGGGCTTGGGGAAGTCCATTTTCTTCGGATTCCTGGTCGGCCTCATCGGGTGTTCGTGCGGGATGCGTACGCGGAATACGGCGGATGGCGTCGGTGTCGCGGCGACGAATGCCGTGGTCGGTGGCATTATCGCTATTGCCGTCTTTGACGGGCTGATTGCGGTCATCTGCTATCTCATCGGGGTGTAGGGAGGCGTGTACGGGATGAATCAGGATTGTACCCTACTGGTGGCCTCATGTGACGCCTACGTCGATTTGCTGGCACCATTTGCCGCGTTGAAGCGGAAGTTCTGGCCGGACTGTCCATTTGAGACCGTTCTTGTCACCGAGCATGTCCCGACGATTGAAGACGAGCAGGCGGCGATGCGTCCGGCCTTTGACCGTGTGATCGCCTGTGGCGAAGGGACCAACTGGGCGAGCCGGCTTGTCCAGGCGCTTGACCAGATCACCACGCCGTATGTGCTGATGCTGTGTGACGACTATTTCCTGGAGGCGTCGGTGTCAACCGATCTCCTTTTACATCGACTTGAACAGCTCAAGTCTTTCAATGCCGTGAATTTGCGTCTTGTGCCGAACCCGAAACACGGCGAGGCGCGTTCGGACGGGTTGATGGAGTATCCGAAAAACACCGCCTATTGCATCTCGACCTTGGCGGGATTCTGGAATCGCGAGTTTTTGCAGCAATTGGCGCGTCCGGCCTCCAGCATTTGGGAGTTCGAACGTTATGGTTCGTTTTCCGTCGGGACGGAAGAGCGTCCGATTTTGGCGACATGCGTACGAGAGTTTCCCTTCGTCGATGCCGTACACAAAGGTTGTTGGGAACGTTTCGGGGTTGCCGTGTGCCAGGCCAACGGAATCCCGATCGATTTTTCGAAACGCGGACTGCCCCCGTTGTCGAAACGATTGAATGAGGCCTTGAAGGCGCTTGTATTTGCGCTGGTGCCGAATACGTTGATCGTGCGGGTGCAGAATGCGTTGGGACTTGGTGCGCGTGAACGGAGACAGTAAGAGATGAAGGTTTTTGAGACGGAAATTCCAGGTGCGTTGATCCTTGAACCTGCGATTCATCGGGATGCACGCGGCTATTTTACGGAGACGTATAACGCCGCACGCTATCGAGAGGCGGGAATTGACGCGGTCTTCGTTCAGGACAACGAGAGTCTGTCGCAGAAGGGCGTACTGCGTGGACTTCATTGGCAGGCGGCGCCTTGGACGCAGGCCAAGCTCGTGCGCGTCATTCGTGGGGCCGTGTGGGATGTCGCGGTGGACATTCGTCGCGGCTCGCCGACCTTTGGCCGTTCGGTCGCGGTGACGCTGTCCGCCGAGAACGGGCGCCAGTTCTATGTGCCGCGCGGATTTGCGCATGGCTTTCTCGTGCTGGAAGACGACACGCTCTTTGCCTACAAGTGTGACAATCTCTATCATCCCGAGTCCGAACGCGGAATGAAATTCGACGATCCGGCATTGTCCATCGCCTGGCCCGAGCTCAATGTGCCGCGGATTCTCTCGCCGAAAGACACATGTCATCCGTGTTTGGCGGACATCGAACCCTGGTGTGAACTCGCCGCGCGTTGATGTTGCTCTTACGGCTCAACTATGTTATAATTTAAAACAGAAAGGAACCATTAAAATGAAGATACTTCCGTTGACGATTCTTGCGACAAGTGTGGCGTGTGCTGCGACGCTTCAGATGCCGCCGACCTGCACGAAGCCCGATGGCATGGCTGTCGATCCGAGCGGTCGTTTGGTCATTGCTGCGCCGAACAACAATCACAAGCAGCCGGGTGCGTTGTTTCGTTTGACGGAACCGGGCAAGGCGCCGACCAAGTGGATCGACGTGCCGGCATACGCGGAAAGCGGTTGGTCGAGCCCGATGGGCATTTGCTTTGGCCCCGATGGCGAACTCTATGTGTGCGACAACCAGAAGGCGGGTTCGGCGCGTCTGCTGCGTCTCACGTTCAAGGACGACAAGGTCGCCACGTGCGAGACGATCGCGGGCGGACTTTGGAATGCGAACGGCGTCAAGTATCTCAAGGGCAAGCTCTATCTCACGCAGGCTTTTCTCAAGGGCGAGCCGGTGAATGGCGCGAAGCTGAGCGGCCTTTACATGTTCGATGCGAAGGATCGCAACGTGCGCGTGACGAATACCGAGGCCGATCCCCAGCTCGTCTTCAAGGACACCTTCACAAAGGCCTGTGGCTGCAATGGTGTCGCGGTGACGTCGAAGGGCGAGATCTATGTGAGCAACTACGGCGAGAGCCGCGTCTGGAAGTTGACGCCGGGAGCCGACGGGCGTATCGCGAAGAAGGAACTCTTCGTCAAGCCCGACGCCGGTGTGAAGACGCCGGACGGTCTCTGCGTCGACGAGAACGACAACCTGTACATCGCCGATATGAATGGCTGCCAGGCTGTGCGGGTTTTGCCGTGCGGTAAGGTTGAAATCCTCAAGAAGGGTGGTTTCCGCGCGCCGAGCGAACCGTGTGTCTGGCGGGGGAACTACTACATTTCCAACTACGGTAGCACGACGGTTGAAGAGACGAAGCTCCCTTGATGGAACTCTTTGATACGCATGCCCATTTCAGCGCGGACGATGACGTTGATGCGATCTTCGCCCGCGCTGCTGCAGCCGGGGTGACCCGCGTGCTGGCCGTGGGCGGAGACGACGAACTCAACGTCCACGCGCTGCGCACCCCCGGGTGCGTGGCGCTTGGTTTTGATCGGGATCAGATCGAGCGTGCAAAAGACGTGCTGCCGACATTGCCGAAGTTGGTGTCCGCCCATCACGACCGCGTGGCGGCCATCGGCGAAATCGGTCTTGACTGCCATTACAATCCCGAGACGCTGAAGGCGCAGTGCGATCTTTTTGCGGCGCAACTCGTCCTCGCCGATCAACTGGCGCTGCCGGTCGTGATTCATACGCGCGAGGCGGATGATGCCACATTGGGTGTCCTGGACGAGATCCCGTGGCATCACGGTGACCGTCTGCGCGGCGTCATTCATTCGTACACGGGCATTCCGCGTTTCGCGGGACAGCTCCTCGACCGCGGGTTTATGATTTCTTTTTCCGGTATCGTCACCTTCAAGTCGGCGGACGACGTTCGCGCCTCGGCGCGCTATGTGCCGCAAGACCGAATCCTTGTCGAGACGGATTCGCCCTATCTTTCGCCCGTCCCCTTGCGAGGACGTCCGTGTGAACCGGCCTATGTCGTTCATACCGCCACGCGTCTTGCAGCCGAACGGAACGTTCCCGTCGAGACATTTGCCGAGCAAACGACGGCCAACGCATGCGACCTTTTTGCCGTGGCATCATCAACCAATTTTTGATAAAATATCCGTATGAAAAAAACACTCCTCTTGATGGCGGTTTCGGCCGCGTTGGTCCCCGCGTTCGCGGAGACGATCATTGAAAAGTCACCCGACGGGTTGAATGAGATTCGTCTCATCACCGAACCGTCGCTTCAGTATGCCGTCTACCGCGATGGCGTGGAACTGATTGCGCCGACAACGATTTCCATGACCTTCAAGGAAAAGGGAACGATTGGCGGTAAGAACCTTCTGAAAAAGCCGAAAGTGCTGGCCAATGAACACGGCAGTCGGAATGCCGTGCTGGAAACGCCGTGCTATAAGAAGGCGAAAGTGGACGATAACGGCAACGAGACGACTGTGACATTTGAGGGCGGTTGGCAGGTCGTGCTGCACGCACGCAACGACGGTGTCGCGTATCGTTTCAAAACGGCTTGGGCCGATCCCGTGGTGACGGTGACGGAAGACGAGGCGCCGCTGACCTTCCCGAAGCCCGACCTGACGGCGTATGTCGGATGGACGCGCGGCGGTGGGCACTACTGCAGCTGGGAGTCCATCTATGAGAAGACGACGACGGGGAAATTGAAAGAGAAGTCGGGTGTCGTCTACCTGCCCTTGCTCGTCGAGTATCCGAAAGTCGGCGAGAAGGAAGGTGTGAGCCTCGTCGTGACGGAAAGCGACCTGTTGGATTATGCCGGCTGGAATCTTGTGCCGAATGGCGAGGCGCCGGCGGCGTTGAAGTCCAGCCTGGCTCGTCTGCCCGATCCGCAGAAGATCAAAGATACGCGCCGTTCGCGCCAGGTGAACGGACGCCTCGACTACATTGCGGCGACGCAGGGTACGCGGGCCTATCCGTGGCGTGTGTTCATCCTCGCCCCGAATACGGCGAAGCTCGTCGAGAGCGATATCGTCTACGCGCTTGCGACGCCGTCGAAGCTCGATGGACATCCTTCGTGGGTCAAGCCGGGCAAGGTCGCGTGGGACTGGTGGAACGACTGGAATGTGACGGGCGTTCCGTTCAAGAGCGGTTGCAACACGAAGACCTATGAGTACTACATCGACTTCGCGAGCAAGAACAACATCGAGTATGTGATCTTCGATGAAGGCTGGAGCGAGAAGCTGCAGGTGATGAAGATTCACAAGAACGTCGATGTGCCGGCGCTTGTCAGCTATGCGAAAAGCCGCGGCGTGGGCATCATCCTCTGGTGCAGCTGGCCGCAGCTCGTGTCGAATCCCGACGAGGTCTTTCAGCGCTATGCGGCGATGGGCGTGAAGGGCTTTAAGATCGACTTCATGGATCGTGACGATCAGTTCGTCGTCTCGTATCTCGCGCGGACCGCTGAGATTGCCGCGAAGTACAAGCTGATGGTCGACTACCACGGCATGTACAAGCCGACGGGACTTTCACGCACCTATCCCAACATCGTCAACTATGAAGGCGTGCATGGCCTCGAGAATCTCAAGTGGGAACCGGATTCCGATTTCCCGGCGAACGACCTCAAGGTTCTCTTCACGCGAATGGTGGCGGGTCCGCTTGACTACACGCCGGGTGCGATGCGCAATATGACGCGTGCCGCGTTTCGTCCGTCGAATTCCCTGCCGGGGTCGCAGGGTACGCGTGTGCACCAGATGGCGCTGATGTCGCTCTTCGAAGCTCCGTTGCAGATGTTGTGCGATACGCCGTCTCAGTATCTCAAGAACCAGGAGTGCTTCGATTTCATGGCGAAGGTTCCGACGGTTTGGGACGAGACGATCGGTCTGGCTGCCGATGTCGACAAGTTCGCGGCCATTGCTCGTCGGAAAGGCGATGTGTGGTATGTTTCGGCGATCGGCGCCTGGCAGCCTCAGGAGCTTGTGATTACGCTCGATTTCCTGGCCCAGGGTGAGTGGGTCGCGGAAATCTTCGAAGACGGCGTGAATGCCAACCGCGATGCGACGGACTACATCCACCGCGAAGAGAAGGTCCAGACGGGCAGCAAGTTCGCGGTCAAGTTGGGGCCGGGCGGCGGCTTCACGGCGCGGATCTCCCGCGATACCTGGACGAACAAGATTCCGTCCAAGCTCCAGTTCTGGAAGTGATCCGCGCGTGGCGGTTCAAACGACAGAATGGACATCCGCTCAGGAGATCCTCAATGGGGGTCTCCTGAGTGTCATTCTGCCTGTTTATCGTCTTGCCGATTCGATTGAATCAAATCTTGTTTCTGTTGCCAACTGTCTCGATGCCGGCCGGATTCCCTACGAACTCGTTCCGGTGGATGATGGCAGTGGCGATGGCACGGCGGAGGCCTTGCGCCGAGCGGTTGCGGTACGTCCCGACGTGGTGCATCCGGTCTGGGTTGAGAAGAATGCCGGAAAGGGGAATGCGCTTCGCGTCGGGTTCCGCGCCTCGAAGGGGAACTTCATTCTTCTCCTTGACGGCGATCTTGACATCGCCCCCAAAATGCTTCCCAAGTTCTTCGACTCGATGAAGAGTCGGAACAGCGATATCGTCGTCGGTTCGAAGCGCCACCCGGAATCGAAGGTGCAGTATCCGTGGCATCGCCGGCTTTCAAGTTTTGTCTACTATTCGCTCGTCCATCTGTTTATCGGCCTCCCCGTGACTGATACGCAGACCGGGATGAAGCTCTTCCGCCGTCAGCCGCTCGGCGAAGCGTTGGATCGAATGCTGGTCAAGACATATGCATTTGATCTCGAACTTCTTGCGATCGCGTGTGGACGTGGCGCAAAGATCAGCGAAGCTCCTGTCGAAATCCGCTTTGGACAGAAGTTCGGCGCACTGAAGATTCGTACGGTGCGCGAGATGGTCCATGATACATTGGCGGTGTTCTATCGGTTGCGTCTCCTGCATTACTATGCGAAGGTCGAAGTGCCGCCGCCCCTTGAGACGAAACCGTTTGTGAGTGTGGTGATCGCCTGTCCGTCATCGAGTTGGATGCTGGAAGAATGTCTCAAGGCGTTGAACGAGCAGACCTATTCAGAATTTGAGGTTCTGGTTTTGCCGGACCAGTCTATCGACCGGTTCACGACCGATTTTCATTTCCCGCTCACGGTCCTTCCGACGGGCAAGGTACGTCCGGCGGAAAAACGGAATTTGGGCATTCAGCAGGCGAAAGGGGATGTCGTGGCCTTTATCGATGACGACGCCTTCCCTGAAGCGCACTGGATCGAGAATGCGGTCAAGTATTTCAGTGATCCCGCGATCGGGGGCGTGGGAGGTCCGGGTGTCACCCCGCCAGGAGACGCATTCCTCGCGCAGGCGGGGGGCCGGGTTTACGAAAACGTTTTCGTGAGCGGCAACTACCGCTATCGTTATGTCGGCGGGCGCGTGCTCTTGGATGTCGACGACTATCCGAGCTGCAATCTCTTTGTCCGCACTTCGCTTCTGCGCAAGTTCGGCGGATATCGAACGGACTTTTGGCCGGGCGAAGACACGCTCCTCTGCAAGTCAATTGTCTGCGATGAAAAGAAGCGTATCGTCTACGATCCGTGGACGATCGTGTACCATCATCGTCGTCCGCTGTTCGGGGCGCATTTGCGTCAGCTTGGACGCTACGCGTTCCATCGCGGCTATTTTGTGAAGCGTTTCCCGGAGAATTCTCTTCACTTGTCCTATTTCATTCCCACCGCATTTACGCTTTATGTGGTGGCGCTGGGTGCTGTCCTTGCGTGCTGGTTTGGACTGGATTGGGCCGCTCACTGCGGTGCGGCGGCGCCGTGGATTCTCGCGGCGATCTGCGCACCGATGGCGTTCTACCTTGTCTTGACGATCGTCAGTACGTTCGCATTCAATCCGCTGATGTGGTTCGTGACCTGGTGTGGTGTTTTCGCGACGCACATCTGCTACGGCTTCCGTTTCGTCCAGGGAATTCTCGCGGCGAAGGCACCGTGCGAATACATCGGCAAAGACCACGCCTGACGCCCCGAAATGGTAGGGCGCGGATTCCAGCCGCGCCGCAACCAACGGGTTACAAATGTGAACACATAACCCCGATATCACAGCGTAGCCGGAGTCTGCGCCCTGCCGGTTACTGTCCAGCCATGAAAAGCGTCTTCGAGGCGAACGAAGGATCGTTCGTGAAACGGCAGCCGAGACGACGAAGACCCGCCTGGTCACCCGGTGTGACGATATGCGTCAGATGGACTTCGCAACCGCGCAAGTCGTTCAGCTTTTCCATGCAGACGGCGGCCGTCGGATTGGCGGTACTCGAAATGGCGAGGCCGATGAGCGCTTCATCCAAGTTGAGGGATGTATAGCCACCCTTGAGAATGTCGCGTTTCATGTGCGCAATCGAATGGATGACGTTCGGCGCGATCAGCGGGATCGACGGAGGAATGCCCGCAAGAGCCTTGACGGCATTCAACATCATGGCCGCAGAGGCGTGCATCTCGTCCGAATTGCGTCCCGTGATGATGCGTCCGTCCTTGAGGAGAATGGCGGCACCGGAAACGATGGCACCGCCTTCCTTGCCCTTGCCGGCGTCACGTGCATCTTGCACGGCCTTGCGCGCGGCTTCGACGGGGATGCGATCTTCAGGCTTGAGGCCGAGTTTCTGCATCAAGGCATCGGCACGCGCCACCGAGTCACGGTCCGTCGTACCCATGGCGAAGTCGGTGATGTAGCGGAAGTAACGGCGGATGACTTCCTGCTTCGAGGCGTCCTTGACGACATCGTCGTCGACAATACCGAAGCCGATGCGGTTCACGCCCATGTCCGTGGGGGACTTGTAGGGACATTCGCCGCCGGTCATCTTCTCCCAGATGGCACGAAGAAGGGGATAGGCTTCAACGTCGCGATTGTAGTTGACCGATGTTTTCCCATATGCCTGCAGGTGGTAGGGATCGATCATGTTGTGGTCCTTGAGGTCGATGGTGGCGGCCTCGTAGGCAACATTGAGCGGATGCTCGAGCGGCATGTTCCACACAGGGAAGGTTTCAAACTTCGAATACCCCGCCGTGCGTCCCTGACGATACTCGTGGTAGATCTGCGAAAGGCAGGTAGCGAACTTGCCCGACCCCGGTCCGGGGGCTGTGCAGACGACGATCGGACGCTCCACCGGAATGAAGTCGTTCTTGCCGTAGCCGTTTTCGGAGACGATTGTTTCGACATCCGCCGGATAGCCCTGCGTGACATAGTGGAAGAACACCGGAATGTTGCGGTTCTCGAGGCGTTGACGGAACTGCTGGGCGGCCATCTGGCCGGCATAGCGGGTAATGACAACGCCGCGGAAGAGAAGTCCGAGGGCTTTGAGATCGTCGATCAGCTTGAGCGCGTCGTCAGCATAGGAGATGCCGAAGTCGGCGCGCATCTTCTTGTGTTCGATGTCGCCGGCGTAGATGCAGAGAATGATTTCCGCCTGATCCTTGAGCGTCTGCAGGAGGCGCAGCTTGACATTCGGGTCATATCCCGGCAGGCAGCGCGCCGCATGCATGTCGTTCATCAGCTTGCCGCCGAATTCCAAATAGAGGCGCCCATATTTCTCGGCGCGGCGACGAATTTCCTCGGACTGTTCGGCGAGGTACTTCTCATTATCAAAGCCAATGTTCATAGAACTCAGTTCCCACTCTTCCCAACTTCCAAAACTTTTTAACGCCCAACCAACACAAGTTTACTTGGAATTGATCTCGTCGAGAATCTTTTGGATCTTTTCTTTGCACTTGCCGCATCCGCCGCCGGCTTTCGTGAAGTTCGTGACTTCCTCGACCGTCGTGAGCGCGTTTTCCGTGATTACGCGGCGCACTTCGTTCTCGGAGACGTTGTAGCAGGTGCAAAGCTTGGTGTCTTCAAGATTGCGGTCGGCGTTTTCGCCGGTATGGAAATTCTTGATGGCGGCTTCAAGCGCTTCGCGTCCCATGACGGAACAGTGCATCTTCTGCGGGGGAAGTCCACCGAGAAAGTCGGCGATTTGCTGGTTGGTGATCTTCGAGGCTTCTTCGAGCGTCTTGCCGATTACCATTTCGGTCAGCGCGGAAGACGAGGCAATGGCGCTTGCGCAGCCAAACGTCTGGAATTTCGCTTCGGCAATACGACCGTCGGCACCGAGTTTGAACTGGAAAGTCAAGGCGTCGCCACAGGCGAGCGAACCGACGGTGGCGGTCCCGTCAGGGTTGTCAATTTTGCCAACATTCCGCGGATTGCGGAAATGGTCCATCATTTTCTCAGAATAATTCCACATCTTCAAACTGTCCTTCTCTTTCGAAAAGAATATTATACCAAAAAGATGGTCATTTGTCTTTGCGTGTGTTTCTATTTTCACCCAAATTTCACCCTTTGTTCGATTGTTCGGATTGTTTGATTGTTCGATTGTTCGGATTGTTCGATTGTTCGGATTGTTCGATTGTTCGGATTTTTCGATTGTTCGGATTGTTCGATTTGGACCATGAAGTGTACTGGTACTCGCCACTCACCACCGCACATTGACCGTTTGCACACTTGCACATTTGGGGAAGGAGTCGTTGGGGACACGAGATTTACCACGGATCACGCGGAAACCCGCTTCGCGGGACACGGAAGGCAGTTTGAAGAAATTCCCTTCGGGTCTGGTACTGGCAATCCTCCCGCAGTATGTGGACTTGGGGCTAAGGGGCGATGGAGGCGCGAAGCGAGAATTCCCAATCGCCTTCCGCGTCCGGCGGAGCCAGTTTCCGGAATCTTCGTCAACTGCCCTCAAAGTTCCCGAACGGGAACATTGGGAGTGGACAATCGGCGGAAAATTTGGTAAGATACCGCTCGGGAACAAAGGAGAGGAAGGCATGACGGTCACAGAAATCGGCGCACGTATTCGTGCAGAACGGAAACGGCAAGGGGTTACGCAGCTTGAACTGTCTCAGGCTGCGGATGTCGGTCGTCGTTTTGTGGTTGAATTGGAGAATGGCAAGGAGACTGTGCAGGTCGGCAAGATGTTGAAGGTTCTTGACATTCTCGGAATCGACTTCCAGCTTTTGGATACGAAAGGATTCTGACGATGGCTCCGCCTGTTGTCCGCAAAGGAACGCTTGTCGTTTATTTGCTGGGAAGAATTCGTCGATTCTCTCTCGTCATAGCATCGTAGTTGTCCGGTTCCCCGAAACCTTCCCGAAAAGCAACATTAAACTGTATCCCTCAAGTCACGAATGGGATGCTAGTGAATCAAAAAATGAAAAGGAAGTCAAATGATTGAGCGTTCTCGAAAGATCGGTTGTGCTTTTAAGGGTTTCAGCAGTTTGGTTGCAGCCTATCTTGTCGGTTCTATTTTGGTTGTCCTTAATGGCTGTGTGTATGTGACGGCCTCTAGCGGCCCTGATACGGAATCTGACAGGTCACTTCGTTATTCGTGGCTGCCCCAGTTTGAGTATGATCGGAATGCGAACCTGTGGCGACTGGAATTTAATGCAGGATCCGACTATTGCCGGACGGGAGTCTATCCTCCGGATACATGGGTGACGGGGTTGAAGCACTGGGATGTCTTTGGCGGATTGATCGAGTGTTTGGTTCGTCTGCCGACGTTCCCATTGGAATGGGTTTTCTCTAAGAAGTACTCCAAATCGTATGCCATTGAAATCCTTGATTCCAATTCGAAGACAGGTGGGGTCGTTCGCGTTGAGATTCCCAAATGCGGGCGGGACGATCCTCCCGTCCTTCTTCACCCGATGTTCCGTTCCTATTGGGGATGTGCAGAGTTGGAGGTTGATTTTCCCGCCTGTGAACGGATATTCGGCAACAAGCTGACTTTGTCCGACGAGGAATACATGGATGCCCTTGAGCGTCGGCGCAAGTATGGGCATGCGGATCCTGTCTCGAGGTTGGAACGTGTCGATCCCGTTTTGATGTGGAAGGATGCCGGAGGAAACGAATTTCTGCTTGTTTTCAAGAATGTCTATGATCGCCAGAAAGACAGACGTTTGATTGAGGAGGGTGCCTTGCTCGGGGGGGATGGCGGCAATGGCATTGTCGGTCAGCAGCTTCTCTATTTCAAGAACTCTAGATGCGTTCGCGCTTTCATTTTCAGTACGGCCCCGTATATGGTCTACGCTCGGAATTTTCAGTTCGACACCTACGATGGACGATATGTTAATATCGGCGATCTTGGTCGCAGCAATGCCATTCATCCTGCTCTTAACGAGTGGATCTATCGCCAGATCGATCTGGAGACAGGTGAGGATCGTAAAGTCGGCCATTATGGAGCAGAACCAATTGGCGGGGGTGAAAAAGGATTTGAAATTCGCGTGACAGAGCGCAAGACTGCGGAGAGATAGGTACCCGTTTGGTCTTCCTGCTAGATATCAAATGTGGTATAATATCGACTGATGAGCGAACCAAAGAACAACCTGCTTCGCTAATTGAAAAAAGTCCATGAGAAAAGTCACAATACAATATCGCGTACCTTATGCGGATACCGACCAGATGGGAGTTGTCTACTACGGCAACTATCTGACCCTTTTCGAGCGTGCCCGCAATGAGTTGATGCGCGCGTGCGGTTATACATACAAGCAGTGCGAGGCGGAAGGGTGGATGCTGCCGGTCGTTCACGCAGAAGTCGACTACCATCGGCCTGCGCGCTATGACGATCTTCTTGAAATCTCCGCCTGGTGCAAGGCCCATCGCGGCGTGCGCCTTGAAATCGCCTGCGATGTGCGAGTGAACGGCGAATTGCTGGTGGATGGCTTTACGCGCCACTGCTTCGTCTCGTCCGAGACGTTCCGTCCGATTCCGCCGCCGGAAAAATTCATTTCAATCTTAGACCAAGTATGATTATCAAAGTCACAGATCCGTGCCAACCGCTGGCCTGTCCGTCGCTCTACGACGAGACGCGTCCGCTTGAGGTCGAGGTGGGGTGTGGACGCGGGCGTTTCCTCACGGGACGAGCCGCCCGCCATCCCGAATGCGAATTTCTCGGCGTCGAGCGCATGAAGGAACGCGTCAATGTCTTCGACGGCAAAACACGTCGTCTGAAGCTGACGAATGCGCATGTCGTGCGGCTTGAGGCGCTTTACACCTTTCACTATCTCCTGCCCGAGCATCATGCGCGGACCGTGTACGTGTTTTTCCCGGACCCCTGGCCCAAGAAGAAGCACCATTCGCACCGTCTGTTCGGTCCGCTTTTCCTGAACGCCCTCTGGAAGCGTCTGGAAATCGGCGGCACGCTTGAGTTCGCGACGGACCACGAAGAATACTTCCATACCGTTGAAGAGTGCTTTGCCGGCGATCCGCGTTTTGCGCGGGTTGCGCCGATGGCGCGTGGGCCTGAGGAATGGACGGAATTCGAAACGCTCTTTCGTGGACAGGGATTGCCGATTTTCGCGGCCGCCTGGCGGTCCTTGCCGATCGAAAACGAGCAGCCGCTCGCGCCGTTGACGATTGCGCCGGAGGATGAACCGCGTGAGGGGATTTTCCGCCGCGAATGCCGGGGTAAAGAATGGAGGGAAGAACATGCTGACGGTGACTAAATCGGTCAAGTTCGATGCCGCGCACGTATTGACGAACCATCAGGGACTTTGCAAGAATCTGCATGGACATACCTATCATGTCGAGGCGAGCGTGACGCAGCCGCCGAATGACACGTCGGACATGGTGATCGACTTCAAGGATTTGAAGAGGACGTGCGAAGAGGTGATTCTGGCACGTTTCGACCATGCGTTCATGTACAACAGCACATCCGAAGCGGAAAGTGAAATCGCGGCTGTCGTGATGAAGCACGGCATGCGTGCTGTGGCGCTGCCCTATCGGTCGACGGCGGAAAATCTCGCCCGTCATTTCTTCCAGGAACTCAAGTTGCGCATTCCGGAACTGAGCCGCGTGCGCGTCTGGGAAACACCCGATTCTTTTGCGGAGTACAGCGAATGAGCGGACTTCATCGACTGCATGCCATCTTCTCCTCGTTGCAAGGAGAAGGACGTAACGTGGGCCGCCCGTGTACGTTTATTCGATATTGTACCTGCAACCTCGCCTGCAAATGGTGCGACACCCATAAGGACGAGAAAATGAACCTGATGACGTCGGATGTCGTCAAACAGGTGCTTGATCTCGGGAATCGCAGCGTCGTCATTACGGGAGGCGAACCGACGATCCAGCCCGGACTCGACGAACTGGTGATGTCGCTCAAGGCTGCACGCCGCTGGGTGGCTTTGGAAACGAACGGTGTCATGGCGCCGAAACATCCGGAGCTGTTTGATTATATTGCCGTTTCACCGAAGTCCGATTTCATTTCGCGCTATCTTGACGTGAACATGCTTCACGAGGCGAACGAAGTTCGGATTGTCGCGACCTCGGATGACATCGCGTCCTTCTGCCGCCAGATGCGTCAACGCATCAAAGCGGACGACTACTATATTTCGCCCCTTGAGCAAGATGGACGCATCCACTACCATCGGGCATTGAAGCTGCTGAAGAAAGTCAACCTGCTGGAACCGGA
Organism: Kiritimatiellia bacterium; assembly: GCA_045641465.1. GTDB lineage: Bacteria > Verrucomicrobiota > Kiritimatiellia > RFP12 > UBA1067 > RUG572. The sequence goes on along the minus strand of JAZUGW010000056.1, from coordinate 12,947 downwards.
AAATCCCCAACCGTGGGCGCTTTCCATTCAGATGCATAAAGTGCTCGGCATCCGCTAGGCGGATGCTTCGGAGTGTAGACTGCGATGTCAATGACATGCTATGAGAAGGACTGCTAGATGAATCCCGTCAAGATGCTTGTACCTGTGTTGGCAATGGCCTGTGTGGCGCATGCGGCGCCGCTTGTCGTCGGACTCGCCGATTGCTGTTCCCCCGACGGCAAACCCTTGCCCGCCGGTTACACGGAGGCCTTCAGAACGCAGGGAGCCCAGCCGCAGCTGCTGGTTTGGACCGACGACCTGGCGGCGATCGAACAGGCCGTTTCCAAAATCGACCTCTTGATGTTGTGCGGAGGCGAAGATGTGGACCCCGTGCGTTACAATGAACCGCATCACGCGAAGTTGGGCAAGGTCAATGCAAAGCGGGATGAATTCGAATGGAAGCTCCTTGCCGCCGCCGTTCGGCAGCATAAGCCCGTTTTCGGCATCTGCCGGGGTGTGCAGTTGATCAACGTCTATTTTGGCGGAACCCTCTGGCAGGACCTGCCGACGGAATTCCCCGTGCATGAAGTCCTGCACCGTCGGAGCGATGCGAACAACGTGCCAGTTCATGGTCTGAAGCCGACCGCCACGGGTTTCCTCAACAATCTCTTCGGTACGGAAATCCAGTATGTGAATTCCACGCACCATCAGGCCGTTAAAAAGGTGGCACCCGGTTTTGAGATTTGCGCGCATTCCGCAGATGGTGTCATCGAGGCCATTGGCAATGACGCTCTTCATATCCATGGTGTGCAGTTCCATCCGGAACGTCTCTTCGATCGCTATGAGCCGTGGCGGCGTCTGTTCAAGTGGGTTCTCGAAGATGCGGCAGCGAGCAAGAAGCAGACGAAAGGCCAATGATGTACTATCTCAACAAGATCGTCGACGGACTGGTGAATCCCTTCGCACTGGGTGTTTTGCTGTTGGTGGTGGCGGCGTTTCTGCTGGCAAGAGGACGCAAAAAACTGGGCGGGGGACTGCTAGGTGCCGGCTTTGCCTGGCTGTGGATCTGGTCGATGCCGATGACGGCGAGTCTTGTCGGCTATTCGCTTGAAAGTCAATGGCCGCCGCAGCTGGCTGAGAAGGCCGACGAGGCGGATGCGATTGTTTTGCTCGGCGGCGGGATGAATGCCTGTCCGGAGGAGGTGCCTTATCCGAACATGTACGGTGCGTCGGACCGGGTTTGGCATGCCGCGCGTCTTTACAAGGCAGGCAAGGCGCCCCTCATCATTCCGACAGGTGTCGGTGCCAAGGACTGTGAACGTGTACTGCTGATGGATTTTGGCGTCCCCGCGAAGGCGATCGTCTGCGAGGACGAGGCGCGTAATACGGAAGAGAATGCACTGTTCGTCAAAAAGCTGTTGGAGAAAATCCAACAGGACAAACAGGGACAGACCCCTGGCAAAGTGCAGGACATCAGCGATCCCAAAGTGCTGCTTGTGACGAGTGCCTTGCACATGCCGCGTGCGAAGATGATGTACGAGCGGTACGCGAAGGGATTGACCATCGTGCCCGCTTCCTGCGACCACGAGGCGACGATCGCCTGGAAGATGCCCCGTCGTGCGAGCGATTTTGTTCCAAGCGTCTATTCGCTCGCCACGGTCAGTTTCGCCTTCAAGGAATATCTCGGCTATTGGGGCTACCGCCTTCTTCGCCGTTAAGCGGGAAGGTTCCGTAGCCAGCCGAGTTCGCGGCGGCGCATGGTCGCATAGTCGTGTTCGGAATGGTCGTCCGCACCGGAAAGGTGGTCCATGCCGTGGGCGATGTAGAGGAGGAGCTCGTGCGCGATGTCCCAGTCTTTGCGTTTGGGTGCGGCGCGGCGAGCCTGGTCCGTATTGACGAACAGTTCGCCGAAAATGCCGGGCTCTTCAGGGGGAATGGCGTCGTATGCCTGCGTGATCACATCCGTCGCACCCGTCACCCCCATAATCGCCTGATGCATTTCGTCTGATTCCGCATCGCGAATCAGATGGACCACGACTTCATGGAAGCGCATCCCGACACGCGTCGACGACCGCTGGGCGAAATACGTCGCAGCCGCTTTCACCTCGGCTTTACTGACCCCAAAGTCCTTGGGGACAGACCCCTCGATCAAAACTTTGGGGACAGTCCCTTTGACCGTTTGGGGGACAGACCACTTGGATTTCGTGGGGACAGTCCCTTCGGATTTGGGGACAGACCCTCTGGATTTCGTGGGGACAGACCCCTTTGATTTGACTCGATTCATTTGAATCTTCTATGAAATCTGAGCGAAATTTGAATTTTTAATTTTTAGGATGGACCCAGATGAATCCGCCGCCGGCGGGAATCTCGAACGGCTGGGCGAGATTGGGGACAGTCCCTGTCTTTTGCGCCGCCGAGATTTCGGGCTGGGTCCAGGCTGTGTCGACCAGCGGGAAACCGAGTTTCGCACGGTCGGCGACAAGCGACACTTTCTGTGCGGCATTCGCGAAGTTGGCAAGTACGAGCACGGTTCCGGTCGGCGTCTTCCAGAGGCTCGCCTTGACCTCGGCCGAACCAGTCGCCGTGATCGGATTGGTGTCGTCCCACCATCCCCAGAATTCTCCTTCGTTCAGTTTGGTCGCATCGAAGAACTTCCAGAGACCGATTGGATTGCCACCCCAGCCCCAGCGGTCGGTCATGCCGAAGAGAAGTCCGCGGAAGGGGTTGCCGCGGCCCAGCATTTCGCCGGCGACGCCAAACGGCAGGCCCGAACGTTCGACAAGCCAGAAGTCGGCCGGGGTGTTGTTCGAGAAGCCTTCGCCTCGCCACAGGAGATCGAAGTACGGATAGAGGTCGAGGAATACGAGGTTCGACGAACCGCTTCCCGCGAGGCCGCTGTGGTGGTTCCACGAGTGGTTGTCGACAAGACGGACCTTCCCGTCGCGATCGAGAATGCGGCGCGCACGCTGCATCGCCTTTCCTGAGAGCGCCGTATCGTCGATGTAGATGCCGTCGATGTCATAGTTCCGGACGAGACGGTCGAGTCCGGCGAGGAAGAAATTGTCCCAGCGTGTCTCGGGTGTGGTGATGACTGCGAGGTCGAGGCGGGAGGGATAGGCACTAAAGCGCACATTTTCACGCCAGGCCGGAATGATGTCGAGTCCGACATGCTGCTGCAGCCACGGGTGGGGGCCCGAACCGTTCGTGCAGGGCCATCCAGGCACGGCGGGATTGCGTTTCGCGAAGATCTCGCCATCCAGGGACTTCAACGCAAAGAATTCGGGAAGGTTCTGCGTGAGCTCGCGCGTTGTGTAATAGACTTTGAGCAACAGCCCCGCGTCATGCGCGTCTTTCACGATCTTTTTCAGGAACGGCCCGCCGTCGTCATTGTAAGGGTAGTTGATGTAGGGGTTCCAGACCGTGTTGTGATGCAGATTCACCACGGTCGCGCCCTGACGGCGGAGTGTCGCGAAATCGGCGGCCTTCGCGTGCTGTCCGTAATGGTAATAGCGACGCGTGAGCTGCTGCTTCAGATTCAGCGGATGGAAGGGCGTGAGATAGAGTTCAAAATTCCACTCGGCACCCGCAGGGACGTTGGCGGCCTCTGCACGCAAGCTGGCTTCCTGCGCATTCTTTCGAACGCTAATCGTACCATTACCGGCGGCCCAGCTGCGTGGCAGGACCAGCGGACGCCAGGCATAGTAGGCGTTCACAAAGGGACGGCGATAGTTGGCGTCTTTGAAGCGGATGGCAAGTCCGCCATTGATGGAGCCGAACCACACCGCATCGCGGTTGTATTTTGCGTTCCACGTGTGCGTGAGGTTGTCGGGGAAAGCCCCGCCGTTACGGCCGAGTCCCTCGAAATAGCGTGCGACTTGGGCGGGCATGTCGATTCCGAAGACGGCTTTACGCACGGACCCGCCTTCGAAACGAATGCGGAAGAATCCCGTACCGGTGAAATCCATTTTGCCTTCGACGATGCGCTTGACGGAACCGTAGCGGGTTTCCGCGCGCCAGGCGACTTCAGTTTGCTTCTGGGATGTGAAAGTGAAGGTCGATTCGCCGGCAGGACCGAATTCCTCGCCTTCGGCCGTGAACGAGAAAGGACGCGCCAGCAGATTGAACGAGGTGTCGAGAATCTTGGTGTTGGATCCGCTATACGACGAAGTGATTTGCGCGGGCAGTCCGTCGGGGGCGAGCGTCAAGGTGCGTCCAAGCAGCCTGATCGTACGCGGCTTCGTCGAGTCGATCGTGACGGGCGTGTAGGGGCGTGTGACCGTGTCCTCATCGCCGAGCGTGCTCGTCAGCCATTTGAGGCGGGCAAGACGCCAGGCATCGGAAACGCCGCCGTCTTTCAACAGGGCACCCGTAACCGCGATCTCAAAGGGGAGCGTCCGCGTTTCGTTCGACGCGGTGTCCGTCACAAGGATGCGCCCGCGCAGGGTCTGTCCCTGCTGCGCCGTCGCGGGGATGTCGAGCATCACCCAAATCGGTTTCACGCCCTTGGCGGAGACGGCACAAGTCTCGGGCGTGACGCAGGTGACGGGCAGATCCGTTTCCGCGCGCCAGCGCAGGGTCCGCGCGGTTTCGGAAGCCACGCAAATCTGGAACGGATAGAATTCGCCAGGCTGCGCGTGACCGCGGAAGATCGTCGCCGCGTGATTGTCTTTTGCAAACCAATGCGCCGGAATGATGTTGTTGCGCACGGCATAATGGCGGTCTTCACCAAAAAGATGGAAGGGGGCCGGATGCTGGGCGCAATAGGTTTTCCAGATCTCCGGTTCGACAGGCGTTTCCATGAAGTCGAGCACCGTGTCCTCCGGCATCGAGCCGTCCGTCGGATCAGGGATGTTGTCCGCCGCGGCGCCGATCTCGCGGAGCGTCAACTGGTCGACATTGTAGCCGTTGGTTGCGCGTCCCGAAGGAAGAACCGAATAGATCTCCTGCTGGGCAACCGGCTTGAACGTATCGAAGTCCACACCGAGGTGGTTGGCGCCCGCCTTAGGACAGTACTTGGCGTAGAGAACACGTCCCATAACGTCGGCACCCGCCTGGCGCAGCTGGATTTTCACGCACTTGGTGTAGCCCTCGGTACAGAGCTGGCATTGGGCAATGAGGGTCTGTCCCTCCGCCGTACGCTGTTCATGGCAAACGATTCCGCAGCCATTGCACATCGCGCGCGATCCGTCCACACGGTGGCGCCCCGCCTTGTTGAACCAGCAGCCCGTCAGCTTGCAGTTCGCGAGTGCGACGTTTTTGAAAAGGACGATGTCGTTCGTCGCAGTCATCAGTCGGCCGTCCTTTGTGGCATCCCAGGTGAATGACGCGGCGCTCGCCACGGAGGCGAAAACGAGTGTGATGAGGAAGGTAATGTACTTCATAATTGGCGAATTGTTTTCAGTTGGTTAAAAGCGTGACAGCGTTGTCAATTGACGCGATGGACCTTGACGTTCTTGAACTGCCAGGTGTCGGTTTCTTCGTCTTTCGTGAGCGTCGCTTCAAAGGTGCGCGATTCCTTGTCCTTGAAGCCGAGGTTGTGGTCCGCATCGACGGCGACATTCCCGAGCACGTTGGCGGAATTCTCCTTATCGGGCGGAAAGTCGACGGAGATGTCGCTGAAGGTCACGGTAATGTGGCGTTCGTGCGCGCGCATGAGGGTGGCGCATTGGGCCAGCGTCGATGGATCGAACGATTCGTTCAGTCCGATTTCCTTCGCCTCGAGATGCATCTTCGGCGCAATGAGATTGCTCAGTCCATTCGCCTTGCCGGCCGTGGTCAGGACGGGTTCGTCGCCGTCTTTTGCAAGAAGTTCGGCGACGCGGTCAAACGTCTTTCGCACGCGCTTTTCCTCGTTGGGGAGGAACGCAATGACCAAGGCCAGGACCAAAAGTCCGCACCCGAGGCCGATAAAACCTTTTCTTGAGATTTGCATGGACGATATTTTAGCAAATTCCATTGTCCTGCGCGAATGTTTTCACAAGTAGATAACTATTTTTCCACCCCGTGCCGATTTATGGTATAATAGTATCTCAATTTTTTCAAAAGGACAAATGAAATGAAATACGACAAGAATCATGCGCTGCTGGAGACGTCGATCCCCGGTTTGCCGCCTCCGAAGAGCGGCAAGGTGCGCGACGTCTTCGATCTCGGCGACAAGCTGCTGATGGTGGTCACGGACCGCATCAGCGCCTTTGACGTTATCCTTCCCTGCGGTGTGCCCGACAAGGGGAAGGTGCTGAATCAGCTCTCGCTCTTCTGGATGGAGTTGCTCGGCATGAAGAACCATCTCATCACGGCGAACGTGGATGAGTATCCGGCCGAGCTTCAGTGCGTGAAGGAAGACCTGCGCGGGCGTTCAATGCTCGTCAAGAAGGTGAACATGGTCGAGGTCGAGTGCATCGCTCGCGGCTATCTCACCGGAAGCGGCTGGAAGGAATACCAGAAGAGCGGCACGGTCAACGGCCAGAAGCTGCGCGAGGGCTATCAGAACGCGTCCAAGGTCGACGCAGTGCTGTTCACCCCCACGACGAAGGCCGCGATCGGCGACCACGACGAGGCGATCAACTACGAACAAACCGAGCAGCTGGTTGGTGCGGATCTGGCGAAGGCCCTTAAGGATGCGACGATCGGCCTCTATACGAAGGCGGCCGACTACGCGCGTCAGCATGGCATCATCATCGCCGACACGAAGTTCGAATTCGGCAAGGATGCGGATGGTTCGCTGATCCTCGCGGACGAAGTGCTGACGCCGGACAGCTCCCGCTTCTGGCCGGAGAGCTCGTACGCCGTGGGAGCCAATCCGCCGTCTCTCGACAAGCAGTTCGTGCGCCACTGGCTCGATTCAATCAACTTCAACCATCAGCCGCCGGGTCCGGTGCTGCCGGATGATGTCATTACCCGCACGCATGACATCTATGTGAAGGCGTACGAGGAACTGAGTGGAAAGAAGCTGGTCTGACGCTGCGACGGCCGCGCTCGAGTCCTATCCGTGGAAGAATCCGCAGGAAAAGTCGCGGGCGCGGTACGAGGCTGAGCTCGTCGCCTTTGGCGCACAGGTGGAAGTGGACGATCTGCCCCTCGCCGTGCGCCAGTGGCTGCGAACACGTGCTGAAGGTCCTCTGGCAAATTGGACCTGGCGGGGTGAGAGTTGGACGGACCTGACGGAAGGGTTCGAGAAGATGATCCTCGCTCAGGCGCTTGCAGCGCATGGCGGCAAATCCGCCGCTGCGGCTCGAGCGTTGAAAACGACGGCGCGTGTGGTTTCCTATAAGGCTCGTAAATATGGTCTTTTAAAAAACAATAAAAAGAACGAAGAAAGAAAGGGTTAAGAAAATGGGTATTTTTGATCAGATGTCGCAGGCGATTCAGATGCGCAACGAAGCGAAGAAGATGCAGGCGGAAATCGAGAAGATCCAGTGCGAATATTCCAACGGCGGCATTACGGTCGTTGCGCGTGGCGACTTCACGGTTGCCTCGATCAAGATTTCGGAAGAGGCGTGGAAGGAAGCGGCCGGCGGCAAGCCGGAGCGTTTCGAAACGATGCTCTTCAGTGTCGTCAACGGTGCGCTCAAGCAGGTCAAGAAGACCACGCAGGAGCAGATGATGGCGCTGATGAAGTCGAATGGCAGTCTGGGCGGCGGACTGAAGGGCCTCTTTGGCCGGTAAGTTTTCATGCTTCAACCAATCGACACACTTGAACGCGCGCTCGCGCGCTTGCCCGGCCTTGGCCGACGCAGCGCAGGGCGCGCGGCTCTTGCTCTCTTGCGGGATCCTGAACGCCTGCTGGATCCCCTCGTCCTTGCGTTGAACGATGCGCGCGAGAATGTCTGCTGCTGTTCTCGTTGCGGCGCTTTCACCGTGCGCGGTGCGGATCCCTGCGCGTTCTGTACGGACCTCACGCGCGAGACGACATCTGTCTGCGTGGTCGAAGAACCGGCGGACATTATGACGATCGAGGAGTCGGGCGCTTTTCGCGGACGCTACCACGTGCTCGGCGGCAAGTTGTCGCCCGCCCATCGCATGGGCCCCGAAAAGCTGCGTCTCGGCGAATTGAAGAACCGTATCGCCGCCGAAGGTTTTACGGAAGTCCTTCTGGCGCTCTCCACGGATATGGAAGGCGATGCCACGGCGGGGTATGTGGGTGAACTCCTGCGGGGTTGGCCCTCCGCTGAAGTACCTGTCAAGGTGACGCGACTTGCCTTTGGCCTGCCGGCAGATTCCGGGGTGGCCTATTCAGACCCGCTCACGTTGCGCCGTGCGATTCTCCATCGGTGTTCGATGTGACGATGGACGACGGCCTCCTATTTCATTTGCGTTTACGCGCTCGAAAATGGTAAAATCTTTCCATGCAGAAACGAATTTTTCTTTCTCCCCCCTGGGTGGGCGAACCTGAACGTGCGGCTGTCGAGGCCGCATTCGATTCTGGTTATGTGGCGCCGTGCGGCCCGATGGTGGACGCGTTCGACCGTCGGCTTGGCGAGCTGACGGGTACGCATGCGGCGGCGGTGGCCTCGGGAACGGCCGCGCTTGATCTGCTGATGGAAGAGTTGAAGGTCGGTCCGGAAACGATTGTCCTCGCTTCGACGCTCACGTTCATTGCCACGGTCGGTCCGGCCTGGCATCGGGGCGCCCAGCCGATTTTCATTGATGCCGATCCGTTGACGGGGACGATTTCCCTGCCGCTTCTCGAGCGTGCGTTGCGGGTTGCAACACGTTCGCGGAAGGGGACCAAGCGCCGTCAGGTGCTCGTTCTTGCGGCCGACATCTATGGCCAGTGCTGTGACTATGACGGACTCGAATCCCTCTGCGAGACCTATGGCGCGACGTTGATTATCGACGCGGCCGAAGCGGTCGGGGCGACTTGCCGTGATCGTGCGGCCGGTGCGGCGGGTTTTGCGTCCGTCCTGTCTTTCAACGGGAACAAGATCATGACGACTTCGGGTGGTGGAGCGGTTCTGTCGCGTGATCCCGAAGTCGTCTCGCGCGCCCGCTGGCGTGCGCAGCAGGCGCGTGAAAACGCCGTGTGGTACGAGCATTGCGAAGTCGGATACAACTATCGGATGAGCAATCTGCTTGCGGCCGTCGGATGTGCGCAGCTGGACCGTCTGCCGGAGATCATTCGCCGCAAGCGGAAGATATTCGATTTCTACCAAGGTTTGCTCTGCGGCGACAAGCGTCCCGGACATCGTATCGCGCCGTACCCGTGCGGCGACTTCACGAATTCCACGCGCTGGCTCAGCGTTTTCATCTTCCCTTCGGAACGTGCGCGTGATGCCGCCGCGGCCGCACTGACGGCAGCGAACATCGAGAGCCGTCCGGTGTGGAAGCCGCTTCATCTGCAGCCGGTCTTCCGCAGATGTCGCGTCTACGGGGGCGATGTTTCGGAAGATCTTTTCCGACGTGGACTCTGTCTTCCCTCGGGTGCCGGACTCACGCGGCGCCAGCTCATGTACATCGCCGAGGCCCTGGTGTGATGAAGCGCCTGTGCGACATTTGTCTTGTCCTTTTCTTGGCGCCGTTCTGGTTGCCGGTGATGGGCATTGTCGCACTGATGGTGTGGATGAAACTCGGCAAACCGGTTTTCTTCACACAGGAACGCGCGGGCCTGGGCGGACGCGCCTTTCGCATTCTCAAGTTCCGTACAATGCGTACGGGCGAGGGAACCGACGCGGAACGCTTGACGCCGTTCGGTCGTTTCCTGCGTGCGTCGTCGCTTGATGAACTGCCGGAACTGCTGCTGGTGTTGAAAGGAACGATGTCGCTGGTGGGTCCGCGTCCGTTGCCGACCGTCTATCTGCCGCGCTATTCGCCTGAGCAGATGCGTCGTCACGAGGTGCGTCCCGGCATCACAGGATGGGCGCAGGTGAATGGACGCAACCTCCTCTCGTGGGAGGAGAAGTTCGCGCACGACGTGTGGTATGTCGACCATCGGTCGCTGGCGCTTGATTTCAAGATTCTTTTTCTGACGGTGGCGACGGTCTTTCGTTCGACCGGCATTTCGGCAAAGGGCGAAGCGACCATGGGTGAATTCAAAGGAACCAAATCATGATACGAGACATCATCATTGTCGGTGCGGGTGGATTCGGCCGCGAAGCGGCGTGGACGCTTGAGCGAATTAACGAACAAGCCCCGAGTTGGCGCATCATCGGTTTCGCGGATGACGACCCGTCCCTTGCGGGGACCTCGGTCGAGGGGTATCCCGTACTTGGTTCCGTTGAGACGGCCTCGCACGATCATCCCGGCGCCGCCGTGTTCGTGGCGATCGGCGACAATGCGATCCGCGAGAAGGTCTATCGCCGCATGCGTGGACACGACTTCCCCGTGATCATCGATCCCTCGGCGGAAGTGGCCCCCACGGTCGAAATCCGCCATGGCTGTTTCATCGGTCCGCGTGCGGTCGTGTCGGTGGGCGTCGAGCTGGGCAAGTTCGTGATCGTGAATGCGCGTGCAGGCGTGGGACACGATTCAAAGCTGGGGGATTTCGCGCAGGCGTGTCCGGGCGTGACGCTTTCCGGACACACGACCGTCGGCGAGCACGCGTATCTCGCGTCCAACGCCTGCACGGTCCCGGGTGTGACGATCGGCGCGCGGGCGAAGATCGCGGCGGGCCTTCCGGTCTATGCGAATGTCGAACCCGAGACGACGCTGTCGCCGTTCGGCGTGTTCAAACGCTGAGAGAAGGGACGGCGCGTGGTGAAGCAGACGAGTCATCCTGTTTTTGCGGTTATTCTCTCCGGTGGAAGCGGTGAACGCTTCTGGCCGCTCTCGACGCCGGATCGTCCGAAGCAGTTTCTCACGGTCTTCGGCGGCAAGTCGCTCATCCGCCAGGCGGTGGATCGGTTGAAGGGCGTTGTGCCGATCAGTCACGTGCTCGTGATCACCGCCGAGAATCTCGTAGCGGCCACGCGTGAAGAATTGCCTGAGTTGCCGCTTGCGAACATCATTGGCGAACCGTGCCGTCGCGATACGGCGGCCGCCGTCGCAACAGCCTGTGGCGTGGTGGCGGCGCGCGGCGGCGACGAGGCGGTGGCGGCGATTCTCACAGCCGACCATCTGATGGGGAATGTGCGGGCCTTCCGTCGTGTTCTCAAGGACGCGTGCACGGCGGCGGCGCAAACGGATTTCCTTGTGACGATGGGCATTTCACCGACGCACCCGGCCACGGGGTTCGGATACATTCGCGTCGGCAAGCCGATTGCGCTTGAGACCGCGACGGTGTTTTTCCAGGCCGGCAAGTTCGTGGAGAAACCCGATGAGGCGACCGCGCGCCGCTATTTGGCGACGGGACGCTACGTCTGGAATGCCGGCATGTTCGTCTGGCGCGTGAAGACGATGCGGGCGGCGCTCCGGAAAGGTTCGCCGGCGCTTGACGCGCTGGCCGAAGCCGTTTCGCAGGCGGACGACCCCGCTCCCGTCTTGGCGGCGCACTATCCGACGCTGACGAAGATTTCAATCGATTATGCCGTGATGGAAAAGGCGAACAACATCCTTGTTTCGCGTGGCGACTTCGGTTGGGACGACGTGGGCACCTGGGCGGCGGCGGACCGTCATTTGCGTACGGACGCGCGACGCAATGTGGCGAAAGGCGCCGTGACGCTGCTCGACTGCGAAAGCGTCGTGGCCGTGGCGGAAGGTCCTGAGATCGCCGCGCTGGGGGTGAAAGATCTCGTGATCGTGACGACGAAGGACCACGTGCTGGTCGCCGCGAAAGAACGCGTGCAGGATCTCAAGCGCATTCTCGCCGAACGTACAGGCCTCTGAGCGCAGAGGTGCTGTCCGGCCGTTTGTCCTCCGATTGCCGATTGTCAATTTGTGACAAGATAAAACGCCGCGTGAAATCGCGGTGTTTTTTGCTACAATATTTGCTGTTTCTTTGGTGTCAGGCAAGAGCCTGAAACAGAGAAACAAGACATAGTTCGGAAGGGAGTGGTTGTGCTTTGCGCGTCCGTTTCCTGTTCCAAACGACCTAATCGATTTTGCATTTACGCAAACACGACGTTCAAGCGAAATACTACCAGGTTTTTCAAAAGACGAGCGGCATGGTTGCGGGAACGCGTCAAGTGTATCAACACACTTGGCGCGTTCCTTCTTCCTGTATTCGTCTTGGCCTCTGGTAGGGCTTCGCTTGAGTACAGAAGAAGGAGCGCGCCTTTTTCTGTATCGGGCATAGGGCTCGGCGCATGAACTTGCGCAGGAGCCATCAATGAAAAGCTGGAACGATATCCGTAGGGACACGACGCGCTTCTCCAAGGAATGGGAATATGCGTACGACGAGAAGTCCCAGGCGCAGTCGTTCCTCAAGGACTTCCTCACTGTTTTCGGCGTCAACACAAACAAGCAGGCCACGTTCGAGTAACGCGTGGCGCATCTCTTCACGCTCTATGCTGAAGCGGTCAGGCCGGAGAAGCGTTGAATGTCGATGATTTTTGAATTCACAGAAAGGAATGAATGATGTATACTGTTAGACGGATGAAAGGAATACTGACAGTTCTCTTGCTCATGGAAGCTGTGTCCGCATGGGCATCGCAGCCGGTGGCGCTGTCCCTTCCGACGGTCGAGAAGGCCGATGCGGAGGTGGTGACGAACGTGCCGCTGCCCGCGCTTTCGCGGCGGGCGGGACGGTCCGCGTTCTCGCTCGGCTGCCGCGCCACGCCGCCGAACAACGTCGAGATCGCGTTCGGTGCGGATGCCGATGAGGACGGCGTTCTCGCGCCGCGCGAGACGCGGCTCGTTGTCGGCTGGGACTGCGGCTCGTGGTTCGTGCAGCGGGGCTTCGCGGGTGAAAGGATGACGGCGTGGAGCCCGTCGACGGACGGGACAAGGACGCTGGACTGGAACCTCGCGCTGGGCTTGAATGCCGTGCCGAACCGCCTCGCCGTCTGCGAAGGGACGGCGCCGCTCGACTTCGAACTGCCGTCCGTCCTGCCCGGGTGGCTTTTCGACACAGGCTGGAACCTGATGCGCCTCAC
>JAZUGW010000055.1:0-17086 GCA_045641465.1 Kiritimatiellia bacterium | reverse complement strand
ATACCAAAAAGAGGGGTTTGAAGGTTCACCGATGCGGGTAAAAAAGGTACAATTTCTCCATGTCTCGATTCAATCCATTTTCCTATCGGGCCCCGCGTCCGCGGCGTCTCACCTGGTATTCGCTGATCACGCAGTTCTTCTCTCTGCTCGGACGCCTCATTGGCCGTGCCGCCACCGGGGGGAGCCCGCGCACGGGTTCGCGCACACGCCGGACGACCTACCGTCGTTCGACCTATCGTCGTTGATGTCATCTGCTTCGTCCAGTTCCGTTCGTACACGTCGCCGAATCGGTCTCGCCGTTTCGGGCGGTGCCGATTCGACGGCGTTGCTTGTGCTGCTGGCGGACCTGCAGCAGACGCTTCAGTTCGATGCCGTCGTCTTGCATGTCGACCACGGGCTTCGTCCCGACTCGGCGGACGACGCCGCATTCGTCCGTGCACTCGCCGTCCGCTACGGACTTCCCTTCTCTGCCACGCGCGTCAAGATCATCCGCCGCCCGCGCGAGTCGATTGAAATGGCCGCGCGCCGCGAGCGTCTCGCGTTCTTCGAACGGATGACGCACGAGCTCGCGCTGGACGCCATCGCCACCGGCCACCATGCGGACGATGTCGCGGAGACTTTTCTGCTGCGCCTCGCGCGCGGGTCGGGTCCGGAGGGTCTCGCCGGACTCAAACGCATTTCCCACGTCGGGCCGATCACCTTCATTCGTCCCCTGCTGGACATCCCCAGTGCCACCTTGCGCGCCTTTCTGCGGGCACGCGGTCTCACCTGGCGCGAGGACTCCACCAACGCCGACACGTCCATCCCGCGCAACAATGTGCGCCATGTCGTCATCCCCTGGCTGCGCGACCATCTCGACCCGCATCTCACCGAACATCTCTGCAAGTCGGCCGCCATTCTGCGCGGCGATCTGACACGGGACGACGAGACGGACGACGCCCCTGTCTGCACGGTGCCGACCTCGTTCACCCTCAACATCGAACCGACTACGGGGTTCTCCCGCCAGCCGACTGCGATCGGCACGTTGCCGGCGGTCTGCGAGCTTTCGCGTACCGCCCTGGGCGGACGCACCCTCGTGCTGCGTCCTTGGCAGGCGGGCGACCGTATCGCCCCGACGGGCATGCACGGGAAGTCACGCAAGCTCCAAGACGTCTATGTCACGGCCAAAGTGCCGCCTGCCCTGCGCGCAGTCCTGCCGATTCTCGTCGACGCCGAGACGAATGAAACACTTTGGGTGCCCGGATACCGCGTGGCGGAATCCGTGGCCGTCGAATCTTCCACTGCGCCCAGCTGGCGCCTGACCTTGAAAGCCGATCCCGCATGAAACTCTCCATCGTCATTCCCGTGCTGAATTCGGAACGCACGCTCGGTGCGTGTCTGGACGCCATTCGCGCCCAAGACTATCCGCGCAGCGACTATGAGATCGTCATCGCCGACGCCGGATCGTCCGACCGTACGCTCGACATCGCCCGCGCCGCCGGCGTGGATGTCATCGTGCCGAATCCGCTCAAAACCGGCGAGGCCGGCAAAACGGCCGGCATCAAGGCGGCGCACGGTGAATTGATCGCGCTCGTCGATTCGGACAACCTTCTGCCCGATCCGACCTGGCTCGCGCGAATGCTCGCTCCCTTTTCGGACCCCGAGGTGCTCGCAACCGAACCGATCGAATACACGTCGCGTCCGCAGGACCCCGCGCTCACCCGCTACTTCGCCCTGCTCGGCATGAACGATCCCATCTGCCTCTTCACCGGCAACTACGACCGGCGCTCGGCGATCACGGGACGCTGGACCGGCCTCACGCTCGACACGGAGGACCGTGGCGACTGGCTGAAGCTTCGGCTCACGGGCACGGCCCTGCCGACGATCGGCGCCAACGGGTTCGTCTTCCGCCGGACGCTGCTTGACGGCGCGAACTGGGACCCCTATCTGTTCGACATCGACATCCTCTACGATCGCATCCGCCGCAACGGCACCGTGGTCGTCGCCAAAGTGAAGACCGGCATTGTGCACCTCTACTGTGCACGGCTGGCGGACTTCGCGCGCAAGCAGCAGCGCCGCATTCGCGACTTCCTCTTTTTCGCCCAGGAGAAGCAGCGGTCCTATCCGTGGGACCAGCAGCGCCGCATGGGCATCGTCCTCTTCTGCCTCGCCACGGCAACGGTTCTGCCGCTCGTCGTTCAGACGGTCCTCGGCTTCTGCCGCCGTCCGGACCGCGCGTGGCTCTACCACCTGCCCGTATGCTGGGTGACGGCCGTGGTGTACGGACTCGGTACCCTGCGTAAAATCATGGGCGGCCGACAGGCACCCGTCGACCGCTCAAACTGGCAGAAACGCTAGGGCGATCCAACCGATCGCACCGCGCGCGTCTTACTTTTTCCAGGATTTCATATGCTGCTTGCGCCACTCCGCCGCCTTGCGACGCTGTTCGTCCGAAATGGGCGTCATCCGCACCCGCAGCCCCTGCATATCGTTCTGGAACCTCCGGAACATCAAGTTGATCAAGTACAAGTGGTCCGGCACTTTGTCCGTCGGCATACTGGGCAGGGCGTAACGGCTCTTCGTGTACTTGTAGAGCCCTTTGCCAGTCCGCAGCTGGCCGGGTGATTGACTCCCGTCGTTGAAGGCATCCCGGATCTTGATCATGCCTTTGAGGATCTTCTCCATCTCCCCGGCCACTTCGAGATCCAGCCGCTGGAGTGCGAGAACGCGCGCATTCCCACCCGCCCGTTCTGCAGCCAGCTTGACGGCCGTGCGGAACTTCTCAATATCCTCCTCCAGGAACTTCTTCGCCGCCGTCGTCCAAGCCTCGCATTCCGCCGGCGGCAGTTCATCGCCGTGTGCCTTGACAGATCCCAGCTGATTTTCGAAGAGGGGGTCCAACCTCAGCCAATGCGAGTTTGAATCGAAAGCGAAATAATTGAAAAACACCTCCTTTTTGACCTTGCAATAATCCAGGATGTCATACCACGTGGCGTGCGTATCAAGTCCTTTCTCCTTCTTGAAGGCTGGCGTTCCATTCGCGAGCTTGTACATCATCTCGTCGAAGATCCGCAAACCGGCAGACACCTGCGTCCCCACCTTGTTATAGAATTCAAGCTGGGCAATCATCTTCGCCGGTCTGTTGAACAGGACGCCCTGTGACTTTTGCAGTAAGACGACAAGTCGCGTACGAACCTGTCCGTCCTCCATATAGCGCATCAAGGCCTTGAAGTCGTCCTGCGCCCGGAAATCCTTGTCTGAGTCAATGGCGAAACGCGGCGAGAGACCGTGCAGCGGATCGGCCGCCAGGAAGGAAATGTTCTGTGCCATGGCCGACTTCTGGTCCGCGAGCGGCTTCGCGAAGAACCGCTCCTTCTTCATCCGTTCACGAAGTGTCGTCTCGGCCAGGAAGAGCTTGTCCACCGTGTCGGCGGAAATCAGCGCCACGCCGTCATCCGGGTCAAACGGCGAGACGACGACCTTTTTCGCATCCACCTTCGACCTCGAATGCGAACGGCGATGCTCCTGCGCGTCCGCACCGAGAACCACGAGCGCGGCCAGACTCCAAAGGACAATTTTCCGATTCATAATAAGACCTTTCTCAAGAGATGATCACGACCTCAGAACCGCGGCGCGTAGTCTTCGACATACCAGCGGCCATTTCCCCAGCGTACGAGCTTATGCGGATGCGGGGAACCCAGCTGCTTCCCGTTCTCGTCGATTGCCGTGGTCTCGACGATCGCCCAGTCCTGGCGCACGCCATTCGCCTTCTCGAACTTGGCTTTCTCGTCTTCGTCCAGGAAGAAGTCGTTATGGCTATCGTTCCGGTCAAACCCCTTGGCGACAACAATCTTGGCCTTGCCGATTTTCACATGCACATACTCGCCGTGGAAGCGTTCCTGATGGAGTTCCCAGTGGTATTTGATATCCGAAAAGGCCGTCGGCTCATGCGGACGAAGGTTTTTCGTTCCCGGCACAAACGGACTGTTGAAGCCTTCGCGGCGACGCTTGTCGATGCAGTCGAAGTAAAGCCAGAAGTTCTTTTCCTTGATGGCCGTCACAAAGCAGTTCATCAGCTCCTCGGGCGTGGCGTTCGGCGGAATTTCCTTGATCGTATACCAGCCCTCCTTGACCTTCGCAACCTTGTCCTCGGCGACATAGCGGCCCGAACTCGGCGCCTCGGCGTCGAAGTAGGAAACCAGACACCCCGGCACCATCAGCGCGATCGGTTCGACGACCCAGCCGAACTCGAAGTTGCCGACGTTGGACTTCATGCCGTTCGGATTCTCCGCCGTCACGCCCGTGATGCGTCCGAGCACCGTCCATTGATGGACCTCAAGCATCGAACTGTCGGCCTCGTTGCGATAGCGCTTGGCAGCCTCGTAGGGCCCCAGCCAATGACGTCCGTTGAGCTTCACGAAGTAGTAGCCTTCCGACGGCTTGCCGCACGAAATGTATTCGCCCGATCCGCCATAGAACTGGTTGGCGGGATACGCGACCGAATCAAGCACCACCAGCTTGCCCTTGAGGGCCTCGAGCGGAACCTCGGCGACATCCGGCGCCGGCCAGGTTCGAGCAAGGACATTCGTCCCCGCGGATGCGAGAAGCGATTTCCAATAGTCTTCGGACTCCTTCCACACCATCTTGCGCAAATCGTCTTCGTTGCGCTTGTACTGCGTCCAGGCGGGATCGACTTCGTCCTCGATTCGTCCGAGGCTGAGCTTGAGCGCCTTCTTCGCGCGGGCGAACAACGCCTGCACGCGCGGATCGTCCGGGGCGTCCTCCACGAGCGACTTCACGCGGTCGAGGGCGTCGGTCTTGTAATGCCACATCACCTTCTCGCCCCCGCGCTGACGTGCGACTTCCTTCTCGAAATCCACCAGACAATAGTCCGCACGCTTGATCCGATCGTCAAGCTTCTGTTTCGCCGGAATGCCCACCTGCGGCCGATAAGACGGACCGAAAGCCGAAGGTTTCACCGCCGGCTGCTGGTACTGATTGCCATATTGCGCATGAACGCCCAAGGCGATTACGGCAAGCGCTAACGTCACCCGAAATTTCCGATTCTCGCAAAACATTATACAAAC
The DNA here is from genome assembly GCA_045641465.1 of Kiritimatiellia bacterium. Classification (GTDB taxonomy): domain Bacteria; phylum Verrucomicrobiota; class Kiritimatiellia; order RFP12; family UBA1067; genus RUG572. The sequence continues at coordinate 12,020 of JAZUGW010000055.1, read as the reverse complement.
CTCCCTCTCTTTCCGCGAACATTATAGCAAAAATAGACGTTCGGCGGGAATCATAAAATCAAGCGCATGATCCAACCGAATGCCGGGTGCCAGTTCACCCTCGTAAACAAAGACCGTACGAACCGACTTCGACGAGGCTAGGCCACCTCAATTTGGGCACGAAATCAACCGATTAAACCATTTCGTGCCCAAACGAAAAACGCCCAAGGACCGAACCCTACGCGGGCGTGTCCTTGGGCGTTATTGATTGACGGAAAAATTCCGTTACTTCTTTGCGGGCGCGGGAGCAGGCTTTACTACCGCTTCCTTCTTAACAGGGGCGGGAGCCGGAGCAGCGGGTTTCGCCTCTTCCTTCTTCGGCTCTTCCTTCGCCTTCACGAGGTCCTTGCGGGTCTTCGCAAAGTTATCGGCGCTGTAGGAGGCGATCGAGTAGGTCCACTTGCCAACCGTCTCGTTGAAGTCCTTGGCGGCCTTCTCGAGCTTGGCATTCTCGACCTTGTTCGTGCCCGACGGCGTGAACGCGGCGCTGACCTTGAACCAGCGGTCGGATCCCGTCGCGTTGCCGGTCTTTGCCGTGTAGACGGTGCCGTTCTTCAGCGTGGCCGTGTAGACCGCGCCCGTCGCGAAACCGAGTTCCGCTTCGGTGAGCTTCGGATCGGCAATGCCCGTCAGGTTGAGGTAGCTGAGCGCCGAGTCGAGCGAGTAGGTCTTGGAGGTGTCGATCTCCTCCTTCGGACCCAACCCCTCAAGCGTCCACGCGCCGTCCTTGCGGGCGAGCTTGACGCTCTCCTTGCCCTTCGTGAACGCGACGGACACGACATCGGCCGCCGTCACCTTGCAGATGCTCGTATCGACCCACTTCTTCGGATCGCCGTCGAACGCATCGAGCGGATCCTTCACGAGCACGGCCTTGCCCTCGAAGAGCACATAGCGTCCGTCCGGATAGCTGCCGCCGCCGAACTGCGCCATCTGCCCTTTCGGCTTCGCATTGTGCGTGCCGCCAAGCTGCACGGACGCCACGGACTTGCCCGCCGCGTTCTTGAGCTCGACCACGGCCGGCTTGTCGATCTTCGTGCCCGTCGCCACCTGACCCACCTTGAGGTCCTGCAGCTTCAGGAGGTTCTCGCGGATCTTCGTGATGTCCGCCGGATAGCCGAACAGCGATTCGACCTTCCAGCCCTTCTCCGAAGCCGCCAGCGTGACCTTCTTCTCGCCGCCGATTTCAAGCCGCGTGACATCCGCCGCTTCGAATGCCGGCACGATCTTCTTGCCCACAAGGCTCGGTGCCTTCATCTTCTTACCGGCGGAAGTATAATACGCGGCACCGCCCAGGACGCCAGCCACCACCACCAGAACACACAGATTCTTCGTCGTCATATCAAATCAGATCCTTTCACGATTAGTGTTTACGACGCAGCCAGCCGCGCAGCAGGCCGAAGAGGATCACCAACACCGGCACGAGGCAGATGTTGAGCACCTTCAGCGTGAGGCCCAGGCGGTCGATGTCGCCCGTCAGTTCCTTGCGCACGTTCTTGAGCTGCTTGCGCGTATCCGCCTGCGACTTGCGAAGCTTGGCGATCTGCTCCTGCTGTTCCTTCGAGAGGATGAGACGCTCGTTGCCGCTCTTCTGCTTCTGAAGCGCCATCAGACGCTGCTGGGTCTCCTGCAGTTCCTTTTCGAACGCCTCCTGCTTCGCCTGCCACTTCGCCATGGCTTTCGCCTCAAGCGCATCGACCTTCGCGAACGGACGGTTCGACGGCCCGCGCGAACGCACGCCGATGAGTTCTTCACGGCCCGCATACTGCTCGATCACGTTGGAGAACAACACCAGGTTGTCGTTGACCGGCTGGGCGATCGGCCCGAAGATCGTGTTCATCACCTGCACGCAGAAGTCATCCGCGAGGAAGTCCGAGTCGCCGAACAGCACCACGCTGCCCTTGCCCTCGGCGGTCACCTTCGGCACGGCATTGGTGGAACCCTCGACGAAGTCAGGTCCCTTCGGGAACGCCGTCTTGAACGTACCGCTCAGACGCGCCGCCAGCGTGCGCTGCACGCCGTCCGGCTTGAGGTCTTTGCGCATCGCGCCAAGACCGAAGCGCGCGCTCGAACGATCCACGAGGCAGGCATCGCCCGTCGAGGAGACGATCAACGGCTCAAACGTGAGACCGTCCTTCTTCGCGAAGGTGAACGAACCTGCGAACGGGAACATCACCTGCGTGAGGCTCGAGACGAGCAGATCCTTCTTGTCGACGTTCTTCGCGTTGAGCGAAAGGAACGCGGGATTCTCCTCCGCGCGGCCGTTACCCGCGTTGAGCTTCGTCGCGGAACCCATGTCCGCCACCATCTTGGAGGTGTCGAACGTCACGCCCCAGGCGTCGAACAGCTTGCCGAGCGTCGAAGGCGCATCCTGCCCGCCCATCTGCTGCATCATCGGATTCTGCTGCTGTTGCTGCGCCGAGATCATGTCCATGATCGAGCACGGGTCGACGCACGCGATGAGACGGCCGCCCCGAAGGACGAACTGGTCGATCGCAAACAGCGTCTTTTCGCTCAGATCCTTCGCATGCAGCACGACGAGCGCCTTCACATCCGCATCAATGGACTCCGCCGTCGTTTCGATTTCACGTACGTCGTAGTCCTTCTTGAGCTCCATGAACGAGGCCCAGCCCTGCGGTTGCTGGCGACGCTGCATCATCATCGGGTTGGGCTGCTGCCCGAGCACGCCCGGAAGCGACGTCATCAGGCCGATGACCGGACGCTCCGGCCACGCGACGCGCGTGACAAGACGCGTCACGTCGTATTCGAGCGTGGACTCCGTCCGCGGGCTGAAGCGCGCGAGCGTTTCCTCGCGATCGCCGCACACCGCCACGAGACCGAAGTACACGGGCTGTCCGAACGGATTGACGTTCTGCGGCTCGACGCCGTAGCGCTGCGCCCATTCTTCGGCATCGCTATCCGGCTTGGGATCGTACGCTTCCAGCGCGAGATGTCCGTTGCCCGCGCGCTCGTATTCCTTCAACAGGTTCTGCACCTGCTGGGCATACGTCTTGAGCTGCATCGGCATCTCGGTCGAGGACGAGCTGAAGTAGAATTTCAGCGTCACATCGTTTTCAAGCTTGCCCAAAACAGCCTTCGAGCCCTTTGAAAGCGTGTAGAGCTTCTCGCCCGTCAGATCGACGCGCAGCGGGAGGTTCGACAGGATCAGGTTCGCGGCACCGATGATCGCGGCCACGACGACCAGTCCAATAACACCATTGAGTTTCTTGTTCATGTTTCAATCCTATCAGTTAAAACTTTAAACTTTTAACTTTAAACTTTTAACTCGCTTTCCGGCTGTCCGTCACGACCTGCGCGGCCACGAGCATGAACACCATCACGCCCACATAGTAGCCGATGTCGGCAAAGTCGATCATACCACGGCGCATCGCATCGAAGTGCTGCAGCAGCGAGCAGGAGGCGACCGCATTCACAATGCCGCCCGGCACACCCCAGTTCGCCACCGCGTTGACCACGGGATCGAAACCGATGATGAGCATGAGGAACGTAATCGCCAGCGCAATCACGAAGCCGATCACCTGGCTGCGCGAGAGCGAACTCGCGAACACGCCGATCGCCGTCGCCGCACCCGCGAGGAGGAAGCTACCGAGGTAGCCGCAGAAAATGGCACCGAAGTCGGGCGACCCGAGCCAGGCCGCCGTGCAGACGACCGGGAAGGTCAACGCGAGACCAATGCCGATGAAGCTCCACGCCGCGAGGAACTTGCCCACAAGCGCTTCGCCGAGCGTGATCGGCATCGTGAGCAGGAGCTCGATCGTGCCATTCCGGCGTTCTTCCGCCCAGGTACCCATCGTTGCCGCCGGTACGAGGAGGAGGTACATCCACGGGTGCCAGAAGAAGAACGGCGTGAGGTCGGCCTGACGGCGCTCGTAGAACATCGCCACGCCGAACGTGAGGAAGCCGGCGAGGACCAGGAACGCCACGAGGAACACATACGCGACCGGCGAATCGAAGTAGGCCTTGAATTCACGGCCAAAGACCGTCCGGATCGCCTTGCACGGACAATGTCCGGTTTTCGTGCAGCAGCTCATCTTACTTCTCCTCCTTCATCGTCAGCTTGCGGAAGATGACGTCGAGCTTGCCCGACGGATCGAGCTTGCGCAGTTCGTCGACCGTGATCTTCGCATTTTCGGCCGTACCGGTCTTCGCCTCGCCGTCGGAAATCACGACGGCATGCGTGCAGACGGCGTCCACTTCTTCAAGAATGTGCGTGGAGATGATGATCGCCATGTCGGCGCTCATTTCCTTGATCATCTGGCGCACCACAAATTTCTGGTTCGGATCAAGACCGTCCGTCGGCTCGTCCATGATCAGCACGGACGGCTTGTGGATGATGGCCTGTGCGAAACACGTCCGCTGGCGGTAGCCCTTCGAGAGCGTCTCGATCGTCTGGCGGCGGACCTTCCCGAGCCCGGCCTTTTCAATCACGCTCGAAACCTTCTCCTTCGCGTCGGCGCCCGAGAAGCCACGCACCTTCGCCGCAAACATCAGGAAATCTTCCACCGTCATCGCGCGATAGCTCGGCGCCGCTTCCGGCAGATAGCCGAGCGCGCTCTTCGCGCCCACGGGGTCTTTAAGGATGTCGTGGCCGCAGATGACTGCGGATCCGGACGACGGAGGGATAAAGCCCGTGATCATTCGCATGGTCGTCGATTTTCCGGCGCCGTTCGGCCCCAGGAAGCCCAACACTTCGCCCTTCGCCACGTTGAAGGAAATCCCCTTCACCGCCTGGAAGGAGCCGAAGTTCTTCTTCAGGTTCTCTACCTTGAGCATGTTTCTTGCCTTTTCTTGTCTTGTCAAACAATCGATTCGAAACGTCTTCCGCGAAGGAAAACTACATTAATCTATCAAAGTTGTGTTAGGCGTTTATTAAGCCCACACGAATTCGTTTTGCCAAAGCGACGCCGCCCCGGATTGGCGGGACGGCGTCTGACGGGCTTTTTCTGTCAGCCCTGGGGCATTAAAACACGACGCCCGGCACCGAGAAACGGTTGCACTTGCTGTCGTGGAAGTTCGCGAACTCCGTGATGATGGCGCCTTCCGTACCGCCCATCATGAAGTGCCACGTACCGACCTTCGGGAGCTTGTGCGCGATCCCGTCCGGCACCCACTTCTCGACGTGGAGCGACTTGAGGTTCACCGGCTTGTTGGCCTTCTGGTCCCACAGCAGCGACGAAAGGTTCGCCTTCGCTTCCGGGAACTGGTCGAGGTTGGGCTCGCCGACTTCCGAGAAGGAATAGACCCAGCCGTTGCGCACGAGCCAGCTCTCCATCTTCGGCGGCAGGTCCTTGTTGAACTTCTCGCCCGTCCAACGATCCTGGCACACGTTGTCGGCGATCTTCTGCGCGACATGGCTATGCTCCGGAATGGACTGCAGCGGCAGCAGGTAGATGTCGTGGCCGAAGTACTCTTCCTTCACTTCGTCCACCCAGATCACGCCGCCCATGCCGTACTTCGCGAAGTCGCCCTTGCCGAAGTCGAGGCCCCAGAAGCCGAGATACTGCGTATTCGGCGTCTGCTTCGTCTGCTCGAGCATGAACTTCTCGTCCGTGAACGCACGGAACACGGGATAATTGAAGCTCCGCATCAGGTCGAAGTAGGCCTGGCGGGCCTTCTCGCCGTCAAACGTGCCGCCCTTGTTGACGCCGAACGCATCGAACGTACCGCCCTTGTAGAAATCCTTGTTGCACACCTTCATGACTTTTCCTTTCTTGCACGCACAAGCCGCACCCGTCGTGCAGCCCGACATCATACCGGCCGACATGGCCACCGCAGCCGCACCCGCGCCCGCAGCAATAAATTCGCGTCTATTCATTTTTGAATTTCCTTATTCGTTTTGATTGTAAACCCGATTAGTTCTTCTTTTCAGGCATCTTGCCCGTCGTGAAGTACTGCTCGACCTCTTCCAGCGTACGACCCTTGGTCTCCGGCAGGAAGAACGCCGCCGTGACGAAGTAGATCACGGTGAAGCCCGCCAGCACGAAGAACACACTGCCGTTGTCGTTCGTCACGGCGCACCACCACGGGAACATTGTCGCAATACCGGCCGAAATACCCTGGTTGATGATCATCGCGATCGCCATGCCGTTCGCACGGATGCGCGTCGGCATGAGCTCCGTGAGCGCGAGCCACACGCACACGCCCGGACCCACCGCGTAGAAGCCGATGAACATGAAGAAGAAGACCGTCGCGAGAACGCCCGTGGTCATCGACGCAGCCACCCATCCCTTGGAGATCGCAAGGAAGATCGAGCCCACGCCGCAGAGACCCACGATGATGCCGCTCGTGCCGAGCTTCAACAGGAACTTGCGTCCCTTCTTGTCGACGAGCGCGCAGGCGACGACCGTCATCACGCAGTTCACGATCTTGATGGCGACGTCGGACATGTTCGCGAACGCGCCCTCCATGCCCGTCTTCTGGAAGATCGTCACCGTGTAGTTCAACACCGAGTTGATGCCCGTCGTCTGGTTGCAGCCGAGGATCACCACCGCAAGGATGAACGGAATGATGTACTTGCGCTGGAAGAGCGAATCCGTGGCCGCCGCGTTCTTCGCCTTTTCGGCCGCCGCCGCTTCGTCGGCCGCAATCATCTCGTTCAGAATGTCCTTCGCCTTCTCTTCGCCGTTGTTCGCGGCAAGCGCGGCGAGCGCCTCGTCCTTGCGTCCCTTCTTATAGAGCCAACGAGCCGATTCCTTCAGGCGGAACGCGCCGAAGAAGAGGATGAAGCCCGGGATGCACGACAGAAGGAAGATCATCTGCCACGCATGGACCCACGACGACACCTGCGTCGCCGGCACCCACCCCTTGATCAGGGCGAACGTCACACGCTTCATGTCGGCAATGCGCTTGCCTTCCTTGTCGAGCTTCGCCTTCGGCTGACCCTTCTCGTCCAGCACATACTCGGGAACCTTCGCCCCCGTCTTGTCCTGTTTCCAGACGAGATTCTTCTGGGCGTCGACCTTCTGCTCGTAGACGACGATGCCGCTCGCGATTGCCTTCTCGTCCACCACCTTCTTGGCGTCGCCCGTGACATAGGTGACGCAGAAGCCGATCACCGCCACGAACACGAGGCCGATCGTCAGCAGCAGCTGGAACATGCCCGTGCCCTTGCCGCGCGAATCGGCATCAAGGCATTCGGCAAGATACATCGGCACGATCACGCCGAAGAGGCCCGCCGCCGCACCCTGCAGCGCACGGCCGCCGACCATCATCCAGAAGTTGCCGCCCTCGAAGAAGCCCGAGGCGCAGATGACCGGAATCGAGATCAGGAACAGCAACGCGGAAACGACGATCATCTTCTTGCGGCCGAACCATTCGGCCAGCAGACCCGCGACGAGCGAGGACGGGAGCGAACCCCAGAGCGCCATGCCCGTGATCCAGCCGATCTCGTTCTGGGTGAACGTCGACGTCCGTTCGATGTACGGCAGCGCCGCGGCGATCACGCCGACGTCCACGCCGTAGAGCAATCCGCCCAAACCTGCCATCACAAGCAGGAAGCGCGCATAACTTTTGACTTTATCGTTCATTCTTCTTTTCCTTTGTCTTTCACGCGTTTCGTTTATTCGTTTTCGATTTCAACTTCCGGGAACCACTTCTTCGCCCACTTGGCGCAGTCGTCGAATTCCTTCGCCGCCTTTTTGACGATCGAGTGGTTGAAGGTCTTCACCGCCCCGGCATTCGCGGACTCGCCATAGAACACGTCCAGCGTCAGCGCCGCGCCGAGGATGTGGTTCGAGCATTCCAGCGGACCGATCTTCGTCGTCTCGCGTCCCTTGACGGCGAGCGAAGTGATGAGCTGCACCATGTAGTACGTGTACTCCGGCTTGGCCGCGCCATAGAGACGCACCCACTCGATCTTGACCGGTCCCTTGTCCGGTTCCATGTGCCCGCGCACGGACTTGTACTTCTGGATCGTGATGTTCTTCTCGTCCACGTTCACGACCACGCTACCGTCGCGCGAGAACTTGAATTCGGGCCGCTCGCCCTTCTTGGACTTGTGCGTCGGATCCCCCGCCAGGTAGTAGTGTTCCTTCAAGCCCTTGATGAAATGCTTCTGCAGCCCCTGCATGCATTCCACCTTCTTGACTTGCGAACGAACCTCCTCACGACCTTCCTGCGAGATGAACGTCGTCGCCAACGGCCGCAGCTGCTTGAGCGCCTGCTCCCAGTCGAGCGTCTTCAGACGGCTCCCCGCGAGTTCCTTGAACTTCGCCTGGGCCGCTGCCGGTTCCTCGGCTTTCGCCTTCTCCATGCGCTCCTTGAGTTCACGCTCCTTGTCGGCCTGGGCCTTCTGCTCCTGCAACTTCTGCGCCGCCGCATCGGCCGCCGCCTTCGCCGCGGAGATCTCGAGCAGCGCCTTGCTCACGAGCGAGGTCGCCGAAGAACGGACGATTCCGATCTTGCGCTGCGCATCGTTCACGCACTTCAAGGACTTCATCGTTTCATGCGCGTCGAGCACTTCCTGCGAGAGCGAAGCCAACGCCTGCGCCGTCTCCCAGCTTTCGCCCTTGAGCGCATCGGCCTTCGCCGCCAGCTGCTGGATCTTCAGCACGTGTCCCTGCACGCGAATGTCGGCCGCACGGCAGAGATAGACATCCGCCCACAGCTCGCCGAACTTCTTCACGGAACCCGGCATCGGAATCGAGGTCTTCACCGCCGGTTCCTCGGCCGGTTTCACCTTTTCTTTCGGTGCCGCCGGCTTGTCTTCGGCCTTCTCCTCTTTCTGCTTCGGCTCGTCCTTCGGCACCGGTTTGCCGGTCAGACGCGCTTCCTGCTCGGCCATCGCCTTCTCGGCCGCCGCCTCTTCCGAGGACTCGGTTCCCGTTGCCGCAGGCTTCGCCTTCGTTTTGGCCGGTTCCGCCTTCGCATCCGCCGCCGGCTTCGCGTCGGTCTTGGAAGCGTCCGGCTTCTTCGCATCGGCCTTCTTCTCCTCGGGCTTCTTCGCCTCGGCCGCCGGCTGCTGCGCCGACAGGAGCTTGTTCGTGTAGGCAATCGCGTCGGCGATGTCCTTCGTCGGTCCCGGTGAGAGAAGCGGCACCGCGAGCGGACGCAAGTCGGCCGGCAGCTGCTCGTTCATCTTCCGCGCAGCTTCCTTGATCTGGCGGTCGTTCTTCGCCACGAGATCATGGAAGTTCGCGCCGAATTCGTTCGCGGTCTTCACCGTGTTCGCAATGGCCGAACGCGCCTCGGCGACCTTGCTGACGGCCTGCGCCAGCTCCGCCTTGCGCTTCGAGTCCTTGTCATGCTTGACGTACCAGATGAGTCCGCCCACCGTGCCCACGACGGCCAACACGACGAGGGCCACCACGAGCCCCACCATCGCACCGACGTTCGTCTGCTTCTTGGGGGCCTCTTCCACGAGCGGACGCAGCCGCTGCGGAATGGCGTCGGACGCCTCTCCCTCCGCACCTTCCCCACCGTCGGCAGGCGCAGACGTCTGGGTCGTCGTCTTCATCTTGATCTTCGTTCCCTTGATCTTCAACTTGCCGTTCGCAAGCCGAGACGTCCGCACCGGACCCATCTTCGCCAGGCAGCGCTTGATGTCGCCAATGAGGGACGAATAAGTCGGATAGCGCATCGACGGTTCCATCTCCAGCATGCGCATGATGATGGCGTCAATGTCCTTCGGCAGGTCCGGACGCACCTCGCTCGGCGGTTTCGGCGGTCCGTCGAAACGGGCCTTCACCACCGCCGTCGCGTCCTCGCCTTCAAACGGGGCAACCCCCGTGAGCGCATGGTACAGCGTGCCGCCCAGCGAATAGATGTCCGCACGGAAGTCGATCTTCTGGCGACGCACCTTCTCCGGCGAAATGTAATAGGGCGTGCCCCAGATCTCGTCCGAATCGCCCTGCATCGCCGCCAGGCCGAAGTCCACGAGCTTGGCGTTGCCATCCGTATCGAACAGCACGTTCTCGGGCTTCACGTCGCCGTGCACCAACCCCTGGTCCGCAGCCATCGCCAGCGCCTCGGCCATCTGATGGCCGATCTTCATCACGCGCGCCGGATCAAGCGTACCCGGATTCTCCGCCATGTCCTTGTCGAGCGAACCGCCGCTGACAAGCTCCATCGCGATGTACGGCATGCCCTGCTCGGTACCAAAGGAATAGACCTGGGCGATGTTCGGATGGTTCAACCGCGCCGCCGCCTGGGCCTCGCGCTGGAACCGCTCGACGAACGCCGGGTCGTCACCCAGCGACTTCAACATCACCTTGATGCCCACCTTGCGGTCCAGCATCTTGTCGCGCGCCAGATACACGCCACCCATACCACCGTGCCCGAGCTCCTTTTCCAGCAGGAAATGCCCGAAGTCCGACGGGGTCGGAATCATCTGTTCATTGTTGTTTTCACTCATAGTTGGTGCTCCCCTGACTAAAGCCAGCCAGCATTATAACACGAAACGGCGGATTAGTCCACTCATCTCGTCAATCAATCGGACCCCACCGATGGGTCAGAAACGGCCAGAAGACGCCACCGGCCAAACCGCACAGGTTGCGCGCGGGGACAGGCCCCCAGTAGCGGCTGTCGTAGCTGGACGGCGAATTGTCGCCGCAGGCGTAGTATTCGTCCGGACCCAGCTTCACCTCGTCGCCCGCCTGGCAGATCGTCCGCCCGGGCGACATGTAGTCGCGCCGCCCGCTCGGACGATACCCCGCATACGGATACGCCTTCTCGTGCCACTTCTCACGGTTCTGAATCTGCGCAATCCGCTGCGGCGTCATCGGCTTCTCGCCATTCACCCGCAGTTCATAGGCGTCCTCGCCCGTCGCCACCATCGTCAGCGTCTCGTTCGGCACGCCCGTCATGCGCTTGATGTAGTGCGTGCCCTGCTGCAGCCCCGCAATGCCCGTCGTCGAGAAGATCATCACATCGCCACGCCGCGGATGACGGAAATTCCACATCCAGCGGTTCACGAAGAGGAAGTCGCCCGACTCCACATAGCCGCTCCACAGCACCTGCCCCGCCTTCACGTAGGAGCCGGGCGTCAGGCCGTTCGGCAGCTTCATCACCGTCTGGCTGTACGGACCATCCCCCGTCTCCGTCGGATGCAGCACGTCCGTCGGCACGAGCATCTGCTTGCTGTACACGCCCATCGCCCCGTCCACCACGCGCATGTCGTAATGGCCCGTGTTCGTCGGATTGAAACGCAGAATGCCGTCGAACGGCGCACGGAAGCACTCGTACATCTTGCCCGTCAGCAGCCATTTGTACCAGCGCAGACCCGGCGCCGTATCCCAGAACGTCGCATCCATGGGCTTGCACGTTTCCGAATGGTTGCCGTAGAGCGTCGGCTGCATCGACCCCGTCGGAATGTGGAACGGTTCGTAGAAATAGGCGCGGAACGCCATCGCAACCGAAATCGACACCACAAAGATGTCGAGCCACTCGCGCCCGACGGCACAGCTCTTCGGCGGATCGAGGAATTCAAGCAGCGTCTGGCACGTTTCCGCGTCCTTCTTCGCCCAGGCCGTCCGCAAGTCCCCCATGCGCACGGCGAACACACCATTGTCCCGATAGGCCGGCAGATCCTCATAGGAGAGAATGAAGGTGCGCGCCGCGCCAAGAACGGCCTTCGTGGCCTTCTTCCGCTTCGCCGCCTTCGAAAACGGGATCTCGCCCTTGCAGAGGGACCAGATGCACCAGAGGACAAAGACGACCGAGAGGATCGTCGCGCCTCCACATGAAATTTCTATCATCGCTTCGCTTTCTTTCAGATTACCAAAAAACTCTTAACCGAGGATGACTATTATATCATAACCAGCCGTTCCGTGCCACGAAGTTTTCACCGGCACCGAATTGATGCGACTTAAGATGTACTTGCTCCCGAGTTTATGGTATAATACGCGCCCTATGCGTTACCTTATACTACTCGTGGGTGCGGTGCTCGTCAACAACTTCGTGTTGAACCGTTTCCTGGGGTGCTGTCCGTTTCTCGGCGTCTCGAAGAAGACAGAAACGGCACTGGG
>JAZUGW010000054.1:0-2435 GCA_045641465.1 Kiritimatiellia bacterium | reverse complement strand
GCCGAGCTGCACGTTGTCCTCGTCCTCGCGCTTCACGTCCTCCTCGTCGAAGTGCGGGTCTTTCGCCGCAAGGGTCTCGCGAATGTCCTCCTCCATCGCCGCCCGCGCCGCCTCGACGGTGCGGTACGCGCTCGTGGTCGGGGCCTCCTCGCTCTGGTAGAGGTTCCGGATCATCAGCTCGTAGTAGCCCTGCGGCTCGTCCGCCATCGCCTTCAAGGCAAGCGCGACCTGTCCGCTCCTCGCGAGAAGCATCGCCGGACACTTCGCGAAGCGTTCGAGTTCCTCTTCGCCCTGCTCCGAGGCGATGCCCTCAAGGCAGTCCTTCATGCCGAGGAGGAGCTGCGCCGCCTCGGTCATCACCGCCGCGCCGCCCTTCCGCTTCGACGCGCCCGCCTCGCGGATTTCCTGTTCCATCTTCTTGATCTTTCCCATTTTGATTCTCCTTGTCGTTTGTGCGGGGCGGGCGCGTTCGCCCGCCACCGCGTTTTCGGTTTCAGTCGTGAAGCGGCTGCGGGGTGATCACCCATTCGACGTCCTCGCCGATGGTGACCCGCGTGTCCGTGAGCCGCTTGAGGTCGGCGGAGTCGAACTCGCCGTCGGCGTTCGCCAGCGTTTCGGCGATGTCCGCCTCCATCTTCGCCTTCGCGGTCGCGAGCTTGCGGCAGATCACCGTGTCCGGCATCACGCCCTCGTAGGCCTTGCGGATCGTCAGCATCCACACCTTCGTCTGCTTGACCTCGAGGTGATCCTTCCCCTTCGCCTTGAAGTAGTCCTTCACGGTCGTTCCCCAGCCCTTGGGGAACCGCTCCAGGTTGTCAAGCACCTCGCTCACCATCTCGCGTATCGTTGTCATTTGCTTTTGCCTTTCTCTTTTTCGGTTTTTCGCGGGAGGCCCATCCCCCCGTTTTTCTGTGACACATGATGCCGTAATACCGCGTGGATATCCAGCGGGTATGCGAAAATAAATGATCTTTTATGGCCTTGCTATTATCGCGCCGCTACGGCATAATAGGCGTGGTGCTTACTTGCCGGGGCTGATCGCCGCGGGGAAAAATAGTGCGGGCGGTCTCCCGATAGAAAAACGTCTCGCGCCAAGGCAAATCGACGGTCGACGCAAAAATTCGGAAGCCGCCCGCGGACGGGGGTAAGTTAGGTCCCCGCCCAAGAGGGTGTGCCGACTACGCCAGCAGAACCGACATCTTCTCGCCGATGGGCGCGAGACGGCTGATCACGTAGTCGAAGTCCGCGCCGTCCGCATAGGCGGCGATGACCTCACGCGCCTCGGCGCGGAGGGCCTTGAACTCCGGGGTCTTGCGTATGATGTTCTTGTTCATGGTCTTGTCCTCCTTTTTGGGGATTGAGTGAATGATGCCAAAATCGGCGTCGAAATGCAAGCGGCAGCCGTGCGCCTTCGCGATCTTCCCCATGCGTCCGACGAGCGCGTCCGCGCCGGATCGTCCGCAGCCGTTCTCGTTCGCGAGGTCGGCGTAGAAGTCTGGATGTCTGCCGTAGAGCCGCGCCAGCGCAAGGACGCAAGTGCCGATGATTTCGCGGTTCGACGAGCGGGTGATCGCGTAGAACGACTCGCCGCCACGAAGCCGCCGTTCGAGTCCGGCGAAGGTCACGCCGCCGTCGAAGCCGCCCAGCTCCGCCCTGTGCCACGAGGCGTTGCGGCAGAGCCACTCCCGCACCCGCGCTTCCCTCGCGTCCTTGCGCAGCCTCCGTTCGCCCGTATCCGCGTTCATGCCCCGTCCTCCTCCGCCGCCTCGACCGAGCCGCGCCACGCCTCGTAGGACGGTGCTTCGCGCTCGAGCGCGTCAAGTTCCCGGCGAATGTTCCGGGCCATCGAATCGTCGCCCGTGTCGCCGCCGAGGCGAAGGTCGACCTGGTAGGCGAGGATGTACGCCCGCTTCAGAGCCTTGTAGGTGTCGAACATCGTGCGCATCACGTCCTCGCTGCACTCGTAGCGTTCGACGTGTTCGACGAAGTCCCTGTCCCTCCACCGATAGGAAACCGCATGGTCGCGGTACTTCGCGAAGAGCCGCTTCACCTCATCGGCGAGGTAGCTGCAGGCGAACTCCCTGCCGTCAAACATATCTGCGCTCATCGTCTCCTCCCTTCTCGTCATGCCGCCCGCGCCGCAGGGGCGCGGGTCGGCGTCCCGCCCTACTTCATCCTCCTGACGAGGGTGAGCCTCGGGTTCGACTGGATCGCCTTGATGAGATTCTTCATGAGCGCATCGTCGCGGCCGCCGTTCAGCCAGAGGTCGTACCAGTAGTCGTAGTCCGTCCCCTCGTAGATCCGCGCCATCTCGGCGAAGACCAGCTCGCGCTGCACCGACTCGCCGCAGGAGCAGATGTCGTAGAAGCCCTCGCCCTTGTGCATCCGGCGGTTCACCTCCGCGAAGGTGACGTCCTTGCGGAAGTCGCCGATGA
>JAZUGW010000053.1:0-4556 GCA_045641465.1 Kiritimatiellia bacterium | reverse complement strand
GGTACCTTCGACATGATTGCGAATCCGGCTCTCACGGGCGATGTGCGGTGGGAGAACGGAACCTACCTTCTTAACTACTACGGCGAGTTCCGTCCGTTGGACAATTCCACGCTCACGCTCGGCAACGGTGCGCGCGTGATCAAGGACTGCTACTGGCGCACGTTCATCGACAAGGGCGTAACCTTGACGCTCGAAGCGGGTTCGTACATGGAAGTGCCCGGACCGATGTGCGTCGCGTGCGACTATGCGACGGCCAATGTGCTGAATCTTGCGGGTGGTACGCTCGTGGTAACCAATTCGACGGAGAACAATACCGTGAGCGCCAACTCGCTCACCATCATGACACAGCAGAAGAACGGGTCGGCGACTCTGAACATGACAAGCGGGCGCATCGTTACGACGAAGTTCCGTGTCGCGGCCGATTGGGGTTCCTATGGTGTGGGCGTGAAAGGTACGGGCACGGTGAACGTGAACGGCGGTTCCATTGAGACGCTCGACTGCGTGGAAGTAGGTTCGACGCACGCTTCGATAATCGGTACGGCCTACCTCTATTTCAACGGCGGCGAAGTGACGGCGCCGAACGGCATCCGGCTCTATCGCGACGACCACGATACGCTCGTCTTCAACGGCACGGTGTTCCACGCGACGGCGGATTGTGCGAAGTACCTCGACTTCCGCAAGAACGTCGGTTCGTTGACGACGCTCGCGGCAGGCGGCTTGCCGATCGACGTGGCGGCGGACAAGAAGGTGACGCTCGGCTGGGGACTCGTCGGCGAGGGTGGCCTCGTCAAGCGCGGTGCGGGTACGCTCACGCTCGACAAGGCGGCCTCGTTCGAAGGTGGCGTCGTGGTGGAGGCGGGTACGCTCGTCCTCGGCGACGCGGCCGCGACGGGTACGGGACCGATTACGCTTGCGGGGGCGTCGGCGAAAGTGCGGTTGGGTTTGATGCGACCGACGAATTCGCTTGCTGGAAACGCGGGTACACTTGAAGTGGCGGTAGCAGCGGGTGGCCGTTCTGTCATCATGCCGGTGGCAGCTGGTTTCAATCTTGCCGCGATTTCGGTGGTGGTTGTTTCACAGGCGGACGTGGTGCTGCCGTCGGCCGTTGTGACAGTTGAAGATGGAATGCTTGTGGTGACCGTGTCGGAAGGCTTTGAAACGTCGCTTGCAAGTGGTACGTCGTTTGATTGGTATGCACTGCCGTGGACTCAAGGAGGCGTGCCAACGGCGTTCCCGACGGTCGAGGGTGCAGTCGTCGCGGCGCAGATCGCCACGGCAGGTTCGGCAACGGTGGGTGTGAACCAGACGGTCTACTCCCCGATTACGACGTTTGTCAACGAGGGTGATGCGGGTCAGGTGGTGCTTGCGGGATCGGGAAGGATTGCGGGTTCGCTCAATCTGCAGAATTTTACAGGCGATGTCGCGGTAGAGGGGGTTGCTATTGACGGTGATGTGGCCGTTGGCGAGAATTCGTCCTTCAGCTTTTTTGCGGCGGCGGGCGAGGAGTGGACGAACAACGTTTTGCCGAATGTGTTAGGTGGAACGTTGCGCAAAACGGGAGAAGGTACGGTACTTGTCAAGACCGTGCCGACGCAGACGATCGATTCACAGGCGGGTGTGCTCGCCGTCGAGTTTGCGAGCGATGCCTCCTATGCTACAGGATTCCCGGTGCAGAGCACGACGAGGACGGGGGCATTTGAAAAACGCGGCGCGGGCACACTGACGTTGACGGGAGGCGCCTATACGGGACAGTTCCGGGTGACAGAGGGAACTTTCGCGATTGCAAAGACCGCACCGACAGGATTCTTCACCAATATTACGGCGACGGCGCAATTCCCGTTCTACATCGGACCGAACGCCGTGGCGAAGTTTGATGGCGACAACAGCCATACCAGCCGCCTTCCGGACGATTCAACGATTGTCGTCGATCGGGGCGAATTGATTCTCTGCGGCGTCAATCCGTTTACGAGCAACACGCACCAGCCGCAGATCTTCGCGACGAATGCGACAGTTACCCTCGATCATTATGCCGGCTCGGAACACATCAAGGTGGGCAAGCTTACACTCAAGGATTCGACCTTCCGCTTTGTAGGTACTAAGTCTGCCTATAGCACGCAAGGACTTGTCTTGCAAACGCCGTTCGAGGTTCACACGTCAGGAAACTGTTCGTTCAATCAGGGAGCGGGAAATCCGAACTATTTCCGAGGGGATGGCAACATCAAGCTCATTGTGGAAGACGGTGTGACGGTGTGGAGCATCCTCACCAAACCGGGTGGCAGCGAGACGCTGACGAAGTCGGGTGCAGGCGCGCTGCGGTTCGGTCCCGGAATGGCAGGGTCTACGATGAAGATCACGATTGATGTGCGTTCGTCCGTTGAAAACGGTGTGGTGGGCGGAATCTGCCCCAACCTCGCATTCAATGCCGGCGCGGTACTGCGTGCCGTGGATGGTGCGCCGCTGGAGGTGACGACCTTGACCATGCCGACGCAAGGGTCCGTGACGCTTGACCTTTCGGGCATCGATTTTGCGAACCGCACGGAACCGTTGACAGTTCTTACGTGTGCAGCAATGACATCCGACATGGCTTCGAGATTTGATGTGGTCGGTATGCCGGGCGCTCCGTGGACGATGTCCATGATGGGAGGCATCACGCTTCAGCGCATCAACCAGCCGCAGACGCTGACTTGGAATACGGGGAGTGGCGAGTGGACTTCGAAGGCGTGGAACAACGATCCGTCGGGTTACGGGATGGATGGTTATCATAAGGTCCGTTTTGCGGACTGCTACCCGTCGGGCGCCACGGCACCCTCGACCTCGCTTACGACGGTGACGGTGCCGGAAAATCGCACGGTGGTTGATTTTGACATGAAGGCTTTGACGACGCCCTACTGTATCACGGGTGGTGGATTGCTGACGATGCCGTCTTTTGTCTCGACCGGTACGGCCGGTTGGGCGATTGAAACGCCTATTCGCCTGATGACGGGTGGCATTATTTTCGGACAGACGTCCGAGGACCAGATTCTGCGTGAAGTACAGGGGACAATCGGCACAATCAGCATTCCGGCGGCGGGCGGTTTGGCGTTCGTCGGGTTTGCAGATTCAACATCGATCGATGTCGGAGCCATTTCAATCGGGTCCGGCAAGACGCTTCATCTGCATAACGGGCGTAGCTCAGGTATGGCGTCTCCGCATCTGAATGGCGTAATTACAGGTGACCGTACGACGCGTCTGCGTATTACCAGCGGTCCGGGACTCGGACATATCGATGTCTATAATGTGAGCCCGAATTTCAATGGCAATATCGAGGTTGCGGACGGTGGCTTCCTCTACTTTGGAAGTTCAGGGACAGGCGGTTATCGCTTTGACTTTACGTCATCAGCCGAGGATCCGGTTTGGATTCACGGTACAGGGTCGGCAATTCGGTTCTATTCGTCGGCGAATAGTCGCCAGACGTGTCCGCTTGATGCGCACTTCCTGGTGACGGATGGAGGTTTGCTGCAGCTTTGTGGCGTGAATCCGCAAGGATTGGTGATGGCCGACTCTCAGCAGAGAGGGCCGTCGATCGTCGTGTCGAACGCGACTTTCCAAGCGCAGGATATGACGTCCAGCCACATCCACGTGCGCGATGTCGTTTTGAAAGACAAAGCTTTGATGCAGTTGTCGGAAAAAGGCACGTGTGCCGCAAGCGAGGGATTGATGATTTGGGGTAAATTGATCGCGGCCGAGGGAACTTCCACCGTGAATCGCGTAACAGGAAATCCGAATTCCCTCTTGATGGGTGATGCGGCGACGAAAACTCGTTCCGTCGAAGGTACGATTGAAGTCAGAGAAGGAAGTCTGCTTAAAGTGGAGAACATCCTGTTCAATAAGAGTTTTCACAAGACAGGTACTGGAACATTGTTGTTTGCCGCAGACAATACGTTTGCCGCCGGATCGACAAAGACGATCTACTTTGACGAGGGTTGGATGGTCGTCAATGAGGCGCTCAAGACGGCGAACGCGAATTTCACGACGGTACGGCTCTCCGGAGGTGTGGGCTTTGATCTTCGTGAGGAAGAGAACCTCCCCTGGACGCCTTCGGTCGTGTTTACGGCGAATGTTTCGTCCGGTCAGGGGCGTGGCAAGGTGAAGCTCAATCTGGGGCCCCGGAAGTTCAAGAGCGGCGATCTTGTTCTTGCCTGGAATGAAAACCAGGATCTGACGGCTGTTCGGTCGCTGGCTTTCACCGAAGCGTCGGGGCAGTATTCGCTTTCGGTCACCTCTCGCGGTGTCGAAGTCTCGCCTGGCATTGCGATCCTGCTGCGCTAGTCGTTCGACGCGCACAGCTTTTGAGCCGAGCGTTTCGTCTTCGCAAGAGGGCGAAACGCTTGTGCGTTATTGCACAGCCCAATGTAATCGGTCAGTGAGCGATTTGTGTTCATGCCACGACCGCGGGCGCATCTGAATTTTTCACCACCGAACACGAAACCCACATCCCGTCCCGCGGGTCGCCAGACAAAGTAAATGCAACTGTCGGCAAAGTAAATGCATCCCTCTAGTGGGCAGTGCATTTACTT
>JAZUGW010000052.1:0-11861 GCA_045641465.1 Kiritimatiellia bacterium | reverse complement strand
TCTTGCCGCTCCAGAAAGCAGGTCTCGACCTTGAGCGCCTTCTTCATTGCCTTCGCGAGCGCTTTCACGCCGAAGGTTTCGGTCTGGTAGTGGCCTGCGCAGATCATCGGCATATCCACGTTCTCGGCGGCGATCGTCTCGCCCCAGTCGGCTTCGCCCGTGATGTAGAGGTCGCAACCGAGCGCCTTCGCGTCGGGCGCGAACGAACCCGCGCCGCCGGAGCACACGCCCACTTTCTTGCCGTTCGGCAGCGTGCCGATGACACCGATCGTCTCGCCGTGATAGACGAACGCCGGCGTGAGATTCTTGAGGCCGAGGTAGCGCGCGAGCTCGTAGTTGTTGCCGTACGCGTGGTTCGCATCGAGCGGCAGATGCACGGCGTAAAGCGCGAGGTCGGCGTCCATCGCCGCCTTGACGACGTTGTAGACGCCATCCGTCAGGCGCTGGATGCCGCCGCCCCACGAGATGCCGTGATGCACGACCAGGAGCTGCGCACCCGCTGCGGCCGCCGCTTCGACAGTGCGCACGCTCGCGTCGACGCCGAAGGCGACCTTCGTCACCTTCGTGCCGCGGCGGGCGATCTGCACGCCGTTGTTGGAGACATCAGAAAACGACCGGACGTCAAGCGTCCGGTCGAGCCATTCAGTGATTTGATTGAGTGTTGCCATAAGCCTTTTACTCGTCGAGCGTACCCTTGTAGACGACACGCTTCACCTTCTGGATGGACGTGCGCGCAAGCGGCTCCTTCGAGACCACGACCTTGCGCACGCGTTTGTAGTCCGCCATTTCCTGGCACTGCTTGTGCACGCAGTCCTGCGCGATCTTCTCGATCTCCTCCCATGCCAGGTCCTTGCCGCCGTGCTGCTCCTTGATGAGGTCGACATTCGGATGAACGACGCATCCCACCTTCTCGCCCGGAATGCCGCCCGTGAGGTAGCCCACCACCACGCAGTCCGCGACGATGGGATCCGCGCCGATGCGATTTTCGACTTCCTCCGGATAGATGTTCTTGCCTTCGCGGTTCACGATCAGCGCCTTCTTGCGGCCGCGAATCGAGATGAGCCCGATTTCGTCGATGCTCGCCAGGTCACCCGTCTTAAGCCATTCGCCGTCGAACGCCTCCTGTGTGGCCGCGTCGTTGTGCCAATAGCCCTTCATCGTAATCGGGCCCTTGATCTGCAGTTCGCCCACGCCCTGTTCGTTCGCATCCGCCAAACGCACCTCGATATTCGAGAGCTTGAGGCCGATCGTGCCGATCTTCGCGCACTTCGGACCCGCAATCGAAACGACCGGCGAACATTCGGTGAGGCCATAGCCTTCCAGCACCGTGATGCCAAGCTTCTTGTAGCCTTCGAGTACGTGCTTCGGACACGGCGCCCCGCCCACGATCATAAAGCGAAGCTTGCCACCGAGACCCTTCACCACGTTTTTCGTGACGATGAAGCCGAGACCGACCTTCATCAGGAACTGGGCGCCCTTCGACGCCTTGAGCTTCGCATCGATCTTGTCGAACATCTTCTCCGCCAGAAGCGGCACACTCATCACGACCGTCGGCTGCAGGATCTTCACATCCTCGCCGATCGTATAGAGCGAACGGACGAACTTCATCGTACAACCGCGGAAGAGCGACAGCACGAAGTTCGCGCAGAACGAGAACGCATGGAAGAGCGGCAGCACGATCAGCAACGAGTCCGTGTTGTCCACCGTCTCGCCGAATGCGCCCAGCGCGCCGTCGATGTCCGCAATGAAATTGCTGTGCCGGAGCATCGCGCCCTTGGGCTTGCCCGTAGTGCCGGAGGTGTAGATAACGGACGCCACGTCTTCACCCTGCGCGACATTCGCGTCGTACCAGCCCGTGCCCTTTTCCGCGAGCGTCTTCACGCCCTGGGCCTTCAGCGTCTCGTAGTCATAGACCGGCACCGTGCCGATCGGCTCGTATTCGGTCGCACCGCCGTCGACGATCACAATCGCACGCAGCGCCGGCAGCTGGGACGCAATCGCCTTCATCATCGCGAGATGGGGCTTGTCGGTCGTCACCACGGCCGCGCCGGAATCGTTGAGGATGTACGCCACTTCATCGTTGTGCAGCTTGGGGTCCATCGGCACCACGCTCACACCGGCACCGCTGCACGCGAGATAGGCTTCCATCCAGGTCGGGCTGTTCGGCAGCACGAGGGCCACGTTCTCTTCACGCGGACGCAGCGCGAACGCGGGGCCATAGGCCTCGGCCACGGCACGCACGCCCGCGAGGAACTCGGCCCACGTGCGCGTGTGCCATTCCTTGTTATACGAATACTGGAGCGCCACCTTCTGCGGCGTCTCCTTTGCAAATTTCTCTAGATATGAACGGATTGTCATTTTTCTGCTCCGTTAGTTTGACTCGCTAAATTCTTGGATGTTCTTTCGTTTGAAGTTTTATCCGCTAAAAGTATACCAAATGTCTAGCACATTCTCAAGGGTTTCCGCCGAACCAACGCAGGGGGTCCCGGAACCGGTCGAAGAACGGCGCCTGGTAGCGCGCCACGAGAACTTTCGCCTCCAGCCTCTCGCAGGTCCTTTCGATCTCGCGCGCATCAAGTGCCAGCACCGCCGTCGAAAGCGCATCGGCCACCGTCGCCGAGGACGCGCGGCTCCAGCTCTGCGCCCACTTCACGGCCGCACCGCCTCGCCGCACATCACGCACATGCTCGCCCCGCAGTTCGAATCCGCTGCCCGAAAGCGCCCCGTCCGAAAGACGCAACACCGTCGGCGTCTTCGTGCGGCTTTTCCACACGCCGCCCACGCCGAGCGGCCAGCCCGTCTCATCCGGCGACGGCGCACCCGACGCCAGCAGCGTCGACGTACCGCCGTTGAGGAGCCAATTCGTCAGCTCGAACTGTCCGCCACGCAGAATCTTCGCGCATTCGTCCAGCGCATAGCCCTTGCCGATGCCGCCGAAATCGAGTTTGACCGGACCCTTCTTCACCCCCACGCGATAATGCTCGACATCGAGCACGAGCTCGCCGAAGTTGCGCGCCTCGACCGTCGGGTCGAACGCACCGTCCGTCGCCGCGCAGATCTGCGCGCTCGCCACGAGCACCTCCATCGTTTCAGGCGTCACTAGCGTGTTCGCGCCATCGGCGAGCGCCCCGATCACAGCCACGTCGCTCGTGTCGGAGAACTTCGTGAGGAGACGCTCGATCTGGTCGATGCGCGCAAAACACGCTGCGGCGGCCGACCCGCAAAGCGCCTCGTCCTCCGTCAAACCAAAGGACACCGAAAACTCGGTGTCCATGGCTCTATAGGAAAATGTCTTCACTTCCGCAGACGGAGAAGCTGGCACAGAACCGCGCTCGCGCAGGCGAAGCAGAGCGACACGCACCGGTGGCTCCACAACAGGATTTCCTGTCCGTGCGAGCCGAACACCGTCATCATCGGCATCACCGCCGTGAAGATCGTGCCCGCCGCGAACAGCACCCAGAACGCCCACACAGCACCGCTCCAGAGCTTCGTCGTACGCTCCTTCGCACGGATCGCCATCAGCAGCACCGCGCAGCCCGCGAAGCCGCCGCCCGCCATCATGTGGCCAACAAGCACCCAGCTCGACATGCCGCCGCAGAACCAGCCGATCACGCCGCTCAGCAACAGGTAGCCGAGGCACACGATAAGGCCCATGTCCAGCACCCACTTGATGAGGCCGCCCAGGAACTCACGCGTATTCGCCGTGAACCACTCGCCCAGACGCGTGAGGGCCACACCGGCCGCCGCCGCGAGGAAGAGGCACATCAGCGAGAAGATCGTCCACAGCGTCACCTTCAAGAGCGGACGCATCGCAAACGTGGACCCGAGCACCGTATGGTAGCAGCTGCACACGCGCAGCAGATCCGCCTGCTTGACCACCGGACCCGACACCTCCTGCACCGGACCCGTCGGCTTGATTTCGCCGAGGAAGAACTTCGAGTCGCCCGTATGGCAGTCGGCGCACTTGACCGGCGCCGCACCGCGCGCCTGACGCGCCGCACGCACATCGTGCGCCAGCGGCCACGACACGGGCTGCGCCTCCGCCACACCCGCCGTCTCCACAAGCGCACCCTTTTCGTCGAGCGAGAACACAAGGCCCGCCGAGAGGTAGCGCACGTCCTTGCCCGCATTCTTGAGCGCACGTGCCAGCATCTCCTTGGTAATGGGCTGTTCCTTGCCCTTCACCTTGAAATACTGTTCGATCGTCCAGCGGTCGACGAACGGAATGAACGTCTTGCCATCCGCCGAGAGGGTCCCGACGGGGAAAGGCTCGTTCGCCGGCACGGCCACACCCGGGCATTCTTCCACCGCTTCGCCCAAACGCCCCTTGTTATCAGCGACCTTGAGCACGAGCGTATACACCTTGCCTTCGCGCACCGCCGCAACGCGCACCTTCGCATCGGCCGGCGTTTCGGTTCTGTCGATCTGCGCATTGTAGATCGTGATCAGGAGCTTCAGGAACTCGTCCTTGATCCGGTCGGTCGCCGTTATGAACGGAATCTCGTTCGTGGCCGCCTGATAGACCAACGACAAGTCCTCCTTCAGCTTCGGGACGCCGGGAAGGTTGCTCGTGTCGTCGAGCATCGCCAGCGCCGTCTCCACGCGCTTGACCACGTCTAACGCGTCGCCCGCAAGCTTCTGCGCCTCTTCCGGCGGAATCGGCTTGAGCGCACCCTTTTCAGCGGCACGATAGAAACCGCTCGGCCACATCATGCGGCACGGCTCGACCACGCCCTTCGCGTTCTTCACGAACACGGGCTCGACGATGTACGGACAATCCGTCGCCCACTGCGCACGGCCGTAGATGCCGATGCGGTTCGCACGCGACGTGCGCACAAGCGCCAGCTCGCCGTCCTTCGTCACGCCCGAGTGGCAGACCGTGCAGGCAAGCTTCTGGAAGTGCACGAGCGGGATGCCCGCATGCACCGGCTTCGGACCCGCGCCCTTTGCGGCCGTGTGGCAGCCCGCGCAGCTCGTCGTCGCCACCTGATGGTCCATCCCGTTCTGGTGGCAGTCAATGCAGGAGAGTCCGTGCTTCAAGTGGACATCGCCCTCGATCGCATGCGAGGGCATGCCCTTCTCGCTCACGCCGTGGCATGCCAGGCAGTTCTCGTTCTTCGGCTTGCCCACGTTGAACACGCAGCGGTCCTTGGTGTCAAAGCGCGACGGATCATAGATCGTCTTCTCCGGCACGCGGAAGAGATGGTCGTCGGGATTGTCCGACCCCATGGCAAGATCCCACGTCGAATTGAGACGCTCGTTCATGCCGTCGACGATCGCAAGGCCCGAGGCCGCCGTCATCGCACCGCGCCAGTTTTCACGCAGCACCTGACGCGCCCATTCGCTCGAATCGTAGCCGCTCTGCTGGTGGCACGCGAGGCAGTTCGGCTCGAGTCCGCCCGTCACGAACCAACGCTGCTTCGCGCCGTCGGCGCTCTGCATCGCGCGCGGATCATTCCCCACGCCGCCGCCCGGGAAGGAACACCCGAAAAGCTTCGTCCACTGCCAGCACGACAAGCCCAACGCCGCCGGCGTATAGGCGCCCTGCTGGCCGTGCAGCGTCAGCGGAATCGCCGTACCCGTCTTGTCGTCCGTCCAGAACCACGGCTCGACCACCACGGAAGACTGCGCATCAGTCGCGTCAAGACCCGTGCGGAAGTGGTTGGCCCCCTTCATCGCATCGACATCGTGGCACTGGCCACACGTCTGAACCGTTGAAATCGGACGCGCCAAAGCCTGCGTCGACGACACCTTCTGTCCTTCATGGTCACGCGGTGTAAGGCGATGCACCGGCACGGTGCGTCCGCCATTCCAATGCGATACCGCCATCACCGGCAGGCAGCCCAAAGCGACCAAATAACAAAGATTTCTCATTATCTTTTCCTTCCCCGAAATCGGCTAGATTGACAAACTCACTTTTTCTCGTTGTCCTGCGTGGCCAACGAGAAGTTCCATACATCGGCCGCGCGACACGCGTCGATCAATTCCATCAGCTGGTCGTACTTCGACGTCTTGTCGGCGCGAATCACGACCGGCTGCCCCGGATACAGCTTGGCGATACGCGCCAAACGCTCCGTCACCTCCTGAAACGTCAGGGTCTGTCCGTTGATCGAAACCTTACCCTGGGCGTTCAGATTGAGAATGATCTCGCCCGGCATACGCCCGGGCACGGTCGCGCTCTTCGCCGTCGGCAATGCGATGGCGACTTCCGTCTCCCACTGGGAGAACACGCTCGATGTCACGAAGAAGCACAACAGCAGGAAGATGACGTCCATCAAGGACGCCATGCCCACCGTCGGCGCGTGACTTTTCTGGTTGCGGCGAAAATTCATTAGAACGCCTTTTCAAGAATGACGGCCAGCGTCTCGAGTCCCGCAATGCGCTTCGCCGTACGACGGCGCAGCACCGCGTGGAAGAAGAGGCACGGAATGGAAATCGCCAAGCCGAACACCGTCGTGATGATGGCCTGCGACACGCCCTGCGCCAACACGACCGGACGCGCATTCGCCGCGAGGTCGCTCGCAATGCCGCCAAACGCCTGGAACATGCCGAGCACCGTACCCAGAAGACCCACAAGCGGCGCGATGGCCGCGATATCCGCCAGCCAGTCGACGGACGCCTGAAGCTGTTCGGCCACATGCGCACCGGCCGTTTCAACGGCCGACGTGACGTTCGCCCGCTGCCCCGCCGGCGTCCGCTGCACCACGTCGAGCGCGGCCAACGCGATGGACGCGAACGCGCACGGACGGCGCTCGCACAGACGACGCGCCTCGCCATGGTCGCCCGTCTGCAGCTTGCTGAACACGTCGCTCAGCAGCGGACGCGGCGCAAGGGCGCCCCGACGCTGCGCGAACAGAAGATAGAGGACGACGGCGAACGCAAGCACCGACAACCCCGCCAGCACCCACATCAGGTAGCCGCCGTATTGCCACGCCTGCAACAATGTAATTCCCGCTTCTGACATAATGACTTCGTCTCCCTTTTATTAGCTGAACAATTTCTGAAGCTTGGTCTCGAACGCCGTTTTGCGCTCATCCATCAAACCGAGCCACGCCTGAATGCGCTTGGTATAGAGCGCATAGTCGAGACCCGCCGTCGCACCCGCATGCGTCTTCGCCGCCACGGCCGCATCCGCATCTTCGCTCGCAAGCGCCTCGAGGTTGTCGCGCACCTGATGGTACGCTTCACGCCACGGCGTACCGGCGGCGACTTTGCGCAGCGCCACGTCCGTCGCGAACACGCCCGGGATGAAACCCGCACGCAACTTCGCTTCGTCCACACCCATTCCGCGCACGAACTTCGCGAGAATGCGCAACGTCGTGCGCGTGATCGCCAGCCCCTTCATGTAGAGACCCTTGCAGTCCTGAAGGTCGCGGTTGTAGCCGCCCGGCATCGCATGCAGCATCGACAGGGACGCCGTTGCAAGTCCCAGCACCTGCGCCGTCTTCGAACGCACCAGTTCGAGCACGTCGGGATTGTACTTCTGCGGCATGATCGAACTGCCCGTGCAGTAGGCGCGCGGCAGGGTGAAGTAGCCGAACTCCGGCATCGAAAAGAGGATCATGTCTTCGGCGAGACGCGACAACACCGCCATCAGCTGCGCGAGCGCGCACAGGAGCGACGCTTCGTCTTCGCCACGGCCCATCGACGCACCGAACACATTGTGGAGCGGACGCGCAAACCCGAGCAGATCGCTCGTACGCTGCCGGTCGAGCGGCAACGGCACGCCATAGCCGGCGGCGCTGCCGAGCGGACACGCGTCGTTCATCTTGTAGGCGGCTTCGAGATTCGCCGTCTGATCGAGAATCATCTCGGCATGTCCCGTCGCCCACACGCCCACGGAACTCGGCATCGCCGGCTGCAGATGGGTCCGCCCCACCATCGGCACGCGGTCGTGCGCCTGGCCGAACGCCACAAGCGCCGTCGCGAGGTCGCCGAGCTCGGTCCCCAGGCCCAGCAGCTGGTCCTTGATGTGCAGGCGCACATCGACCGCCACCTGGTCGTTGCGGCTGCGGCCCGTATGGATCTTCTTGCCGAGATCGCCCAGCGTCTCCGTCAGGCGCGTCTCCACGGCCATGTGCACATCCTGGTCCTGTTCGCGCACCACAAAGGTCTCGTCCGCCACCACATTCGCCAGCGCGGCCCGCACACGCGTCGCCTCGTCCTTCGTCACCACGGGCGGCTCGACGGGCATCTCCGAAAGCATCGTCACATGGGCCGCCGTTCCAAGGCAGTCCCAACGCACGAGATCCATGTCCAAAACGGGATCGTCGCCCACCGTATAGTCCAGCACGTCAGGATCGACGTCGCCGGTTATTGTCTTTTCCGTTTTCATTTCTTTTCAGGTACCTTCGTCGGTGCCAACTGACCGCCATGTTCGATGACTTCCTTCAATTTCGCCTCTGCGGCGTCGAGAAGCGGAACCAGCTTGTCGGCATTGGCTCCACGCGTCAGCATCACCAAGAAACTGCTATAGGCTTCCGAGACGGCCGCAAGTCCCGGTCCACGCCGGACGGCATAGAGCGGCAACTCGCGCATCTTCTTCTGGGCCGCCTGCCGCACGGCCGGTTCATCCACCCGCGCAATCGCCTCCCGGAACGTGCAGGTCGACGGAGCGCCCGGCTTCAGGTCCTGTTTGAATTCCGTCAGATCGAGCGTCAGCTGCGACTGGAAATTCCGCAGATCCCAGCCGCTCGCCTCGCCCGGCGAAAGGACGGCGCGCGAAAGACGGTCCAGACGCGCCTGGAAGGCCTTCACCTGCTCGGACTCGCTCCGCTCGCCGGTGATGAGTTCCACGAACGAATCCGCCGTCCATTCATGCCCGGCGGCCAAACGCTCCAGCAACGCCTGCACCGCGCGACGCTCCTTCGTCCACGCCACCAGGTAACCCGCGAGAACCGCGTCCTGCAAGGACGAAATCTTCAGCTTGGGGACACACTTCGGAAACTCCGCCAGCTTGTTCGCCCGCCACATCTCCAGCATCGCCCGAATGGCGGCGTGTCCGCCATCCGCCGTGCGCGCCTGGAGGGCCCCGAAGGAAAACCACTTCGGCAGCTGGCCCGCCTCCGCCACGCCTTCCGGACGATGACGGTCGATCCACGCACGGAAATACGCCTGCGCGATTTCAAATCGCAGCGCCTCGAGATTGGTGAATCCGGGAGACGGCAGCCAAAGGCGCGTCAGGATGTTGCCGTCGCGCCGCACGACCCGCGCAATCACCCGAATGTCGTTCGTCTGCCCGTCCAGCGCGTGAATGACGAGTCCGCGCCCCTGCGCACGCGGCATCTGCAATCCAAAGGCATGCTCGAGATCCTGGACGAACTGCGACGTAAAACGCAGCAACGGCAGACGGAAGCCCATCGTATCACCCGGCACATCCGCCGCGAGCACCTCTACAAAACCGTCCGAACTCGTTGCGGAACGCGGCAGCTCCCGCGCCCGTCGATGAGCGGACGATTCATCGGCCGAGACCGCTGCCTGAGGCGCCGGCGCAGGGGTTGCCGATTGAGCCCAGCCGTCGCCCGCCGCCAGAAGCAGCGAGAGTACAGCCAACAGCACGCACCGCAGAGTGCGCGTCAATCGTTCCCCATCCATTCTGTTGGTTCGCATAGGTGGAATATTATAGCATAAAAATCGCAATCTGTGGAAGACTGAAAACTGAAGATTGAAATCTGAATACTGAAATCTGAAATCTGAAATCTGAAATCTGAAGATTGAAGATTGAAGATTGAAAACTGAATACTCAAAAGGGCACGGCGCAAGCCGTGCCCTTTTGCGGTCTGTCTTCCTCGCGTGCGGCCTTAGGCCTTCTTCGCGATTTCGACGATCTGCTTGAAGCCCTCCGGATCGTGGATCGCGATCTCGCTGAGCATCTTGCGGTTCAGCGTGACACCGGCCTTGAGCAGACCCGCGATGAACGCGCTGTAGCTCATGCCTTCCGCACGGGTCGCGGCGTTGATACGGGCGATCCAGAGATGACGGAAATCACGCTTCTTCAGCTTGCGGTGGATCGTGGCCAGGCGCTGGGCGCGGTCAACGGCTTCCGTCGCAGTGCGGAAGAGTTTGGAACGACCGCCACGGAAACCCTTCGCAAGTTCCAGGCGGCGACGACGACGTTCACGGGAAGCAGGTGCGTTAGTAGCTCGCATTTTTCATTCCTCCTTAGGCATACGGCTGCATACGGTGCATCGTCTTCTCGACGGTTGCATCAGTGACGGCGAGACCACGGAGATTGCGCTTGCGCCCGCGCGGCTTGTAGCCGTTGAGGTGGGCCTTGCCGCCCTGCGAACGCATAACCTTACCCGTAGCCGACATTTTCATGCGCTTCGTGGCGCACTTTTTCGTTTTCATCTTAGGCATTTTGTTTATCCTTTTCTTTCCTTACCGGTCGGGCAGTCGGTTGTGAGCCCGATCCAGATGGAAAAGTGGGGAGTAGTATATCAAATCTCCGAGCCCGAATCAAGCCCCTTTCGTAACTTTCCAATGATGTTGATTATACCATTTTCCAGCAGATTGTGGTATACTATTCGGCGCTATGAATATTGTCATTCTTCTCGGTGCCCCGGGTTCGGGGAAAGGTACGGTCGCGGGCAAGCTCGCGTCCGAAAACGCAAATCTCAAGCACGTCTCGAGCGGCGATCTTCTGCGCGGCGCGGTGGCCAAGGGCACCGAAGCCGGACAGCAGGCGAAGGCGTTCATGGAAGCGGGCAAGCTCGTTCCGGATGAACTCATCGCCACGATGATCAAGGATGTCGTCGCGGAGACGACGGGCGATGTGACGATGCTGCTCGACGGCTTCCCGCGCAACCTCGCGCAGGCGAAGATCCTCGCCGACATGGGCGCGCCCGTGAAGAGCGCCGTCCTGATCGACGTGCCGGACGAAATCATCCAGGACCGCATCGCGGGCCGCCGTACGTGCCCGAAGTGCAAGGCCGGCTACCATGTGAAGAACCTCCCGCCCAAGGTGGAAGGCATCTGCGATGTGTGCGGCGCCGAACTCACGATCCGCAAGGACGACAATCCGGTGACGGTGAAGGACCGTCTCGTCGTCTACCACCAGCAGACCGAGCCCCTGATCGCCTATTATAAGGATAAGGGCCTGCTGAAGACGGTCGACGGCATGACGGGCGTCGATTCCGTCGCGGCGAACTTCCTCAAGGTCATGTGAGATCGATGAAAGTCGACATCAAGACCAAGGCCGAAATCGACCGCATGCGCGTGGCGTGCCGGATGAGCGCGGAGGTCCGCGATCTCGCGGCCGCCGCGTGCGTACCGGGCGCCACCACGGCGGACATCGACCAAGTGGTGCGCGACTACTGCCTGAAAAACAAGGTGGCCGCGAGTTTCCTCGGCTACGCCGGCTTCCCGGGCGCGCTCTGCGTGAGCGTCAACGATGAAGTCATCCACGGCATTCCGGGTCCCCGTGTCATCATGCCGGGCGACATCGTGAAGTGCGACGTGGGCGTGAACACGCTGGGGTTCAACGGCGACACCAGCCGCACCGTGATGGTCGGCGTGAGCGATCCCGAGATCATCCGTCTCGTCGAGACCACCAAGAAGTGCCTCGCCGCCGGCATCGCCACCGCAGGACCTGGCGTGCATCTCGGCGATGTCGGCTATGCGATCCAGAAAGTCGCCGAAGACGCCGGGTTCGGTGTCGTCCGCGACTGGATTGGACACGGCGTCGGCCGAACCGTCCATGAAGACCCCGAAGTGCCCAACTACGGCAAGCCCGGAACCAAGCTCGTGCTGAAGCCCGGCATGACCATCGCCATCGAACCGATGATCACGCTCACCCAGGCAGGCGCCAAGACATTCGTGGACCGCAAGAACGGCTGGACCGTGTACACGCGCGACCATTG
>JAZUGW010000051.1:0-15887 GCA_045641465.1 Kiritimatiellia bacterium | reverse complement strand
GGGCGGCCGTCGGACGCATTGCGGACGAAGAAGTCGACGCGTGTGCGCCTCATGGTTTCCGCCTACGGCGGGCCGAACGGCGGGACGGTGTCGTTTACGCGGACGAACTTCGGCAAGCTTCGTCTGGTGGGGACGAGCGGCTTCGAACTCCCGTCGCCGTTGCATCTAGATGCTGGTCAGGCGTTCTTCGCCTCGTGCGTCTGCGAAGGAGTCGAGGCGAGTGCGGAGGTGAATGACATTACGGTGTCGGGCCGGTTTGTCGAAGAGGGGACGGGTACGCCGCATGCCGCCTCTGCGAACCTGACGAGCTGCGCGGTATCGTTCGTCACGCCGACGGGCGATCCTGCCGTGCGTGCGGAGGAGACTGACGCGGGCGACGGGCAGAACGAGTTCACGTTCGACGATGCGACGCAAACCCTCACGATTGGTTTGAAGGTTCGGATTGAGCCCGATGTCACCCAGCTCGCGGGGCTGGGGCAATGCGCATTCGCCTTGCCGTTGATAAGGGGGGCTGACCTGTTTTGGGAGGACAACGATGGCAATCTTGGTCATCCGATGCCGCTGTCTGCCGGAGCGGGGGCGCTTGTCCATGCGACGGCACGCTATGTTGGCTATCCGCTTTCCAATTCGGAGTTCGGTCGCAAGACGGTGACGTTCCGTGTACTCGGCTTGACAGTTTCCAGCGACTTCGAGGTGTTTTTCCCGTCTGACGGGACTCATCATCCAGCGTGTTCGACCTGTCGTGGTTGTCCAAACTGGTTCTATTACTGGCGGGAGGGCGGCGTTTGCGAGATTCCGTCGTACGTAGCTTATTGTAAAGACAGAACCGTGATATGGGCAGGTAGGTATTTCCCGTACTTTGAATATTGCATCCAACTGTCGTGGTTGGCACCGGGACACAAGACGAAAATTAAAGGGAAGAAATACAAAAGATGGCTGCAGAGGCATTTGAGGGATCCTCGTGATCCTAGTTCAGAGTATTATACATCGGAAAGGAAATTTTTGTCTGACGTCGAGTTCGGTTGCGATGCGGTTGGAGTCAAGGCTGTTGCCGCGATATTGAAACACGAGTGTCGGCACAAGGACATTGCGGAGAGTTTTCCCGATATTATCGATCTAGATCCTGATGACGACTATGACGAGGACTCGGTATTGGATAAGGATGAACTCTCCGGTCGATGGGGGCTGGTGACGGTGCCGAATTGCCGTGATACATTTTGTATTTCATACGAGGAAGGCATGGAAATGTATCGTAAACATGCAGATAATGAAGTCCTGGCACGAAAGGCAGAAGAGTCGCCATTGGTCTATCATGTTGCCCGAGATTGGTGTAATCCTGGTTGCCAGAGCAAAGTACGCCGTGGACCAGATATTGACGAAACCGATTCTGTGAAATAAACGAGCGAGGAGGATGAGGAATGAAGGTGAAAGTTCTGATGCTGTTGAAGACATTTGTTCTTCTTGTTCTGATGTTACGAACGGCAAGTGGTGCAAATCTAGATGAAGTAAGTATTGATGAGGATGCCTCTCATAGTTTTGAATCAATCTCTATTTCCAATGGCACATCTCTTGTTGTGCGGACGTCATTGTACAGTGAACTTTGTTTTAGGAAAAGTGATACGGCAAGTAATCGCCCGACGCCGGTAGGAAGTTCATTCGTCGTCAATCTCGGTGAGACACTTTACTTTCGCGCGCCATGGGTCAGAAGAGATTCTAAACTGACGTATTTTCAGCCGTCTGAAAGTGTCAGGAATGTTCTTCCGGCAGAATTCAGGACGGCGTCCAACCTCATCCTGTTACGCAAGAGGGGTGTCGACTATTTCATCTCGCCGAACCTTCAAAAGGCCTTTTCGACAAATGACAACAGTGTTTCCTATTTTAAGTTTCCCTATCGAAGTATTTGGGGGAGTCTGAACGAATACCGTCAATGGGTTGGCGGAAGGGATGAGCGCTCACGCAGAACGGTGGTTGATGGACGCGCGCAATGTGAAAAGTCTTTTGGCGAGAGTCTCTATCGTCGCCTGATGGCAATGCCGCTACTTTCCGATCTCACATCGGCACGATACGAAGGGGGAACGAATGTCTATATCGTCGTCGAGGGAGAACTGACGAACGGGATTCCTCGACAGGTCGGCCATGTCTTGGTGCGGATCGACGGCGTGCATCCACAACGACGTGTCCAGTGCGCTCGTTTTGAATATTCCGAAAATGGGCGGAATATTTTTCGTTATTGCTATGACAGCGTGGGACGTTTGCGGTGGTTCGTTGGAGAGCGAGCGGTTTTACATGACAATGGAAAGACGGAATTAGCCGATCCATGGATTCTTGAGTTCGATTCGGCGGGGGCATTGGTTCGCTCACTTGATCCAGGACCGAACCCATTGTTGGTAATTACAGATCGAACCTTCTATTTCTCAGGGGAAGGAACGCGCATCCAAAAAATCATTGATGATGCTTTTAGGGTGACAAAGGATATGCTTTGAAAACTCTAAGGATTTTATTGGGACAGAACTCGTGAACGGCTATGACTATAGCCGTGGGGCGGCGATGATGCTGTCGTTCCATCTGGAACCGCGTGTGCCCGTTTTCGGACGGGTGAACAAGTGGTCGCTGATGCATGGCAATCCGCCGCCGCTTAAGGTTGTCGAGCCCTTGTGCAGCGCGGTGATTCCGGCGGGCGAGTGGTGGAGTGGCGTCGGCCGCATTGACTGGCTAGGCGACTCGGCCGTGAAAATGGCTGCCGTGCGACTTTCGCGGTCGATTCCTGTGTGCGAGATGAAGGCGGTGTGTGACCGGCTGCTGAAGGCGGCAGAGAAAGGGTATGTATTCGCGGGAACGTGGATTTCGCCTTGTGAGCGAATCTTGTTTGCCGAGCTGATGAAACGCGGTTTGCCGATTGTGAAGGGGGTGCAGGATCCGTTGTCGATGGTCTATCGCCCGAAAGGTGATGAAACGCGGCTTTTCGGTGAAAAGCGGTTGTTGATTCTTTCGCGCGTTTTTGCCGAAGGTACGGCACGGGGTGTCGGCTGGCATGGTATCAATCATGCGCTCGGTATGATTGCGCGTGCAACCGGGGGCGAGGCCGTTTATGTGTACTGGCGCCCAGGGGCGGGGGTGAGGTGGGATTTCACCCGCGAGGGTGGTGGGCGGTAGGCGGTGGGCTTGCGCCGCCGCCATCAGGATGATTTCTCTGTGCCGCGCCAGCCGTGCGTTGGTGGTGTTGCCATCCCGATGTAGCCGCGCCAACCGTGCGTAGGTGGTGTTGCCATCCTGATGTAGCCGCGCCAGCCGTGCGCTTTTTCATTGGGCAAGGCGCGGGGGATTTGATATAATTCCATTATGAAAAATATCATTCCTTTGACGATGTTGTGCTGTGCGGCCTCGTGGGTCGGTGCGGCGGAGTACCATGTGGCGCAAACGGGCTGCGATCGTGCAGATGGTTCGGCGGCACGCCCGTGGCGCACGATTCAACATGCGGCCGATGTGGCCGAGGCGGGCGACGTGGTGACGATTCACGGCGGCGTCTATCGTGAGTGGGTGAAACCCGCGCATGCAGGCCGTGCCGAGGCGCCGATTGTCTATCAGGCGGCGAAGGGTGAATCGGTGACGGTGACGGGCGCCAATGAAGTGCGGAACTGGAGCAAGCGCCCCGACGGGCTTTGGACAGCCAAGGTCCGCTACGACACTTTCGGGGGCCTCAACCCGTTTACCGATTTCATCTTCGGTAATTGGTTTGGCGATGGCGGAAAGCGCCGCTACCGTACGCGCCTTGTCCAGAACGGCAAGCAGTTGAAGCTGTTCGGCGACGAAGTGTTCACGGCGGCGAAGGAGGCCTCGGGAAAATTCCTGCTGAATGTGGCGGGCATCACATCCGGTACGCGCACGATTGCGGGTGCGACGGCCATCCGGCGCGTGGGACCGCGTGACGGCTTCCAGACGAAGTGGGGCCTTGAGCTCGGCTGGATCACGGAAGGTGCGACCTGCGTCTATCCGGGATTCGATTTCACGAAGCCGGAGGCGCGCAAGCTTGCGATCCACGTGTCGTCCATCTTTGCCTCGACGATCGACATCTACGATGCGGCGCATCCCGAGAACCTGCTGGCGTCGGTGCGCGTGCCGCTGACGAAGGAATTCACCAAATACGCGACGGCCGAGGTCACGTTGCCCGCGTCGGCCGCGTCGGTGAAGGACCTCAAGTTCCGCTTCCGCTATGCCGCTGACGCGAAGCCGCTCGTCAAGAAGGGCGAGGCGGTGCTGATCCCCGGCATGGTGACGGGAACGATCGTGGCGGCGTTCGAGCAGGATCCAAACGTCTGCGTGCCGGAACTCGTGGTGCGCCCGGCCTGCTTCTATCCGGTGACGGAATACCGCGACTACCAGACGCTGCGCGGCATCCGCTTTGTGAATGCGGGCCCCAACTGGGCGCCCCCCACGAGCGAACAGGTGGGCATTGTCGGTACGAACTGGTCGCGGGGCTGGACGATCGAGGACTGCGAAGTCTCCGGCTCGAGCTGCACCGGCATCACCCTGGGCAAATACGGCGACGAGTACGACAACTTCTCCGCGGATTCGCAGCGGTATTCGTCCACCATCGCGCGCGCGGCGGAGAACGGCCTTGCGCGCGTAGGCTACCATAAGGTGCGTCGGTGCAAGGTCTTCGATTGCGGCCAGGCCGGCATCTGCGGTTCGCTCGGCGCGATGTTCAGCTCGATCGAGGACTGCGAGATCTACGACTGCCACTGGAAGAAGCCGTTCGGCGGTGCCGAAATGGCCGGCATCAAGATCCATGGCGCCGTCGATTTCACGATTGCGCGCTGCCGCATCCACCACTGCGGGTGGCTGGGCGGCATCTGGTTCGACTGGATGGCGCAGGGCGCGCGCATCGTGGACAACGTGCTGTGGGCGAACGAAGGCTATGACTTCTTTGCGGAGGTGGACCATGGCCCGGTGCTCGTGGAAGGAAACGACTTCCTGTCGAAGAACGCGTTCATGAGCTATTCGCAGAGCATCGCATTCGTCGGGAACCGCTTGCGCGGAGGATACGAGAATCACGACGATGCGCGTCGTACGCCGATTTTCGAACCGCACACGGCCGTTCTCCATGCGCTTGATTCGGATGCGTGTACCGATGGTGCGCACGTGTTCATCAACAACATCATGGGCGAGATCCCGTCCTTGAAGAAGAGCTCGCTGCCGAGCCGTCTGGAGGACAACTGGGTGATTGCGCGTGCGAACTGGAAGGTCGATGAAAAGACGGGTGCCTGCACGATTACGCCGCCGGCGGGCGCGAAGGCGCCGGCGTTCAAGCCGGTCACGGGCGCGCGTCTGGGGACGAGCTGGGTGATCAAGCAGCCGTTCCCGGAACCGACGGTCACGAAGTTCCCCACGTGCAATGCCAAGTGATTTCAAACAGAGATCTGGTGAACTGAAACCGCGCGAACTGATGGAGCGCGCGGCTTCTTTGCGCGAGCTGTCGCCCGAGGTGCTGCTGGCGGTCCTGCTGAAGACCGGGACCGTCGGCTGTGACGTCCTTGAATTGGCGCGACGGCTGCTGGCGGCCTTTGGTGGCTTGAAAGAATTGCTCGTGAGCGACTGGCGCATGCTCGAGACGCGCATTGCGGCCTACAACGAGCGACATCCGACGCGGGCGATTCGCGGCCTGGGACACGTCAAGTGTCTTGAGTTGGCGGCGGCGTTCGAACTCGGCGCCCGCGTGTTGCGCCTCTCGCCCGAAGATTTGCGCCGACGGACGATTCGCCGCGCGCCGGACGCCTATGAAGTCTTTCGTACGGTGTTCGTCCGCGAGGACACGCAGGAGAATTTCTTCGTGCTGCCGCTCGACACGCGTTTCCATCCGATCTGCGAGCCGGTGCACATTGCGCGCGGTACGCGCGACAGCATGAGCGTCCATGTGCGCGAGGTGTTTCGCGAGGCGATCCGCTGGAATGCGCGCGGCGTGATGGTGGCGCACAATCATCCGACGGGCGATCCGACGCCGAGCGCAGAAGACGTGACGTTGACGAAACGCCTGCGGGAGGTGGCCGAGGTCGTGGGCATCGATTTGCTTGACCATCTCGTCCTCGGCGATCCGCAGGGAGAGGTCCCGTTCGTGTCCTTGCGCGCACGGTCAGACTGGTGAAGGAAATGGGAATGGCATCGGAAGAACACAAGAAGATTCTCTATTTGCACGGGTTTGGATCCTCCGGGTCGAGTGGCACGGTGGATCTGCTGCGGCATGAATACTGGGAGAAGCGGAAGACCGACAAGGTGATCGTTCTTGCGCCGGACATCCCGGTCGATCCGGCCGAGGCGTTGCCGATGCTGAAGGCGTTGGCCGAGAAGGAGCAGCCCGCGCTGATTGTCGGCACGTCGATGGGGGGCATGTACGCGCAGCAGCTGCGGGGATTCGAGCGCATCTGCGTGAATCCCTATTTTGAAATGTCGAAGCTCTACTCGATCGTCTCGGTCGGACGCCACAAGTGGTTCAACCCGCGTCAGGACGGGGCGCTCACCTTTCAGATTACAAAGGACATCATCGCCCACTTCGCAGAGATGGAGGCGCATCAGTTCGACGGCCTCGACGAGGTCGACCAGATCTTCTGCCACGGGCTCTTCGGAACCGAAGACGAAATCTCCGCGCTGGCGCGTTCGACCTTTGAACACTACTATCCGGGCATGTCGCAGACATTCGAGGGCGGCCACCGGATGAACGACGACATCGCGCACGGCGTGCTCTTCCCGTTCATCAATTCGCTGGGGTGCATCTAGGGAGGGGACGATGGAAATTCTGCTCGCCGAAGATAACGCGACACTACGCGAAGGACTGACCGTGCTGCTGGAAAGCGAAGGCTACACGGTACGGGCCGTCGCCGATGGCGTGGCGGCGCTGGAGCAGTTCGAGCGGCGTCGTCCGGACCTTCTTCTCCTCGACGTGATGATGCCGAAAAGAAACGGGTATGTCGTCTGCCGGACAGTTCGGGAAATCGACAAGTCGGTCCCCATCGTCTTTCTGACGGCGAAGGACGGCGATGCGGACGAATTGCGGGGCATCTCCCTCGGCGCGGACGACTACATTTCGAAGACGAGTTCGCAGGAGGTGATGCTGGCGCGGATTGCCTCTCTCCTTGCGCGCCTGCGGCGGGCGCTGGATCCCCTGCCGGAGGAGATGGCGTTCACCTTTGGCACATGGCGTGTGGATGTGACGCGGCCGTGTCTCGTGTCGCCGGCCGGGCGATGTGTGGACCTGCTCGTGCGCGAACTTGAAATGCTGCGCTATTTCAAGCAGCATCCGGGCGAATTGATGTCCCGGGACTTTTTGTTGACCCGGTTCTGGGGACTTGACTTCAAGGGCGACGAGTCGACGTTGTCGATGGCAATCAGCCGGTTGCGCAAGAAACTCGATGCCGATGGCGTGCGGATCCGCTCGGTCTACGGACAGGGGTATCGGTTTGAATGAATGTGATCAGAATTTAAGGAGAACAGACATGAAGAAGATCGTGGGCCTTGTGGCCTTTTGTGCAGGAGTGGTGGCGTTGGCGGGAGACTACCCGATTGTCCTACCGAAGATGGGGACGGTGCGGGCGACGGGCGGATTCTGGGCCGCGCGTGAGGCGACGAACCGGTTGGTGACGGCGCGGGCGAATTTGCAGCAGAGCGAACGGTCGGGTCGCATCTCGAACTTTGTGAACGCGGGTAAGAAGATCCACGGCGAAGCGCATGGAAAATTCCGCGGCACGTTCTTCAACGACTCCGACGTCTACAAGGTAGCCGAAGGCATGGCCTACGAATTGGCGCACCACCCGGATGCGGCCGACGAGGCGACGCTGGAAGACCTCGCGAAGAAGTTCATCTGGGCGCAGGAGCCGGATGGCTACATCTACACGGCGCGGACGCTCGGCGACCGGCACGAACGCGTGGGGAATCACCGCTGGTACTGCGATGATGCGCACGAACTCTACTGCATGGGCCATCTCATCGAGGCGGCGGTGGCGCATTATGAAACGACGGGACGCGACCATCTGCTCAAGGCGGTCTGCCGTACGGCGGATATGATGCGCACGACATTCGGTACGGGGGCCAATCAGATTCGCTTCCTGCCGGGACACCCCGAAGTGGAACTCGCGCTCTGCAAGCTCTATCGGGCGACGGGGAAGCGCGCCTATCTTGAGCTGGCGATCGATCTGCTCGGCATGCGCGGCCTGCCGAAGGAGGCGCGCGTCGGCGAAGTCAAGCGGGGCTTCCCGAACAATCGTCCGTACTATCAGGACCACAAGCCGGTGCGCGAACAGTATGAGGCGGTGGGTCATGCCGTGCGCGCATGCTACCTCTATGCGGGCATGTGCGAAGCGGGCGTGCTGGCGGATGACAAGGGCCTTCTGGAGGCGGTCGACGCGCTGTGGAACGACATCGTCACGAAGAAGCTCTATCTGAGCGGCGGTGTGGGGGCGCGTCCGGAAATCGAAGGGTTCGGTCCTGCCTACGATCTGCCGAACGACCACGTGTGCCTGGAAACGTGTGCGGCGATTGCGCACGCGCTTTTCAACCAGCGTCTGTTCCTGCGGTCGGGCGATGCGAAATATCTCGACCTCATCGAACGCATCGCCTACAACGGTTCGCTCTGCTCGATCTCGATCGCGGGCGACGAGTTCTTCTATCCCAATCCGATGGCGAGCCGCGGCGGGTACAAACGGTCGAAGTGGTTCGGCTGCGCGTGCTGTCCGCCGAATGTCGTCCGCTTCATTCCGCAGCTCATCAACTGGACGTTTGCGTTCCATGCGGCGAAGAACACCTACTACTGGAATTTCTTCCTGACAAGCGAGGCGGATCTCGGGCGTGTGAAGTTCGTGCAGACGACGGACTACCCGTGGAACGGGACGATGAAGCTCGTGGTGAATCCGGCGAAAGACGGCGATGTGTTCAATCTCAAGGTCCGCATCCCGGGCTGGGCGCGGGGCGTGCCGACGCCGGGTGGACTCTACACCCAGACGAAGCCGTCGCGGGCGATGGAGGTGTGCCTGACGGTGAACGGGCGGGCGATGAACGGTATCCCCGGGCGTGACGGATTCCTCACTGTGGCGGGCCGTGCGTGGAAGAAGGGCGATGTCGTCGAGCTCGTGCTGCCGATGGAGGTGAAGCGCATCAAGGCGGATGATCGGGTCGTGCTCGATCGCGGCCGTCTGGCGGTCGAGCGCGGTCCGCTCGTCTATTGTGCGGAGGGCGTGGACAACAACGGCAAGGCGTTCAATGCCGTGTTGCCGCCCGAAGTGACATTCACCACGGCGCCGATCGAGATCGCGTGTACGAAGATGGTCGCCGTGAAGGGCGGCGGACTCACCCTCGTACCGTTCTTCGCGTGGTGCCATCGTGGCGCGGGCGAGATGCAGACGTGGTTCCCCGTCAGCCGCGAAGCGGCGAGCGGCAACAGCCAAGGCATCATTGCGCGGGCCTCGCACTGCTGGCATCTCGACACGGTGGAGGCGCTTTTCGACGGCAAGTTGCCGGCGAGCTCGGCCGATGAATCGATTCGCCGGTTCTCGTTCTGGCCGCATCTTGGCAAGACGGACTGGATCGAATTCGAATTGCCGATGCGCCGTCCGGTGAAGGGCGTCGAGGTCTATTGGTTCGACGACCGCCATGTCAGACGTGGCCAGTGCTCGCTGCCGGCGAGCTGGAAGGTGCAGAGCCGTCTCTTCCCCGGCCTTCCGTGGACGGATGTGAAAGACGCCACCTATACGACGGTGATG
Organism: Kiritimatiellia bacterium; assembly: GCA_045641465.1. Lineage (GTDB taxonomy): Bacteria > Verrucomicrobiota > Kiritimatiellia > RFP12 > UBA1067 > RUG572. The sequence continues at coordinate 6,144 of JAZUGW010000051.1, read as the reverse complement.
GACGGTTTCTCCACGGCGACATTCCCCGCCGCGATCGAAAGCGAAACCTTCCGTATTTGTGTGACCGCGCGTCCTGGCCAGTCGGCCGGCGTGTTGGAGGTACGTGTGAAAGAGTAATCGGCATTTAACAAGAACGCAAGAAAGGAAATGGCAATGAAAGTTTTCCAGAAGAGTCTGATGACATTCGCCCTTGCGGCGCTGGCGGCAGGGGCTTCTGCCGAGGTCGTCTGGCAGATCGGTACGAAGGACGGTACGGGCAACGAGTTCGCGCTCGCACCGGGCGGATATGCCGACTTCCTCAAGCAGGATTTCGGATGGGAGGACAAATGGTTCCTGGTGGGAACGTCCAATCCCAAGGTGGACTTCCCCTATGTGCTGCCGGGCATTAAGGACAAGTGGGCGGGTTCCGGCCACCCGGCGGGCGACCGGGCGCAGCAGGTCAACATCCTGTTCGATCTGGCGTCCAAGGGAACGACGGCCGGCGAGTGGAAGCTGGTGATCGATTTCGCCTGCGTGCATTCGCGCGAGCCGCCCGTGCTGAAGGTGCGCGTGAACGGCAAGTCGCACAAGTTCAAGCTGGCGAAAGGCATCGGCGGCGACGAGACGATTTCCAAGGGCGACTTCTCGAAGGCGAAGCCGATGGAACTCGCGATTCCGCTTGCGGCGGACGAGATCCGCGCCGGGGCGAACGAGGTGATGATCACGTCGATTGAAAACAGTTGGGCGATTTTCGACGACATCCGCCTGGAGGGCCCGAAGGACGCGAAAGTCGTGACGGGCCACAAGGGCGCCTATGTGCGCAACGTCACGGAGGGACGGTACCTCGTCGATGAAAAGCAGCCGTTGCTCGTCGATGTGGAGCATCTCGACGGCAAGCCCGAAGTCGTGGTGGAGATTGACGGAAAGCCCGCCTTCAAGCAGATTGTCGAGAAAGGCGCCTATTCGTTTGAAGTGCCGATGCCGGACCCGGTCCGTGCACAGGTGGAGGAGCATTCGTACAAGGTGTTCGTCGACGGGCAACTCGCGCAGAGCGGTCTCGCCAAACGTTCGCCCGTGGTCTCACGTGGCGTCGCGAGCTATGTGGATACGCGCATGGGCACGGGCCATAGCCGCTGGATGCTCGCACCGGGGCCTTGGACGCCGTTCTCGATGGTGAAGCTCGGTCCGGACAACGAACGTGCCCGCTGGCAGGGCGGCTACGAGGTGATCTTGGAAAGCGTGGGCTGCTTCAGCCACATCCACGAATGGACGATGGCGGGCTTCGGGACGATGCCGGTGACGGGGCCGCTCAAGACGAAGATCGGCAATCCCTCGGAAATCGCCGGCCATGCGGATGGCTATCGTTCCTACGTCGACAAGGCGACGGAAGTGAGCGAGGCCGGCTACTATGCCGTGACGCTGGCGGACTACAACATCCGTGCCGAGCTCACGCAGACGGACCGCTGCGGCTTCCAGCGCTACACGTATCCGGCGGGTGCGACACCGCGTGTGATGCTCGACTTCCTGATCCCGGCCGAGTACAACTACGTGCTGGGCGACTGCGTGATCGAGAAGGTGAACGGCTCGCGCATCGAAGGCAGCATCCGCCAGGTCACGAAGCATGCGTGGGGCGGACGCGACCAGGCGTATACGGTTCATTTCGTGGCGGAGTTCGACCACGAAATCGCCGCCTTCGGCGGCTGGGCGTCGAATCAGGCGTGGACAGGGACGAAGCAGCAGTGCAAGGCGCCGAAGAACTTCGGCTGCTGGGCCGAGTTCAAGCCGAACGGCGAGAAGGCGACGGTGGTGCAGCTGCGTACGGCGATCTCCTATGTCGATCGTGCGGGTGCGGCGAACAACCTTGCCACCGAGGTCGTCAAGCCCTTCGGCTGGAACTTCGAAGAGGTGCGCGCGGCGAATGTCGAGACCTGGAACAAGTTGCTCGGACGCGTTCAGATCAAGACATCCGACGCGCGCGAGAAGAAGCGCTTCTACTCGAACATGTATCGTTCCTTCTGCTCGCGCAACACCTTCAACGATGTGGACGGGCGGTGGATGGATCCGCTCGACAAGGTGGCGAAGCTGGACGATCCTGATGCGCGCGCGATGGGCTGCGACGCGTTCTGGAACACGTTCTGGAACCTCAACCAGGTGTGGAACCTCATCGGACCGGAATGGAGCGCGCGCTGGACGAAGAGCCAGATGGCGATGTACAACGCCGCCGGTTGGCTCGCGAAGGGTCCGGCGGGCATGAAGTACATCCCCGTGATGGTGGCGGAACACGAGATCCCGCTGATGGTGTCCACCTGGCAGATGGGCATTCACGCGTATGAGCCGAAGAAACTGCTCGAAGCCTTTGTGAAGATGCAAACGACGCCCGCCCAGAACGTGGGCGTGGGCCGTGCGGGCAACAACAAGCTCGTGCCGTATCTCCAGTACCACTATGTGCCGAGCGATTTCCGCGGTTTCTCGAACTCGATGGAATACAGCTTCGACGACTGGACGGTCGGCCAGTTCGCGCAGGCGATCGGCGCGATGGATGTGGCGAAGACGTTCGGCGAGCGCGGCTATTGGTGGAAGAATGCCGTCAACCGCGAGAGCGGCTACTGCCATCTGCGCAACAAGAAGGGCGAGTGGGCGAAGAACTTCGATCCGATCCATGCGGGCGGCTGGGGACAGTACACGGAAGGAAACGCCTGGCAGCTGACCTACTTTGTGCCGCAGGATGTCCCGGCGCTGGCCGAGTGGATCGGCCGCGACCGCTTCATCGAGCGTCTCGACTGGGGCTTCCCGCGGGCCTGCGAGATGCGCTACAATGCGCCGAACGAACGCTACGAACTCTATCCCGTGGTGCAGGGCAACCAGCAGACCATGCACTTCGCGTTCCTCTACAACTGGGTGGGCCAGCCGTGGAAGACGCAGAAGTGGTCCCGTTCGATTCTCGAACGCTACTACGGCTATGGCAATGCGAATGCGTGGCTTGGCGATGAGGACCAGGGCCAGATGAGCGCGTGGCTGGTGATGGCGTCGCTGGGCCTCTTCCAGACCGACGGCGGCTGCCGCGTCGAGCCGATCTACGAAATTGCAAGCCCGCTCTACGAAGAGGCGGTGATCGACCTCGGCGGCCGCTACGGACGCGGTCAGACCTTCACGGTCAAGGCCCATGGTGCGTCGCGGCTCAACATGTACGTTCAGAAGGCGTGTCTCAACGGCGAAGAGCTGACGTCCTTCACGTTCCCGGCCAAGAAGCTCTTGAAGGGTGGAACGCTCGAACTCTGGATGGGCGACAAGCCGAATGAGAAGTGGGGCGTCCGCTAAAGTTTCCGGAAAATCGCGCACCGCGTGTAAGATTTTGACGCGCGGTGCGCCTAATAGGTAGAAGAAGTGTTTTCCAAACGAAAGGAGCAGACGATGAAAAAGTTGGCTTGGACTTTGTCGATGTTGACGGGGTTGATGGTGGAGGCGAAAGTGCCGCTGCCACCACCCCCCGTGCCGCGTCCGCATCCTGTCATCGTGGTGGAAGATCTTCGTACGAATGAAAAGGAGATCGAGGTCAAGACTTCGGTTGAGACCGTCGAGTCGAACGCCTATTATCGTTTTGAACGCACGACGTTCACCTTTACGAATCCGAACGGACGTACGATGACGGGCGAACTGCAGTTCCCCGTGCCGGAAGGCGGCGCGGTGTGCGGCTATGCGCTTGAGATCAACGGCGAGATGGTGCCGGGTGCCGTAGTGGGGAAAGAGGCGGCGCGTGTGGCGTTTGAAAACGAAATGCGCAAAGGGGTGGACCCGGGCCTCGTGGAGCATGTACGGGGCAATTTCTGGAAGACGCGCATCTTCCCGCTCGTGCCGAATACGCCGCGCAAGGCGACGGTGACTTGTCTTGTGCCGAACGCCGTGACCGAGAAGACGCCGACGCGCGTCGAACGTGACGGCGAGTCGTTCTTCGAGGCGAAGCCGGTCGTGGCGGCGGCGCAGAAAGAGGCATTCAAGCTGCCGCAGACCTGCTGGATCTTCTGGGACGCGTCGGCGTCCTTCGCCGGCGAGGCCCATGCGGCGGCGCGCGAGCTGGTGGCAAGCGGACCCGAGACGGGTGACTGGCAGCTCGTTGTGTTCCGCAACGTGCCGGAAAAACCGGTCGCCTTCACATCGCGCAAGGAACTGCTGGCGGCGATCGATGCGGTGCAGTATGATGGCGGTACCGATCTTTCGTGGGTGAAAAGCGTGGCGGTGAAGGCCGGAGTCAAGAAGGTGGTCTTTTCGGATGAACTCGACACGCTCTCCGAACAGGCGCCTGATCTCGCAGGCGATCCGTCCTTCGTGCTGCCGTTGCGCAAGCAGACCGCCCGCTCGTGCGTGGTTCGCAAGCTGCCGGCGGAAGAAGTGGCGAAGCTCGACAAGGGGACAGTCCCTGCGTCCAAGCTCCTGGCCACGGCCTGGGCGGCCAATCGCATCGACGAGCTGTCGACACAGGCGGAAGCCCGCAAGGATGAATTTCTCGCGCTCGGGCGCGCCTACGGGGTGGCGAGTCCGGTGACATCGATTCTCGTACTGGAAAGCGTGCAGCAGTGGCTCGACAACAAGCTGGAACCGCCGAAGGAGCTGGCGATTCACGCCGAATGGGCGAAGCTGCGTGCGGCGATGGACGATCCGATTGCCGCAAAGCGGGCGAAAGCTGAACACGAACAGGCGTTGCTGCGTCTGTGGGAGGAACGTGTGACCTGGTGGAAGAACCCGATTCCGCCGCGCAAGACACCGCGGAGCGGCGTCTTCGAAGAGTCAGGGGCAATGGTTGCGAGCTCGGCTAGGCGCGCGAGCAATGGACTGGAACGTCGTGCCGTGGTGGCGCCTGATGGACGGGTCGATCTGGTGGCGCGGATGGCTGAAGATGCGCCGCCGCCGCATCTGACCGGTGCGCCGCCGCGGCGGCGTCGGTGGTCGGGGAGGACGATTGTCGATGAGGATGCCGGGGTTCCCATGCAGATGGCTGCCGAGGCACCGATGCCGTCGCCGCGTGCGTTGGCGAATGCCCAGGGGCCGAAGGCGTCGGTGGCGCTCGCGAAGTGGGATCCGAAGATGCCGTACATCGAGGCCCTCAAGTCGGCCGACAAGGGACAGACCTATGCCGTCTACCTGAAGGAACGCGCAACCTACGCGAAGTCGCCGGCATTCTTCCTCGATTGTGCCGGATGGTTCTTCAAGGCGGGCGAACAGGCCCTGGGCCTTCGCATCATCTCGAACCTGGCGGAGATGAAGCTCGAGGATGCGGCCCTGTGGCGCACGATGGGATGGCGCCTGCGCGAGGCGGGTGCGTTCGACGAAACGGTGCGGGTGTTCCGCCATGTGCTGCGGATGCGCGGCGAAGAGACGCAGAGTCGGCGCGATCTCGCGCTCGTGCTGATGGAACGCGGCAAAGAGACGCGTTCGGTGAAGGATCTGGAAGAGGCGATGACGCTCTTGAAGGAAGCGGCCTTCCTGCCGTCGACACGCCAGAGCGGCCGCCGTTCGAACGACATGCAGACCTCGATCGTCGCCCTGGAAGAGCTCAACGGTCTTCTGGCCTGGTGCGACGCGCAGACCTGGGATGTAGCGCCGAAGGCCCCGGAACTTGACGCGGCCTATCGGCGCGACCTGCCGCTCAAGTTGCGCATTGTGCTCAGTTGGGATGCCGATGAAACCGACATCGACCTGCACGTGCTGGAGGCCGAGGGTGAAGAGGCCTTCTATGGCCATCGCCGCACGTCGGCGGGCGGGTTCGTCTCCGAAGACGTGACGACGGGGTATGGTCCGGAAGAGTACCTGCGGAAAGAATGCGCGAAGGGCGACTACAAGGTGATGAGCAACTACTACGCCTCGCACCAGACCTCGCTCACAGGGGCGACGTGCGTGACCGCCACGGTCTACACCGACTGGGGTACGGCGCAGGAAAAGCGCCAGATCCTCACCCTGCGTCTCGACAAGCCGAAGGACAAGCATCTCATCGGCACCGTCACGCTCGAATGACGGTGGACCGTCCTCGATTGGCGCCCCTGGCGAGACTCGAACTCACTACCCGCTGCTTAGAAGGCAGCTGCTCTGTCCAGATGAGCTACAGGGGCCTTTGGATGGGTGACGGATAGTTTACCACAATCTGAGCCGATTGTGGTATAATCTTATCAACAA
>JAZUGW010000050.1:0-3440 GCA_045641465.1 Kiritimatiellia bacterium | reverse complement strand
CTGCCCGAGAAGACCGAAGTCACGTTGCGTGTGAAACTGGGGGACGAGGAACGGGCGCAATACGAGGCGTGCCGTGTGGACGCGTTGGCGTCCTTGAAGGAGAAGGGCGAAGAGACGAATCGCATCTCCGTATTGGCGGCCTTGATGCGTCTGCGCCGTTTCTGCTGCCATCCGTCGCTCGTGTTCCCGGACTCGATGACGGGCGCGAAGCTCGAGGCCGTGATGGAACTGCTGGGCGACCTGCGCGAGGGCGGACACCGCGCGCTCGTATTCAGCCAGTTCGTGGACTTCCTCGCCATCGTGCGTGAGGCGATTGAAGATCGTGCGTGGACGTATCGCTATCTCGATGGATCCACGTCGCCGGCGGAGCGCCTTGCCGCCGTCGATGCCTTCCAGAGAGGAGACGGGGATTTCTTCCTCATTTCGCTCAAGGCGGGCGGAACGGGACTCAATCTCACGGCGGCGAACTATGTGGTCCTGCTCGACCCGTGGTGGAATCCTGCGGTTGAAGACCAGGCGGCGGACCGGGCGCATCGTATCGGCCAGCGATTGCCGGTGACGGTCTATCGTGTGGTTGCGGAAGATACGGTGGAAGATCGTATCCTTGATCTGCACGAGTCGAAGCGGGCTGTCAGCGCCGATCTGCTGGAGAATGCAAAGGGCGAATCGCTGACGGTCGAACAGCTGATGGGATTGTTCAAATGAAAACCGGAAAACGGGAAATGTAGAATGCGGAAGGGAAATCCGAGATGGAGCAGGTGATGATTCAGGGCGTGCGGGCGGAAGTGGCGAAAAGTTTCTTCCAGCGTGCGCGTGGTCTCATCGGACGCAAGTCTCTTGCGCCCGGCACGGGTTTGCTCATCCTGCGTTGCAATGCCATCCACACGTTCTTTATGCGATTCCCGATTGACGCGACTTTCCTTGACAAGAACGATCAGGTGGTGAAAGTCGTACGGAACATCCCGCCGTGGCGTCCGTTCATTTGGGGTGGTTGGCGCGCAAAAAAGGTTCTCGAGACACAGAGTTGATTAACAAAAGCAAGGAGGGAAAAATGAACAAGATGATGATGACGGCATTGATGGCTCTGGCGTGCTGCTGTGTGGAAGCGGCGCCGAAGGAGGCCCCGGCTGGACGTAAACCGGCGCAGGGACCTCGGGTGGAACAGCGGGGTCCGGCGAAGAAGGGACCTGCTGTCGCGCGTCGGCGTCCGCCACGGGGGGAACGCCGTGTGCATGTGCCGAAGATGCCGCCGCAGGAGCGTCGTCTGCTCGAGGCAATCGAGGAAGCGGAAGGGCGTGAACTGTTGGCACTTTTGCCACAGGCGCGTCTGTCGCCGAATCCGGCCATCCGCGAGGCGATGGTCGATGCTTTGGAGGACAAGGGACGCAAGTGCGTGAATGAACTGGTCTACTTCATCGGCGATGCCGACGAGGATGTGGCGGATGCGGCGTTTTCGGCGTGGACGTCCATCCTGGAAGATCTGCCGGCGCCGCTTCGTCGAAACGCCATTCTTGAAGCGGCCGTGCGGTTGCAGCCGCCGCCCGCGCCTGTGGTGGTTCCGACGCCAGCTCCCGTTACGCCCTGACATCTGACAACTACGCGGGACTGATCGCTAATACGTTTAAACATCATCAACCGATGTTTGAGATACTTGCGTTCTGCCCGTTTTTTTGATAACATTATTGTGAATCATTCAAAGGAGAACTAACTAATGAAGAAATTGCTATTTACTTGCGCCCTCGTGGCATCGATGGGCATTGTCGCGGCTCCGCCGCAGAAGCCCCAGCAGCGTAAGGCTCCGCCGCCGCGTCAGGTGGCGGCGCGTCCGGCCCCGAAACCGGCAGCGCGTCCGGCCCCGAAACCGGTGGCGCGTCCGGCAGCCCGTCCGGCTCCGAAACCGATTGCCCGTCCTGCGGCCCGTCCGGCACCGAAACCTGTGCATCACACGCCGCCGAAGAGTTTTTCGGCGTCCCACCACAAGATGGGCATGCGTGGCGCTGGCGTGTGGTCGACGCCGCCGCATCATACGGGTTTCCATGCCAATCGTCCGCACGGTGCGCGCTTCTGGGCCCGTCCGGCGATTCCGCCGCTGATGGCGGGTGCGCTCTATGCGTGGCAGTGGATCGCCACTCCGTGGAACTATACGATTGACGGTGCGTACTACTACGGCGAAGGCTACTACTTCGACGGCTACAACTATTGCTACAATGGCGGCTACCACCTCACGCCTCCGCCGGTGATCGTGACGACGCCGGTTGTGACGACGCCTGTGGTGACAACGCCGGTCGTCACGCAGCCGGTTGTCACGCAGCCGGTCGTGGCGCAGCCTGTTGTTGTGCCGCCGCCGCCCCCGCCGCCGCGTCGCCGCGGTCTTCTGAACATCCTCTTTGGCGACTAAGCGCAAATGAGGTAAGTTAAGGCAGGATGAACGGCCGTGGACCCGCTTAGGCGGATTCGCGGCCGTTGTTCTCATAAAGGAATACAAGAGATGAAAAAACTGTTTTTGGGTTTGGTTATTGGTTTGATCGGTGTGAGCGTCGTGTCGGCTGCGGAAACGGCGGCACCGGTGCCTGCGGCGACAGTAGCCGCGAAGGAGACGCTGGAGGCGAAAGTCACGAAGGCGGGCTATCAGGTGAAGAAGGTGGATCGCTTCCTGGGCGGCCGTCGTGTTCAGTTTATGTTCCAGGGTGAATTGGCGTGGATCGTCGAGCCGACGGGTCCCGTCCAGCCCGGCAAGTGGATTTGGGTGATGAAGTGGCCGGGTGCCTTTGCCGACGGTACGGGCCAGAAGGACGCGCTTGCGCGCGGTTATCACTATATGTATCTCGATGACTGGACGCACATTATGAACGATGCGGGCGTCAAGCGGGCGAAGGACTTCTATGAATTCGTGACGGGGCCGCTCGGTTTCCAGCCGAAGGCGAATCTCATCGGTATGAGCTGGGGCGGTTTCTATAGCACGCGCTTCGCCTCGAGCTATCCAGAATGTGTCGGCAAGGTCTATCTCGACAATCCGGTGTTGAACTTCGGCGCGTTCAATCCGCTTGGCTGGAAGAGTGTCAAGGAAGCGTGGAAGTATACGAAGAAGGGAGAGAACTGGAAGGACAAGCCGTCGATGCCGGTCAATCGGGCGAAGCCGATCGCCCAGGCGAAGATCCCCGTCTTGTTCATGTACGGCGACAAGGATACAGTTGTGCCGCCGGCCGACAACGCGCTGCTCTTCATTCCGCGTTTCAAGGAAGCCGGCGGACAGATCGAGGTCATCGTGCGTCCCGGCTGCAACCACCATCCGCACGGTTTTGTGGACCGAAAGGATTGGCACCGCGTGGTCGACTTCTTCGAAGGTAAATAACAATCCCTCTCTCCCCTCGTCCCCTCTCTCCCTTCGTCCCCGTTCCCCTATTCCTGCCTCCACCGGTGCAAGACGACGGTTCGGGACC
>JAZUGW010000049.1:0-5436 GCA_045641465.1 Kiritimatiellia bacterium | reverse complement strand
ATTGTGGTATCATACATGGCGTCGCCTTTCTGTTTGGTGTTTAGCACTTCGTATTATAGCGAAGATCAGACTCGAAAGGCGACTCTCTTTTTCTGAATTTGGTTCAAAACCGCGCAGACCTCCGCAACGCCTCGCCAGCGGAAAAAATTTTGGGGAACCTCCAAGTCGGTATGGTGTTGACTGTGTGATAGATAATAGGGTATAATGTCATCGTTGTTTTTGGATTTTTTACAATCTGGTAGGTTATCCGAAACCTTCCTGAAAAGCAACACTAAACGACATCCCTTCAAATTCGAATGGGATACTCGGGTTAAAGGTTCGAAGAGATAGGATTGTTATGAATTTACGATTTTTTGTGGTAACGGCCGCGATGGTGGGGCTTATGTCTTTCGCCTTGGCAGAAGTCCGAACGGAGGCGATTGGCAGGGAGGCTGCACTTGACTTAGGGTACAGTCGTTTTAGCGCTGTAGGTCGGATCCTGTATGGAGGCAGAGTCGGTATTTTCGGGTATAATGGATTGGGTTGGAAGTACCGGGATGAGAACCATGTTTATGGGGTTAATGCTGTTTTGCTGGATCTTGAAGATGGTAATGCGACCACGGGCATCGGCTGTGGACTGTGGAACAGCAGTTCTGGTGGCTTGGGTTTGATAGTGGGGGGTGTTAATTCTGTTTTCGATCACAAAGGCATTGATGTTGGCGTCGTCAATTGCATTTCATTTTTTCAGCAAGGGGTTCTTGACGACAATGTCTTTGGAGCCCAGATTGGGGTTGTCAACTTCAATGCTTCTAGCCTGGGTTTGCAATTGGGCCTATGGAATTTGCAGAACCTGTCGTTTGACGGTACTTCTGTACAAATGGGGTTGGCGAATGTAATGTATTTGGCTCCAGCAGGAGTGGGTGCGCAGATGGGTGTCTGGAATTATGCTGTTGCCAACGAGTCGACGATTGCCCAAGTCGGACTGTGGAATGTCATCAAGCAGAAGTCTTGTTCCAAGTATTCGGAGTTCCAGTTAGGCCTTTTTAATTTTTCGGAGATCACCAGGGGATTTTCGACGCAAGTTGGAATCCTTAATCTGGTAAAAGACAAAGAATCGAGAAGTTGGGTGCCGTTCATACGGATGGTGTTCTGATGTCAAGTGATGTGTCGATGTGTTTTTGACAGGATTATGTTCTCTTCAAGATCAAGTACAGGTATTTCCCAATGAACGTTGTTGAAAGAATGGCAAAATTGGCGATGATAGCCCATAACGGGGTGAATCGTGACGGGCCGGGGAACGTGCCGTATATCGTTCACCCGCATGCGGTCGTCAGCAGGTTGAAGAGCTGGGGCTACACCGAGACGGACGATGCGGTGACTCTGGCGGTTGCGTGGGGACATGACGTATTGGAAGACACGGACATGCCTGAGTCGGAAATCCTGCGGGTCTGTAGCGAGCTTGGGCCTCGCGTCCTTGACGGCATCCGCCAGTTGACGTTCAGGCCGGGAGTGCCGTCGGGACATCCCGATTACGGGCGGCTCAAGGCGGAGTACATCAAGAAAGTCGCCGATACGGCCCCCGTCGAGATCCTGCCCGTCAAAATTGCGGATCGCCTTTGCAATGCCCTGGATTTCAAGGAAGATGGCAGCCTTGATCATGCGCAGGCGTATTTCGGATATGGGCAACCTTTGTTCGAGCGCATCGACGAGCTCAAATATGCCGCGAGAATCAAGGACGACGTGACGACCGTCGCCCGAGTTTTGCAACCGGCTTTGTTATGAAGGGGCGATGTAGATGCTCTGACCGTTTTTTTAAGATTCAGGCGTAATGATTGGACTGTAAAATGAAATCGAAATTTGTACTGATAGGTCGATTCGATGTTAAAGTTGATGAAGGCGGTACGTTGTCCATCCCTCTTGAATGGTATGAGGCGATGGGTAGGCCAAGGGAGGTATATCTGGTTTCCGATATCCATGAGCGATGTTTGGATTTGATCCCGAAGGAAGTGTTCGATGAATACGTTTCGTCAAGCATCGACGATGTCGAGGAATCGGCGATGCGCGAACGGTTGAAGCGGGAAGCGAGATCGGTGAAAGTCGACGACCGCAGACGGATTGACGTCGACGACGATCTCCGGGCCTTTGCCGGCATCACGGATTGTGTGGCGATGGTTGGGACGGTGCGCTTTGTCAAATTGTATGCAAGGTCGTTTCCCATTTGACATCGCTGCTGCGGGCATCAAGCAGGAGGGATGGAGCCAGGAGACAGGAGAGATTGAAGAGGCGCTTCTCCTCCTGTTAGAAGCCCGCGGCAACGAGGACACTATTTGACAAGGGTTAAAGAGCGGTCTGGCCATGGGGATGAATTTACAAAAGATTTCTTGTAAGATTTTCGCATGGTGCCGCGTATAATGGACGGGGGGACTCGTGTCCCTCAAATGTGAGGAGTAAAAAAGGAAAGTAAAATGATGACGAGAATCGGTCTGTTGGCGGTTTCCATTGTACTCGCGGCGATGGGGTGCTGGTTCTGCTGGAATTGTCCGATGGAGTGGGTGCATGGTCCTGGGCAGCATGTGCTGTTCCAGCGGCAGGTTCTATGGAATGCGCTGGGGATTGTCCTCTTCGCGGGCGCGTCGCTGATGCGTTGGAACTGGTGGCAGAAGTCCGCGCCCTGGCTGATGCTGGGGTGGATCGCGCTGGCGGTTTGGGGCGTCGCTTTCGGGCACCCGATCCATGGCTCCTGCCGGTGGGTGGACCTGGGGTTCTTCAAGGTCAATGTTCGGACGCTTCTCGTTCTCGTTCTGGCGTTGTTTGCGGCGTGGCTGTGCGCGAAGAAGCGGGTGAAGCCGTGGATGGTCTTCCTGTCGTTTGGTTTGCTGGGATGCGTTTTCATCGGTCTTCTTCTGTGCAATACCAACCGTCTCGCGCGGTTCGTGGCGTGGCTTTCGATGGCCGAATCGTCCCCCAGCGTCTACGCTTCCTACCAGATGAAGGCGGCCTTTCATGCGTCGCAGTGGTTCGGCGGTTCGGGCTTGAGTCTTCACTATCTGCCGTGCCGGACGAATGACGCGATGGCGTCGGCTTCGGCGATTCTCTTCGGACGGTGGTTTCCGCTGGCCGTCTGCGCGCTCTTCGGCGCGTTGGGAATGCTGCTGACTTCGGTCTGGAAGCGCGTCGGGGATTCCTCTCGGCGAATGTTCCTGCTTTTTTGGGGCGTGGGCCTGTTGTTCCCGGCGTTCTACAGTCTTTTCCAATGTGTCGGTCTGTTGCCGGTCTGCGGTTTTTCATTGGTGCTCGTCGGCTACGGCGGAACGGGGGCGCTGGTGTTCTGGATCGGCCTTGGCATCGTCTTTTCGCTCTTGCGCGAGGAGGACGAGGCGTCTGGCTCGTGGAAGTTCGGAATGGCTGTCGGCGCGTTTTGGTGCGCCGTCTTCGCCCTGTATGCGTGTGGCATCTGCAGGATCGCACAGTACCGGTTCCACTTTAGCGAGCCGCCGCCGAACACTAGCGACCTCGGCGAGTTCGGCATCAAGGCGAAAAGAGGCGAAATCCTCGCCGCGGACGGATCTCTGCTGGCTCGTACCCGCAAGGGTTTCCAGGTCAGGCTCGATCCCCGGATGCTTCGCGTGGAGGCCGGGCAGTCGACACAGGAGTGTTATCGGGTCGTTGCCGATTGTCTGGGACTGCCGGAGGCGTTCGTGTCCAATCAGTATGTCCGGACCGACTCGCGGTACATCAAGCTCCTGGACGACGCGACGCCGAAGATCGTCGACGCCTGCAAGTCGCTGCGGATGAGTCAACGGTACGGATTGATTCTCGAACCGAAGCAGTGTCGCGATTATCCGCTTGGCAGCAACGCAGTCCATGTCGTCGGGTGCATCGAGTATCCGATCCAGGAGATTACGAGGGGATTTGCAGGGCTAGAGTATCTGTACGATTCGACTCTGCGCGGAAAGAACGGCAGTTATGATCGGCACATGACACTCGCCGAGAAGATTGCCCATGGGCGTCCGACCAACGGCGGCACCGTGGAAACGACCATTGTCCCGCATGTGCAGGTCGCTTTGGCGGAGTCGTTGGCTGCGGCCGCCGCGGTGAACGGCGCTGAATCGGGATGGGGGATTGTCCTGAAAGTTCCGACGGGGGAGATTGAGGCAATGGCGTCGACGCCGATCTACAATCCGCTCAAGCGGGACAAGAGCGTCTACTGTTCGTACCGGAACAATGCCGTGCAGATGCAGCTTGAACCAGGCGGGCTGATGAAGCCGATCACCTATGCGATGGCGATGGATGCCGGGCTCATTACGTCCGAGACGAAGATCGACCACGGCAACGGCATCTGGGAATATGCGCAGACGAACTTCCATGATTCCTGTACAGGCGAACTGACGGTTGCCGAATCGCTGGTCCGGCGGTCGAACATCGCGGCCGGCAAGGTCGGCGTGATGCTCGGGGTGGATCGTTTCGTGCGCGACCTGCCGCGCTTTGGATTTGCACGCAAGGTCGGCGGCAGAACGCTCTACGGCGAGGAGGTCGGCCTTTCGCTCCGTCGCGAACGGTACGACCCCGTGTCGATCTCGCGCCTGGGCATGGGATACTCTACGTCGGTGACGGGCATTAAGATGGTCAATGCCTATGCGGTTTTTGCCAATGACGGCGTGGAGGTGCTGCCGCACCTGGTCGGCCGTACGACAGATGCTGACGGCAAGGAGGTCTTCCAGTTCCAGCCCCGGATCAGTACCAACCGGGTCCTTTCCGTCGAAACGGCGCAGAAGATGAGGGGCCTGATGGAAGAGGCGTTCAAGGCGACCGTCGCGAAGGCCGGAGTGGATCTTGGCGGGATGCGTGTGGCGGGCGCGGTTACGGAAACGGCGCTTCCGGAGGGAGGAATCTATTCGCCGACCAATTACAACGTGGCGGTTGTCGGTTTGCTGCCGGCCGAAAAACCGGAATATGTGGTCGCAGTCGGTTTCCAGAAGCCGAAGGGGAATCACACGGTCGAGGGTACGGCGCTTCCGGCGTTTGCTGAAGTCGTGCGGAAGCTGAAAAAGGGGGAGTGAAGTCGATGAACAAAATGATCGTTGCGACAGTTGTGGCGCTGGTGTCGGTACTTGGATTGGCCGGCATGCCTGCGAAGGCGGCGGCGAAAACGGATTCCTCCAATGTCGCCCCGGTGACGGTGCCTTCCGCGCGTACGGAGACGGGCGCCAAAGGTCCTCGATCCGTCGGGATGAGAGCGAAGAAGCAGGCGCCGCGGTCCGTTTCGGTCGATTCTATCTGGAAGGTGGAAAAGCTGGCCATGCCGCCGTGTGTGGATGCGTGGTGGGTTGACGCTTCGGGCGAGTCGGTCACGAATGCGGCGGGTGAATCGGCCACGTGTGAGTGGTATACGTCGGAGGTGTTTGAGGAAGAGGCGCAAATGGCCATTGCGCGGCTGGACTGTCATTACGGGCGTTG
>JAZUGW010000048.1:0-3829 GCA_045641465.1 Kiritimatiellia bacterium | reverse complement strand
CTGTAACTTGTTCGCACAGCGTCCGAAAACGGTCTTCCTGGTGCAGCATACGCACACGGATATCGGCTATACGCGTCCTCAGGCGGAAATCCTCGCGGAGCATCTGCGCTACATCGACTTCGCGCTTGAGTACTGCGCGCTGACGGACGACTATCCGGACGAGGCGAAGTTCCGCTGGACCTGCGAAGCTGCGTGGACGGTCTCTGAATATCTGAAGGCACGTCCGAAGGAGCAGGTGGAGAAGCTGCTTGCGCGCATCCGCGAAGGGCGCATCGAAGTGACGGCGATGTACTTCAACATGGCCGAAATCGCCGATGAGACGGCCTTGCGCTACTTCCTCACGCCCCTGCGTGACATTCGCGCGCGCGGCATCCCCGTGCGGACGGCGATGCAGAACGATGTGAACGGCATTGCGTGGGTGCTGGCGGACTATCTGCACGATCTCGGCGTGGAGTATCTCTGGACCGGTTCGAACGCCGCGCGTGCGGTGATTCCATTCAGTCGCCCAACCATTTGCCGATGGGAGTCCCCGTCGGGCAACGGACTCTTCTTCTTCCGCGGCGAACACTACCATACGGCGAACTTCTGGGGTGTTCACAGGGGGGATTTTCGGTCTTTCGAGCGGCAGATGAACGATTTCCTGGCGCGCATGGAACGCGAAGGGTATCCGTTCGATGCGATCGCCATCCAGTATTCCGGCCACCACACGGACAACGCAGCGCCGAGCTGGAATGCGAGTGCGTTCATCCGCAAGTGGAACTCGTCCAATAAAAAGGTCAAACTCGTGAACGCCACGGCCTGCCAGTTCCTCGACTATCTCAAGGCGACCGGGCAGCTCGTGGGAATCCCTGTCCAGCGGGCGGCCTATCCCGACTGGTGGACCGACGGTTTCGGTACGGCGGCGCGCGAGACCGGCGAGTCGCGCAAGACGCAGATCGACTTCGCCCAGACGGCCGCGCTGTTTGCGATGGCGCGCCTGCAGGGAAGTCCGCTACCGGCGGAGACCGAGGCGAAGCTTCAGGACATCCAGAAGGACCAGCTCTTCTATTCGGAGCATACCTTCGGCGCATCGACGAGCGTGCGCGATCCCTCCTGCTGGAACACGCAGATGCAGTGGGGCGACAAGGCGGCCTTCGCATGGACCGCAAAGCGGAATGTCTGTTTGCTCAAGGAGACGGCGGATGGACTCCTGCAGGGCCGGCTTGCCCGCGGCGAGAAGGCGACGCTCACGCTCTTCAATCCCGCCGGCGAACGGCGGAGCGGCTATGCCGAAGTGTTCGTCGACGATTCGGAACTACCGCTTCGCAGCGGATGCAAGTTCGTGGGCCCCAAGGGCGAGACCCTGACCGCCTGGCGTCACGGTGTGGGTCATGGCGGGGCGTACTACCGGCTCTTCGCCGATGACCTGCCGGCGTTTGGCTATCGCACGTACGACGTGGTGTCCGAAGGCAATTACGTCGCCCCGCGTGCGTACGCGGCCGTCAGCAACAAGTTTGAAAACGCGCGTTTCCAGGTGACGTTCGATCTGACACACGGCGGTATCCTGTCGATCTGGGACAAGGAGCTCAAACGCGAACTCGTCGATCTACGTGCGCCGTATGCGCTGGGTGAAATCGTGTTCGAGCAGATCAGAGACCGTTTCAAGCCCGAGCTGGCACAGGTGCGTCACCGTCCCGAAAACGCCGAACTCAAGCCCGGCATCGACTGCGAGCTTTTCACAAGCGTGCGTCTGACGGCCGAGACACCGGCGAGCGATGCCGGCGCGTTCTCGATGGAGGTGCGGTTGATGAAGAAGACGCCGACGATCGAACTCGTCTATTCGGTCGCGCGCAAGCCGAATGTGACCCCGTGCAGCTTCTCCGTGGCCTTCCCGTTTGCGGGCGAGCGCGTGTTCTTCGACGTACCGGGCGGCGACGTGGTGCCGGGTGTCACGCAGATCGAAGGTAGTGCTTCCGACTGGAACACCGTGCAGAACTACGTGGCGGCGTTTGACGGAACGGCGGCTACGTTCCTCTCGTTGCCGAGCACGCCGCTCGTGCAGTTCGGCCGCCTCTGGGACGGTCGCTTCAACCCGCGGTTGCGTCCGTGCGAAAATGCGCATGTTTTCTCGTGGGTGCAGAACAACTACTGGTGGACGAATTTCCGTGCGTCGCAGGAAGGACGTTTCGAATGGCGCTACACGCTGACCTCGGTGAAAGATGCCACATGCGCCGACGCGTTGCGTTTCGGCCGGGCGGATCGCACGTACTTCCCCACGCGCCTGATGCCGAAGGGCAAGGCCAATGGCTGTCCGCGCGAGTGGTCGGGTCTGACGGTGGAGGGGCCGGCGATGCTTACGGGCGTGCAGCCGGCGGCGAGCGGCAAGGGCGTGGTGTTGCAGGTGCGTATGGTGAAGGCGGGCGAATTCGCGGTGCGGGGTCCGGACGGCAAACCCCTCGCGTTGCGCCGCATCGATGCGGCGGAACGTCCGCTTGGGCCTTCTGCTCCGCGCCTTTCGGCCCCCGCTTGCGCAAACCTGATCATACAAGGAGAGTGAAGGATGTTTCAGCATGTGAAGAATGTCGTGTGGGCGGCGGCTGCGTTCGGGACGTGCCTCTGTGGCGCCGAACCGGCCTGGCCGACCGTGACGAACGAGATGCGTCCCTGGTGCTACAACTGGTGGATGGGCAATGCCGTCGATGCGGCGGGACTCGAACGCCAGGCGAAGGATTTCGAGGCGTCGGGGTTCGGCGGGTTCCATGCGATTCCGATCTACGAGGTCAAGGACGCGCGCTACAAGGAGGTGAAGTACCTTTCGCCGGAATGGACGCAGCTGTTCAATGCCGGCAAGGAGTCCGCCAAGCGACACGGACTGGAACTCGACCTTTCCACGGGATGTGGCTGGTGCTTTGGCGGCCCCTGGCTCACGCCCGAACAGGGTATCTGGCGTCTTCAGCGCGAGAGGGATACGCGGCGACTCAAGAAGGGCGCGAAGGTCCTGTGGTCGGGCAAGGACGCGAAGGGACCGTTGATCTTGGCGGCCTATCCCAGCGGCATGCTGGTGAAGCGCGCGCCGACGACGGGTCGGGGTCCGATGATGGACCCGTTCTCGCCGGAGGTCATGCGTACCCACCTGGCGCCGTTTACGACGGCGTTCGATCGTCCGGGTGCGGCCAAGCCGCGCAGCATGTACCACGATTCCTATGAATACTACGGGGCCGCCTGGACGCCGAACTTCTTCGAGGCTTTCCGGACGAAGCGCGGCTACGATCTGCGCGACCATCTCGCGGCTTTCGCGGGCGTGGGCGATGCGGATGAAATCCGCCGCGTCAAGCACGACTACCGCGAGACGCTGTCCGATCTCATTCTCGACACGTTCACCGTGTGGACCGACTGGTGTCGCGCTCGGGGGATCAAGACGCGCAACGAAGCGCATGGCGCACCGGCGAACTGGCTCGATTTCTATGCACTGGCGGATATTCCGGAAACGGAGATGTTCAACACCGACCGCGACATCCTCGTCTCCAAGTTCGCCTCGTCGGTCGCGCACCTGAAGGGAACATCGCAGGTCGCGAGCGAGAGCTGCACATGGATCAACGAACATTTCAACGCGACGCTGGACGAGGTGCAGGTGTTCCTGAACCAGTTGCTGCTGTCGGGTGTGAACCATATCTTCTACCACGGGTGCTGCTCCTCGCCTGTGGAGGCGGCTTGGCCGGGCTGGTGTTTCTACGCGTCGCTTGAGATGAATCCGCGCAACCCGATCTGGCGGGACGCCAAGGTGCTCAATGCGTGGTTGACGCGCGTGCAGTCGCTTGCGCAGACCTCAATGCCCGATGAAGACGTACTC
>JAZUGW010000047.1:0-2380 GCA_045641465.1 Kiritimatiellia bacterium | reverse complement strand
CCGGGAGCCGTCAAGCGTGGCGACGAGAAGGTGAGGACGCCCAGGTTCGTCGTTATGTATGAGTGATTTGCGCAGTATTCCGCGGCAGAATTTGATATAATACAAGTTGCATAATAAGGTCTGGCCTTGTTATGCAACTTGAGTTAAGCTGGTGCCGTCTGAAAAACTAAACATACCTTTGAAGAGGTAAACGTTGCTTTTCGTCCTTGAGTTACGTTTACCTCTTCAGAAGCGGCTGCCATTCGTATCGATTTGGGTCCGTTTCAATTTGTTTTGCCGCGGTCATGGCATTTTGATATAATATGACTCCAACCCGCGACGCCGGGAAAATTTGCGGTTTGCCCTTGTGGCGTCATGGGTGATGCCCTCTGGGGGCCTGGGCCTTCGCAAGAAGGCTCAGTTTTTTTCTATGCTACCCGATAGGCGTCCTCCTTGTCCGGTGATTCCCGCTTCGTCGTTCATTTCGTTACGCCCGCCTTCCTGAGGATGACCTTGTCGGCATGCCGCTTGAACTTCTTGCCGAGGAGATACGGATCGAGCGTCACCTCGTTGGCGGGGATCCTTGCGATGCCGAGACGTTCAAGGAACTTGCGGCCTTCGTAGCCGTATTCCTTCACGAACTCGTCGTACGGCGTCGAGTTGCCGAGCGAGGCGCGCGAGTAGCTGTTGACGTGTGACAGCACCAGACAGACGTCGTCCTGGTCGATCAAGTCGAAGTTCGTGCCCTTGATGAGGATGCGCCGGAGCTCCTCGTGGACGCGTTCGATGTGCGGCTTCTGCGTCGCGCAGTAGGGGTCGCAGTAGAAGACCTTCGTGCGCGGGATGAGCTTGTACGGGTTATTCTCCGCACGCGCGTTCTCGGTCATCACGGGATCGGAGAACGGAGCCCCGTTGTCCTCGAGGACGCACGGGAAAAGCTGCATGAACAGCGGCCTTCCCGCGACGCGGTAGAGCATGTTGACGATCCCCGTCCACGTCTGGGCGGTCTCGCGCTCCTTGTGGAAGGCGAGGACGAGACCGCACTCGAAGATCAGCGTGAACAGGACGCATCCCCCGGTCTTCCCCTTGAGCGTGTCGGCCTCGACGACCCTGACGCCGGGATTCTGCATCTTCCAGTGGATGAAGAGCTCGTACGTGCGTCCGACACGGCATTTCGCGTCGGTCTTCGTGACGACGTCCTTCGGCTTCGGCCTGCGCGAGCAGGCGTAGGGAAGGTCACCACGTCCCACGTCGAAGAGCTTGCCCCCGATGTAGGTGTAGACGGTCTTCTCGCTCACGTCCGCGAAAGTCTCGGGATTGGCGACCATGATGTGCCGCACGGACTGGTTGCGGTCCAGACCGTTCTTGAGCGCCTCGTTCATTCTCGCGAGCGTGGCGTTGCCCGTGTGCACGCCCTTGCGCGAGTCGTGCAGCTTCGATTCACGGTCAGCCTGCGCGTTCTTCGCGATATAGTACTTCTTGGGCAGATGGCAGATCGATTCGCTCTTGCATCCGTTGCAGACGAATGGCGGCGTGAAGAGCCTATCGCAGGTGCGGACCTCGTAGTCCTTGCACTGCAGGAAGCACTGGTGGCAGTTCTTGCACCACTTTTTCATGCCGCAGTGCGTGTCGCAGACCTGCGTCCTCTTGCACTCCCCGTACCACCTGCATGTCGAGTTTGTGGTCTTGAGGCCCTTGGTCGAGTCCGTGCGCCTCGACTTGATCTCGTTGGTGACGGTCTGCGGGGGCCTGCCGATCAGCTTTGCGATCTCAGGGATGGAGAGTCCGCGCCTGAGCCCGTCCTCGATGCTGTTTCTGTCGACGATGGTCATCTGTGCCATGTCGGTGTTCCTTTCGTTGATCCGGCGTTCCCGCGCGGACACCATGTCCGCATCGGAGCCGAAAGGAACAGTATACCAAATTTGAAAAGGTAAACGTGGCACAACCCCTAGGGGTTGTTATGGATGAGAAATTATCAGGGACTATCATCAAAGACAAGAGGAATCAATGTCCTCTGTAAAACTAATCGTTCGCAAAAACCATGTTTAGTTTTTCAATCGACACTTTCAAACTTCTCTTCCAAACTTCGCCGGTTGGCGGTTGCCTCGCTCATTCGGTTTTGATATAATACGCAGCGAATTCATGAACACCAAAGCAAGCAGATAGTACCGTCGCCGTGAACCGTATACTTTTCGAAAAGGACGAGATCCGCGACGGAATGGCGACCTTCGCCGACGTGCGCGCCGAGCATGTGCTCGGCGTGCTGCACGGCGAGGTCGGGCAGACGTTGAAGACGGGCGAGGTGAACGGCAAGATCGGCACGGGTGAGATCGTGGCGATCGAGGGCGGACGTGTGACCGTGCGCGTGTGCCATGACCGCGAGTCGCTGAAGCCCTGGGTC
>JAZUGW010000046.1:0-35462 GCA_045641465.1 Kiritimatiellia bacterium | reverse complement strand
GCGGCTCGCTTCGCCGCCGATCCGCGCAAGCTCCTCAAGATCGGCTGCGCTTTCGACTGGGACGCGCGCAACCTCGGCAAGTGGCTTGTGAGCTAGAGCGTATTTGTACAATTTCGAACGACGCAAACGGCAAGTGCGTATCCAAAGGACATTAAGGAGGTAGACAAGACATGAGAAACAGGATTTTGAGAATCGCCGTTACGGCGGCGACAGTCATGGCCGGATGCGACCTGTTGGCCGCGCCGTACCGGTTCGCGATTTCCGCCGACCGGGCGGATTGCCGCTACGCGCTTGGCGCGGAAGCGACGTTCACCGTGAAGTGCTTCGATCTCGCGAAGGGCGGGAAAAAGGCCGGCGGCGAAGTGGAGATCCAGCTGGACGACTTCGGAAGCGACGTGCGGGTGAAGCGCAGGGTCGATCCGACGAAAGAGAACCCGATCGTCGTTCGCGGCAAGCTGGATCGTCCGGGCTTCCTGCGCGTCGTGGCGCGGAATCCCGCGGTCGGGCCGACGCTCTTCAGCGAGGGACGGGGAAATGAAGTGTACGCGGTCGGCTATGCGCCGGAGAAGATCGTGCAGAGCGTACCGCGTCCGGCGGACTTCGTCTCGTACTGGCGTGGCGAGCAGGCGCGGCTCGAGCGTGAGGTACCGCTCGAGCCGAAAATCGAGAAGGTCGAGTCGCGTTCGCAGGGGGCGTTCAACTTCTACCTGATCAGCTTCGCGACCTTCCACGGCAAGCGCGTCTACGGTGCGCTGACCGAACCGAAGGCGCCCGGGAAGTATCCGTTCCTCTTCACGGTTCCTGGTGCAGGTCCGTCCTGGCCCATCGGTTCCATGCCGCAGGAAGCGGGGATGATCAGGGCCGTGATCAACATCCATCCCGAGCCTGTGCCACAGGACAAAAAGGCCGCGGCGAAGACCTATCCGGGCGGAGAGTATCCGATCTGGGGCATTCAGCAGAGCCGTGAGGACTACTTCTTCCACGACATCTGGCTGGGCATCGACCGGGCGGTGACATATCTCGTCAAGCGCGACAACGTCGACCGGACGCAAGTCCTCTACTCGGGCGGCAGCCAGGGTGGCGGATCGGGCTTCGCGCTCATGGCGCTCAACAGCTCCTTCACGCGTGGTTTCGTGGGGATTGCGGCGATTACCGACCTCAACGGTTGCGAGATCGGCCGCATTTCCGGCTGGCCGCGGATCTTGGAGCGCACGAAGATGGCGGATGCCGCGCGGAAGAATGCGCCGTATTTCGACGGGGCGAATTTCGCCTCGATGATCACCATTCCGATTCGCATGAGCGCGGGATTGGCGGATACGTGCTGTCCGCCGCATGCCGTCTATTCGGGCTTCAACGCGCTCGCCTCGAAAGACAAGGCGATTCTCGTGAGTCCGGGCGTGGGACATTGGACGCCGCCGGCAAAGATGAAGCAGATCGACGCCTGGCTGCGGGCAGGAACCCGCAAGTAGGCGAAGATCCCGTGCGAGATAGACGCCGCCATCGGTTGATTCCGTCTCGTCACTGAACGTCCTTGACTGCGGAACGGGGAAGATGATAAAATGGATGTCATGAAAAATGGCATTCGAAATCTGAGAGCAGGTGTGTTTGGATTGTTGGCCGTGGCGGTGGTGTCGCTTGCTTCGGCGCATGAAGTCGTGACGGGAAAGGCGGGGCGCCTCGGCGTGACGTTCTTGCGGGATGATGTGATTCATTTCCGCTTTGCGCCTCCGGATGCGACCTTGAATTTCGATTCCGCACTGGCGGTCAAATGCGAGATGGTCGCGAAGCGGGACGAGGACTATGCGCTTGTCAAGCAGATGCGGACCGATGAGGCCGCGCGCGTGACGGTGACGGGTCCTTCGCTTGCCGTGACGGTCGACCGCGATACGCTCGCGTTCAAGATCGTCGGGGCGGACGGTAAGCCGCTCTTCGCCAGTACCGACCGTCCGTTCACGGCGGAAGGTCCCGCGCGGCGGCTCTCGCTTCAGCGCGATGTCGCGGGCACGGAACACTTCTTCGGACTCGGGAACGTGCGCGGGAAAAATTTCACCACGCTTGACCATCGCGGAACCGTCTACGACCTGTGGCTC
Source organism: Kiritimatiellia bacterium (assembly GCA_045641465.1). Taxonomy (GTDB): domain Bacteria; phylum Verrucomicrobiota; class Kiritimatiellia; order RFP12; family UBA1067; genus RUG572. The sequence continues at coordinate 33,372 of JAZUGW010000046.1, read as the reverse complement.
CACGACGACAACGTGCATGCGATCGTTCCCCTGTGGTACAGTTCGTCCGGATATGGCGTCTATGTGTGCAATTCGCATCGCGGGCGGGTGTCGTTCAAGGAAGACTACGGCATTGCGCTCGACGGCGGCGAGATGGATTTCTACTTCTTCTGGGGACCCGCCTTCAAGACGATCCTCATGCGGTGGAGCGAACTCGCGGGGCGGATGCACCTGCCGCCGCGCTCTGCGCTCGGCCTCACCTATCGGGGGTGGGGGAATGCCACGGCGGCGGACGTCGAGAAGATCGTCGTTGAGCAGCTTGAAAACGGCATCAAGATCGATACGGCCGGCGCCGAGCCGGGGTGGCACACGCGGGCCTATCCGTGCAGCTACGTGTGGAGCGGGAAGTTTCCCGACCCGAAGGGTTTTGTTTCGCGCCTCCATGCCCACGGCGTGAAAGTGAACCTCTGGGAGCATCCCTATGTGTCACCCGCCTCGCCGATTATCAAGGCGATCGAACCCTACGGACTTTGGGGTGGCAAGATCGGCTCGCGCCAATGGGAGAATGGCAGCCGGCATAAGTACGGCTTTGGCGGTTTCGTGCCGGATATGACGCTTGAGGCGGCGCGGGACATCTATTGGCGGCACCACCGCGATGCGATCGTCTCCCTGGGCGTGGACGGTTTCAAGGTGGACGAGACGGACAGCTTCAGCGCGAATGCGAGCCTCGACCTTTATTTCCCCGGCGGACTCTCCTGCAACGCCTACCACAATCTGCTGGGGACGCTCACGGTGAATTTCCTCCATGCGCGCTATCGGCGCGACTTCAATCGCCGTTCGTTCATGTACAGCCGCGGCAACTATGCGGGCATGCAGCGGTGGGCGACGGCCGCCTATACGGACTTCTACGGCTTCCCGCAGTTCGTGATGTCGCTCATCGCGCAGTCCTATTCGGGCACCTACTACACGCCGGAGATCCGCGATGTGAGCACGCCTTCGGACGTCGACTACATGCGCCGCGCGCAGATGATGTTCCTCACGCCGTTCGCCCAGGCGGACGAGTGGCAGAAGCCGACGTGCGTGTTACGGCGGAGTGCGGCTGTGGTGGCCTGCTATCGCGAATACAATGCGCTCCATTACGCGCTCATTCCGTATCTCTACAGCCTCTTCCGCGAACAGAACGAGACGGGCGTGGGAGTGCTTCGGGCGCTCGGGCTCGAGTTCCCGTCGGACCCGAAAGCCCAGGGCATAGCGGACGCCTTCATGCTCGGTCCGTCGCTGCTCGTGCATCCTGTTGCCTCGCTCGAACCGACTGCCGCTGTGGAGGTGTACCTGCCGGCGGGCGAGGAATGGATGGACTATCGGGAAGGGAAGGTCTATCCGGGCGGCCAGACGATCGTCTACACATGTGACGCGAAGACGCTCCCGCTGTTCGTTCGCGTCGGTGCGGTGATTCCGCTCGGACACTATGGCAAGAACACGTCGGAGGTCGTCGACCCCACGTTCACGCTCGCCGTCTTCCCGCCTCGTCGTGCGCACACGGCGTCCTTCACGGCGTATGAAGACGACGGCATCAGCTTCGACTACGAGAAGGGCGTCTTCGCGGAAACGCCCGTGACGGTGAAAACGGACGCGGACCGCATCGACATCCGCCTCGCTGCGCGGCGCGGCACCTACAAGGTGGGGCCACGGGCGTGCGAACTCAAGGTCCACGTGACGACGGCTCCACAGGCGGTGCAATTGGATGGCCGTCCGCTCGCCCCCGCCGATTCGCTCGCGACATTGGCAAACCGCGGCGGCTGGTTCTTCGACGTCCATGAAAGGGCGTTCGAAACCACGGTCCGCATCCGCTTCCCCGACGACGGAAAACCGCACACGATTTTACTCGTACGCTGTTCGTTCTAAGGGATGCTGTTCTTTTTGATGATTTGATGCGTGTAGAATTGACATCACGATGTTTGGCATGATAAACTACCGCCCATGAGAACGACTTTGACATTGGATGATGATGTGGCGGTACTTTTGAATGCTCGCCAAAGGGAAGACCAGGACATGAGTTTCAAAGAACTCGTGAATGGCCTTCTTCGTTTTGCGTTGAGTATGAATGGTCGAGTCCAGAAGACATCTGTCCGGAAATACACCTTGCCTGTCGTGCGTGGAAGTAAATTGCTGTTGCCGGCCGACATTACGTCAACACAGGAAATGCTGGAATTGGCGGAAGGGGAATGGTGCAAATGAGGTTGCTGGACGTCAATGTGCTGATGTACGCGACATTTGACCGATTATAATATGTGAATTGACATTAACTCATTTGGTTGGTAGCATAATGACCGTTTTGGGTATTGAGGGAGCTTAAAATGTTTGAACGTACATACGAGCTTACGACATTGTGTGAAATTGCGGCAGAGGTGGAGTCATGAAGCAGAAGAAACCGCAGGTTCGCGGTTGGGCGACAACTGACGAGGACGAATTGGAATTCCGCCGTGAGCGGGCGAGGCGTGAATCCATGCGGGTAAGGGTTTGAAGCCGGCTTTCGCGGAACGGGTCGGGTGCCTGTTTTCGTCTGAAGGCGTGTTGCTGGATGGGTCGTCGGTTGGACTTTCTGCGTTGTTCGCGGCGATTGAGCGGATCAACTGCAGGAACCCGGATGCCGTTCGCATTTCATCGGAGGTGGTGGCGCGCGCGGCTCTTGAGAAGGCACGGCGCGGGTTGCGCATGGGCGAGGTGCTGATGGCGGGCGGTTTCGCGGAAGAGGCCGAGGCGGCCTGTCGCGGTGCGGTGGCGCTTGCGGCAAACGCGCCGAGGTTCTTGATGGCGTCGGTGAACGAGAACACGCCGGAAGATGTGCCCGATCATGTCGAGGCAATGACGGCGGATGAGCTGGCTCTTGCACAAGGCGAACTAGACCTTTATCCGGATGCCGCGCTCACTTTGCAGATGTCGGTTCAGGGACACCCATTGTCCGATTGTGTCACACGGACCAGTCGTTTCCTGGAAGAGTGCGCGCTCATGATGTAACCGCCTTGCGAAGAATGTCTTGCCCGAATACACGACCAGCCCCTTGTTGGCATTGTCAACCATGCCAGACGGTTGTCTAAAAACGGAGAGTTATAACTCTACGATATTCATATTTGTTGTTGACAGCGAGTTATGGCTTTTTGTATAATCCACACTTGGAAATGTGAAGCAAGGAGATGTTATGGTTATTCGTCATGATATTTTGTCAGAAATCGTCCCTTTTATTGCAAAAGACGTAGTTAAGGTTATTACTGGAATCCGACGCTGTGGAAAATCGACACTTTTGGAGCAAATTAAAGATCTGATTGTAAACGAGATCGATCCTGGTGCGCCGTTCTACTCGGTGAATTTAGACGACGAAGCGAACAGTGAGTATCTAAAGAGCGGCGTTCTCTTTGAGAAGCTTGAACAAATTCTTAAGGAGAACGAGTCTCGAATGGTTTATCTCTTTCTTGACGAAATCCATGATGTGGAGGAATGGGAAAAGACCGTTAATTCGATTCGAATGCGTAAGAATGCCGATATTTACATCACCGGATCGAATTCAAAGTTGCTTTCTGGCGAGTTGGCAACCTATCTTACCGGACGATATGTTGAGTTCGGCCTTTCACCTTTTTCATTTAAAGAGTATCTTGAGGCGGTACGAGAGAAGGACCGTGAAAAAGCGTTTTGGTCGTACCTCGAATACGGCGGAATGCCGTTCTTGACCGAACTTGACTATCGTCCGGCCCCATCAAGGAGATATCTTGAGGATTTGTATCAGGCGATTCTTTTGAAAGACATCGTTCGCAGAAAGAATATCAGGGATGTTGATCTGCTGTCGAGGATTGTCCGGTTTGTGATGACTGAAACGGGGCATGTTTTTTCGTCCAAGCGGATTGTTGATTTTCTCAAGCATGAAAAGTATGAGACCGCGCCTTCCACGGTATTGAATTATCTCAGAGCTTGCGAAGAGGCTTTCCTGCTCACGAAAGTTGAGCGCGAAGACCTGATTGGGAAGAGGATTCTGGCGGTTGACGAAAAGTATTATGTGATGGATAGTGGTCTTCGCAATGCAAACGTGAGCGCTGACATTTCCCGCGATGTCGATCAGCTTCTCGAGGTCGTTGTCTATCGGGAGATGATTCGTCGCGGCTATCAGGTGACGATTGGCCGCGTGAAGACCCAAGAGGTTGATTTCGTCTGTCAAAAGGGGAAGGATCGATTGTACCTGCAAGTCTCTTACCTGATGCCCACAGAAGAGACTCGGAGACGAGAATTTGATGCGCTTGCATCTGTTCCTGACCAGTATGATAAAATGGTGCTTTCAATGGATCGATTCGATTTCTCCGAGCGGGGAATCAAGCATCGATACATCCCCGATTTTCTCGTCGAAGGCCATGCCGAATGTAAAATGTAAAATGGAGAATGGAAAATGGAAAATTCGTGCCAAGCGAGCGGTGTCGATTTGGGGAGGATTTTGTCAATCTACTTCTGAGTCGCCCATTTGTCCACATCCGAAAAGTTGATGGCGACATTATCGAATGTCTTGCCCGAATACACGACCAGTCCCTTGTTGGCATTGTCAACCATGTCACAGAACGCGCCGAGGTGGCGGCTCATCTTGTCCGAATAGGTTGACGAACATTTGATCTCCAACGGAGAAAGCCGTCCGCCGTGCTCCAGGAGGAGATCGACCTCTATAGTGCCGGTGGCATTACGATAGAACCACATGTCCGGTTCTTCACCTCGGTTGAGTCGTCCTTTCAAGGACTCCATGACCACCATGTTCTCAAAGAGATTGCCAAGCAGGGGATGGGAAAAGAGCTGTCCGCTTTCGCGTATGCCAATCAGATAGGCGGCCAATCCCGTCTCGGTAAAATAGATCTTCGGTGCTTTCGTCTGCCGTTTCCCGAAATTTTTGTAGTACGGTCTTAATCGGTAGATGATATACGACGCCTCAAGCACATTCAGCCATTTCGTCACCGTTGGTACGGAAATTCCCACGTCCCTTGCCAATGACTCCTTGTTGAGCAGCTGCCCTACCCGCCCCGCCAAAAGCCGGACGAAGACGATGAACAGATCGAGATCCTGCACATTGACCAGGCGGCGGACATCGCGCTGAACGTAGGTATGGAAATAATCACGGTACAGCATCACCGGATCGATCCCGTCGTCGTAATGGCGTGGCATGAACCCGCGAAACAGCATCTGGTCGCGATTCGAACAGTCAATGCCATGTTCAGCCAGTTCAGTAAAACTCAACGGCAGAAGTTCGCAAATTCCGGTTCGCCCCGCCAAAGACTCGACGACGGCGGCATTAAGTTCGCTTTGATGGGAACCGGTCAAAATGAATTGCCCCTTACGCTTGTTGAGGTCGGACATCTCCTGTACGAACGTCAGGAGCTCGGGGAAGCGCTGTACTTCGTCGATCACCATATCCTTTTCGCCGTTGCGCAAAAATGCACGAGGATCGGCCTTTGCCGCCATCAATACATCCTCCGCCTCAAGATTACGATATTCATGATGGGGGAAAAGAGCCTTGGCCAAGGTGGTCTTGCCACTTTGGCGCGGCCCCATTATCGTCACGACCGGATAGCTTTTCGCGGCTTTCAAAATGTACTCGGCACTTTTTCTGGCAATCATGTCATGATCCTCTTTAGCGAACGGCAAGAATTATACCACATCAGCAAAAAACGTGCAAATGGAAAAGCCGACTTTGCCATTTGCACGGTTTACACGAAGGCTACTCCGCCTCTGTGTGAGACGCCTTTCTCACACAGAGAACGCCGAGAGCGCAGAGGTCGAATGTAAAATGGGAAGTACGTGTCGAGCCGTCGGTGTTGATTCGGGGAAGATTTTGTCAACCTACTTCTGAGTCGCCCATTTGTCCACATCCGAAAAGTTGATGGCGACATTATCGAATGTCTTGCCCGAATACACGACCAGTCCCTTGTTGGCATTGTCAACCATGTCACAGAACTCACCGAGGTGGCGGCTCATCGTTCATGATGGGGGAAAAGAGCCTTGGCCAAGGTGGTCTTGCCACTTTTTAAGGATGTACACGATGGTGATGTTTTTGGTATACTGTGTGCGCTGAAAGGTTTTTAAAATGGAATCGGTCGATAGGTTTTCCAATTTGACGGCGCGTGAATGTGCGGATGAGGTACGGGCGGATCTTCTTCGCCGGTTGGCAGGTCATCAGATTGAAATCCATTCGAAGGCCGAACGGAAGTTCGATTATCTTCGGGATGAATTCGCGTTTGTGATCGAGGTCAAGAATCCGTTTCCGGGAGGAATTGATCTTGAACTTGAAGTTGCCGACGAAATCACGCTGTTTTTCGGCAGCTGGCACGCGCATTATGCGTTCAATCTCGAAGATTACGAATGGGAATTTCTTGAAGGCCTGCAGGGTTTCCTTGCCGGGAAAACATCGGTCATTTCGTTTTGGCACGAGAATGCGTGGCTGAGCAGTTCTTGTTCGCAAAATCCGTTGTCCGTCCGGATGGGATGGGAAGCGCTCATTGCCGAATCATTTTTAGACTTCGAAGACAAGGAAATGATGCAAAAGCTCAATCGGCCAGGCGGCCTCATCAAGGTCGAAAACTGGTTCCCGGAAAAATCTTTCGGACTGACGTGGCCGGGCATGAGTTCTCAGTCGGGTTTACGGTAGTCGCCGCGTTTCGTGCGCTCGTCTTGGGTTTGACGGCGGCGTGCGTTTTTAGCCCGGCGTTCTGCTGCCCATTGGAGGTCGGCTGAAGATGGAACGACTTGGGTTACCGCATCCCGTATCAAGTTGGCGACGAGGGCCGAGGGTGTGAGACCCTGTGCGCGGGCGAGAGCGCGGAGACGGGCTGCATCCTCAAGCGGGAACCGTGTCGTCAATGCGTGCGTGTTGGGATTGTTCTGGTTCATGACGAGAAAAACCGAGAGGATGGGGTTAACATCCCCTCGGACGGAATCGACAGAGGGAACACGCCGTACAAGGATTGACCAACAACATTTCAGGTTTTAGGATTATGCTTCTCCAGTTTTAAATTTTAAACGACCCGAAGAGCGATCCCAGTGTGGAAAGTCAAAGGAGGGGAAGCCTGTGCCAGCTGTCGCGGCGGCGGCTTTCGACGTGACCGATTGAGGATTCCGTTTTAAAGGTGAAAGGATTAAGACGGAATATCGATGTCGATGAAGTGTGAAGCGTTGAAGTCGTCGAGTTCATCTTGAAGGGTGTTGGCCCGTTGTTGAAACGCATCGACTTCGAGCAGAACGTCCGATTTGCGCAGGACCGCCTCTTTTTTGACATGACGCGAATAGTCGTCGCAGAAGGTCTCGGACGTGTCGAGCCGGTTCAGAAAGCCGATCAACGACTTGATTTCCCCGAGTTCGACGATTTTGCCGATGACTGGCTGGTTGCCGCGCCCGATTGCCGCCTTGATGGCGATCAGCTGTTCACTGAGTTCCTTGACCTGACGATAGGCGTCTTTGAGGTCGACACTTCGCGTGCTGCCCTCCGCCAGTGAATTCTGATGATTGATGACATCTGTCAGAACGCGTACGCGACCGATGAGCCGGCTCTTCTCCTTGAGAGCGCGGGCAAGAGAAACATGTTTTTCCATAGTGCGCCCGAAGAGATCCTGCACCATTGCATTCACTCACACGTTCCAAACGAAATCGCCGGGCGGTTGATGGCGCCTAGTATAGCAGAATTCTTTTGTTCATGGAAGGGGAAATCGTAAACAAATACGAGTAGATGCTACCGACCGTTTCCGCAGTCGATTCACGAACATGGGGACAAGTTCCATTGCCGCTCGCGGGGAATACCATTGGCTCGACCTCCTCTGGGGTGGTTTCCCCGGAGCCGATGCCCCCAGCATCGGAACTGAGAAAACGGTATTTGCTGATACTGCGGGTAGAAGTGCAAAGTGATATGGTCATCGCGAGAGTGATTGGTGACAATATAATAACATATTTGTATGTAATTTGGCTTTGCCATTGGATGTACTTGCCAAAACACATACAATTATGATATGATATTGGCCAATGACACATTGGGAAGCAATAAACGAAATCGGCTTGGATAATTATGGGATCGTCACGACTGACGATGCCAAAGGTGTTTGCAATGTCTATATCGAATTGCCACGCTGGGCTAAAACCGGTCGATTGGAGAATATCGGTCACGGTGTTTATCGACTCAGTCAGTATACGCCGAGCGAGTATGACCAGTATGCCGAGGCGGTTGCCCGTGTTGGTAAGGAGTCAATGATTTATGGTATGAGCGTGCTGTCCATGCACGATCTTGCGCTTGTGAACCCTGCAAAGGTCTTCGTTGCGACAACTGCACGTAAGCGGCGGCGGCTTCCTGATTGGATTAAGGTGATTCGTCCACCGAAGGACGTTAAGCGGGAGGACTTTAATGGTATTCGCAGCCAGGGCGTTGCGGATGCGATTCGTACTTGCAGTGGCGCATTGATGCGGGACAGATTGGTTTCCGCAATTCTGGATGCCAAGCGGCGAGGACTTGTTGACCACAAGGAAGCCCAGGAGCTTGAGAAGGAGTTTGCGATATGAAGATGCCGAATTCTACGACAAATCTCATCAAGGCAATCAGGCGCTACTGTGCGGAAGGTCAAGATGACGTTCGTTTGGCTCGGGCTATGGCCGATGTCGTTGTCGGGCAAATGTTGCCGGATGGTGTCGTCAAAGGCGGTAGTTCGTTGATGTTTCGCTACGGTGGCGGTGTGACTCGTTATACGAAAGATGTTGATACTGCGCGGGTTGCTGATCTCGATGTTTACCTTGAATCGCTTCAAACGAAATTAGCTGCAGGATGGAATGGCTTCAGCGGAAAGCTGGTGGACGTGGAACCTCCATCGCCGCCAAATGTGCCGAAGCCATATCTGATGATTCCCTATGATATCAAGTTGCAGTATTGTGGTCGTGCGTGGATGACCGTTCGGATTGAGATTGGGCATAACGAGATTGGAGATGCGGATGCATTCGAGATGAAATTGCCCGAAGACATCGCAGCGGCATTTGTTGCGCTGGGTTTCCCGCGACCTGCGGAGATGCCCGTGATGAAACTCTCGTTTCAGATCGCACAGAAGCTTCACGCTGTTTCGGGGAAGGATAGTGATCGTGCGCACGACTTGATTGATCTTCAGTTGATGTCGATTCATTCGGCACTTGATTATGGAGACATCAAGTCAACGTGTAAACGACTGTTTGTATATCGGCGAGAGCAGACTTGGCCACCGGCCATCGTCAAAGGCGAGAATTGGGAGAATGTCTACAATGAAGCGCGAGATACATTGCGAGATAGCACGTCCATTCTACCAACCGTTGACGAGGCGGTGAAGTGGGTAAACGAATTGATAGGGCGAATTGAAGCTGCACGTTGACTCTTGAAAGGAGGTGCGCATGAGGGCGGTCCTCATGCGCTTCATGTTGAGGTCGTTGCTGTCCAAAATCCTACACGCAATCTTCATCAGTCAGAAGGATGCGAATGGGGACAGACCCCGAGGGCTGCACCGCCTCCGCGTTCTCTGCGTCCTCCGCGTGAGGAAGATGCCTCACACAGAGAACGCCGAGAGTGCAGAGGTCAAATGTAAAATAGGAAATACGTGCCGAGCCGTCGGTGTTGATTCGGGGAAGATGCCGCGGCACCAGCCGGTAGGGCCATTGGATTCCCAATTTCAATCGGTGAAAACTCGGATGCACCCTTACCTGGTTGGGCCGGATTTTGGTATAATACCCGTAACGAAAGGGAACTTGAATGAAACCGACTAAAAAAGCTGCTGACATGACGGTGCGCGAACTTGCGTCCTATATCGACCAATCTGTTCTCAAGCCGGAGTTTACCGAGGCGGAGATCCGCAAGTACATCCAGGAAGGAATCGACTTCGGATGTGCGACGGTGTGCGTGAATCCGGCTTCGCTCGATCTGGCGACGGAACTCTGCAAGGGAACGGAAACGAAGATCTGCGTGGTGTGCGATTTCCCGTTCGGACTTTCCACCACCGCGTCGAAGGTGCGTCAGGCGGAGGCGTATTGCTCCGGGTGGGAGATCTTCGAACTCGACATCGTCTCCAACTACGGATGGCTCCGCAGCGGGCGTCTCGCGGAATTCACGGCCGACATCAAGGCCGTCGTCGACGTGTGCCACAAGTACGGAACGGCGGTGAAGGTGATCCTCGAAACCGACGCGCTCACATCGGAGGAGATTACGGCTGGTACGCGCTGCGCCGTTGCCGCGGGGGCGGACTTCATCAAGTCTTCCACAGGCTTCTTCACGGGCAAGGCCAATGTGGGCGCCACGAACGAAGTCGTGAAACTCATGATGGAGGCCGGCGAAGGCAAAATCAAGGTGAAGGGCTCCGGCTGCATCCGCACGCGCGAGCACTTCCTCGAACTCATCGACATGGGCATCGACCGCATGGGCATCGGCTACCGGTCGACGCCGGTCGTCCTCGGTGTTGCGAAACCGTGAACACTTGAATGGACTTGCCACAAGTTAAATGCCGATGGTCGATTATTGACCTTATAGGGAATGAAATGGTATAATAGGACCATTGTTTGTTCCTTATAAGGCATATTATGGTCTATCGTACGAAAAAAGAAATCTTGAAGGTCCTCGGTGAAAATCTCAAGGCCTCGCGTTTGGCTTTGAATATTTCGCAGCAACGGGCCGCGGACCAAAGTGGCATCTCGCTGAAGGCTATCAGAAATCTTGAAGACGGCATGAATTCATCAACGGAATCGTTGGTGAGTTATTGTCGGGTTTTGCGTAAGATCGACTGGATCATGTTTTTGGCACCGCCAGAGCTTGATGATGCGCTCTTTGATGGGGCGGGATCGAGAAAACGTCGCCAGCGGGCCATGTCGCCCCGCAAGGAGGTGTCGCATGGCTGAACTGCGGCATGTGCAGCGTATCCTTGTCTCGCTTTGGGGACGGCGCGTTGGCGTGATTGCGTCCGTTCCGAATCGGTGGTATTATGCCTTTCGGTTCGAGCGGTCTTTCCTTCGTTCGGGCATTCAGATTTCGCCTCTTATGATGCCGCTACGTGCGGAGCCGTATGCGTTCCCCGAGTTGCCGAGGAATGAGTACGACGGTCTGCCGCCTGTGTTTGCCGATTCGTTGCCGGATGCCTTTGGAAATGCGATGATCGACCGTTGGATGGTTCAGCACGGTTACTCCAAGAGCGAGGTGACGGCATTGGACCGGCTTGCCTACATCGGACGGCGGGCGATGGGGGCGCTGACATACGAGCCGGAACGCAGTGTGGGGCGGCCAACGGCGTTGGATCTTCGCCGTCTCGTCGAGGAAGCACGGCAGATCCAGAACGGTGAATTGGCGGGCAAGGACGAACCAGATGCGCTCCGTGAAATCATTCGGATCGGGTCTTCGGCGGGTGGCGCCCAGGCGAAGGCGGTGATCGGATGGAATCGTGCCACAGGGGAGTTCATGCTTGGCGATCGTGAACTTCCGGAGGGGTTCGAGCATTGGATCATCAAGTTCACGCCCGAAGCGTATCCCTGGCGCGGAGAACGCGAATATGATTGCTATCTGAAGGCAAAGGCGGCCGGGTTGAATGTGAGCGAGTCGGTGTTGTACGAACTGGATGGTCGCCGGCATTTCATGACGAAGCGTTTCGACCGTGACGGAGGTCGTCGTCATCATCTGCAAACACTTTCCGCCATGGCGCATTTCCCGATGGCGGTTCCCATGGAACATCGTACGTATGAACAGTTGTTGACGACAATCGACGAACTTGGCCTGGACTACGATGTTCGCGAAGAGGCGTTTCGGCGCATCGCATTCAATGTTGCCATCAACGAATGTGACGATCATACGCGGAACTTCTCGTTTCTGTTGCGTGAGGGCGGTGAATGGGAACTGGCGCCCGCCTACGATCTGACGGGATCGGATTTCCCGTCGGACGACCCCTGGAGCGCGCATGGAGGATCGCATCAGCTTTCGGTGAACGGAAAGTTTACGCACATCACCGATGACGACCTGCTGGCGGTTGCGGATCGTTTTGCGATTGGTACGGCGCCCAAGGTGCTGAAGAAGGTCAGAGAGGTCTGCTGCTCGAGGGCTACCGCCTGACGTTGCGGCGCGACTGGAATCCGTGCCCCAACGAAGACAGCCCCTCACAAATCCTCACCGACTGCCTCAAGCAGGCCGAGGGCCTTGTCCTTGGGGCGGGGAATCTGCTATAATATCGAACACGAAAAAGAGTGCGACTTTTAAGGAGTAAAAATGTTCAACCCTGATACCATCTCTTCCGCGGAACTCGCGGGGATCATCGACCATACTTTCCTCAAGCCGTTTGGCAATGCGGCGCCGATTGAAAAGCTTTGCGCCGAGGCGCGCGAATACGGTTTCGCGATGGTCGCGATCAACCCGGCCGAAATCGAACGCTGCGTCAAATTGCTGGAAGGCACCAAAGTGCATGCGGGTGCGGCGATTTCCTTCCCGCTGGGACAGATGACGAGCGCCGCAAAGAGTTTCGAGATCCGCGATGCGATCGAAAAGGGCGCGGGCGAGATCGACATGGTGCAGAACGTGCGCGCCCTGCAGGAAGGCAATTTCAATCTCGTCTTCGACGAAATCGCGGATATGGCGGCGCAGTGCCGTGCGCACGGGGTCATCTCGAAGGTGATCCTCGAAACCTGCTACCTCTCCGACGAAGAAAAGGTCACGACCTGCGAACTCGCGGTCAAGGCGGGCGTCGACTTCGTTAAGACGTCCACGGGTTTCGGCACGGCCGGTGCAACGGCCGCCGACATCGCGCTCATGCGCAAGACGGTGGGTCCGACGATGGGTGTGAAGGCGGCCGGCGGCATCCGCGATCTTCAGGCGACGTTCGACATGCTGCGTGCAGGCGCGACGCGCATCGGCACCTCGGCGGGCGTGAAGATCGTCGATGAACTGCGTGCCCTCGGACGTTGATGTGTTCTCACCAGAAAGGAATCAGCCATGAAGAAGCTTTTGATTTTCAGTCTCTGTTCGGCCGCCGTGTGGAGCGCCTTTGCCGGACGCCAGATCGTCGTCGGCGATGAGTCGCAGGGCTATGTGCGCTTTCTCGACGACGAACATCCCGAGAACGACTTTTCGGTGAAGGTGGCGAATCCCGTGTGGGATCTCAAGAAGCTCGGCAAGTACACCTACCGGGCCGTCGTGCCGCAGGGCTTCGCCGTTGTCGACTTGACGCAGCGGAAGATCGTCGACACGTTCAAGCATCCGCAGGCGCGTGGCGTTTCGGCGGTGGTCGATCTGCCGGACGGCGGATTCGTGTGCGTGTGCGCGGCGAAGGGGGCCCTGCGTCTCGCGCGCTTCTCGGCGACGCGTGCGTTCCTCGCGAACTACTTCTACCGCGGCATCTTCAATGCACGCAAGGCGCGGGCGGGTGCGAATGGTGAAATCCTCGTGACGCACGACAGCGGCTTTGCACGCCTCGCGCTGCCGGCCGCTCCGCAAGGACCGCAGACGAAGCCCATTGAAGGACGCATCCTCGCGAGCTACAAGATGAACCGTGCGCACAATCCCTACGACGCCGTGTGCGCGCGGGATGGCAATGGCTGGTGGCTTTCGTGCGGCTATGGACGCGAACTCATCAAGTACGACCGCGACGGCCGTCAGGTGAAGGTGTTCCAGCCGAAATTCAAGGACGGCAAGGATGCGCACTACTACGCGCAGATCGAGGAGCGTCCCGACGGCCACATCTACCTCGCCAACTGGAACGGACACGGCCGCGAAGACGGCCTCACGAACTGGCAGGCCGTCGAACTCGACGCGAACGGCAATGTCGTCTGGCATCTGCACCGTCCCACCTGCGGCAGTTTCACCGGCTTCTACATTCAGGACGACCCGCTGCCGCCGTTCCAGGAGAAGCGTCCGTTTGCGTCCTTCTCCGCGGCGTGTGCGACGCCCGACAGCATGGCCGTCGACGCGCAGGATCGTCTGCTCATCACCGCGCCGAACTTCAGCGATACGAAGAAGCCGGGCGCGCTGTGGCGGCTCGACAATCCGGGCGACGAGCCGTTCAAGCTCTTCGACCTGCCGGCGGACCCCGAAACGGGGCGTTGCTCGCCGATGGGCCTGACCTTCGGTGCGAGCCCCGAGGAGCTCTTCATCGTGGACAACCAGCCCTGGACGGGCGAAGCGCTCACGAAGAACCACGGGCGCGTGCTGCGCATCACGATGAAGGGCCTCAAGCTCACGTCGTGCGAAGTCGTGGCTTCGGGGCTTGAGCATCCGAACGGCATCCGCTACTTCAACGGCAAGCTCTACCTCACGGCCAGCTCGATCTCGGGCATCAAGGATCCGTCCGGTCTGCTCGTGAGCGGCATCTACTGCTTCGATGCGACGGCGCGCAACGTGAAGATCACGAACAGCGCGGCGGACAAGAACCTTGTGCAGACCTTCATCACGAAGAACAAGTTCTGCCAATACGGTCTGGACGGCATCGTCTTCGACCCGGACGGGAAAAGCCTCTATGTGGGCAATTTCGGCGACGGCGAAGTGTTCAAGATGTCCGTCGACGCGGCGGGCCGGCTCGGCAAGCCGGCGCTCTTCGCGAAGAGTCCGAACCAGAAGGCGTATATGAATGTCGATCCGGCGACGCCGGGCTTCCTCGCGCAGGCGACGAAGACGCCGATGCGGACGACGGACGGCATGACGTTTGGTCCGGACGGCTGGCTCTACGTGGCCGACTTCTCGAACAACGCGGTCGCGAAGGTCTCGCCGGACGGCAAGACGGTCCAGTTCGTGCGGCAGGATCCCGACGGCCGTTCGGGCGAGGGCCTGATGAACCAGCCAGGCGAACCGATCTTCTGGCGGGGCCGCCTGATCGCCGCGAATTTCGACGCGGTGGTGGGCAATCCCGACAAGACGAACGCCGCGCACGAGCCCGTGAGCACCCTCACCGAGGTCAAGTGAGACTTGCGAAAGGACGCGAATTCGTGTAAAATATCCGCTATGGGAAATAGGAAAAACGAGAAAGGAAAGAAAGTGTATTCGATTCATACATTGAAGGTGCGCAGCGCCGTGGTGTGTCTGCTCGCCTGTGCGGCGGCATTCGCTGCCAATCCGAAGAAGGTCCTGGTGTTCAGCTTGTGCGAAAGCTTCAACCACCGCGACTCGATCGAGACCGGCAAGAAGGCGATCGCGGAAGAAGCCGCGAGGATGAACTACACGGCCGACTTCTCGCTCGACTACGAGGCACTTAAGCTCGAGAACCTCAAGAAGTACGACACGCTGGTGCTGAACAACACGACGCACCTCAAGGGCAAGGCGCATCCGTTCATGGAACAGGCGCTTGTCGACTATGTGAAGCAGGGCGGCGGCCTGTGCGTGATCCACGCGGCGCTCGACAATTTCTATGACGCACCGGCCTGCGCGTATATGTGCGGCGGCCAGTTCGACGGCCACCCGTGGGGGGGCAACGGCACGTGGAAGTTCCATGTGGAAGACACCACGAGCCCGCTGACGACGATGTTCAAGCTGGACGCGACGGGCGGATTCTTCGCGAGCGATGAAATCTACCAGCAGAAGTCGCCGTTCTACGACCGGTCGCAGCTGCATGTCCTCATCTCGCTCGACATGTCCGACGCCACGACCAACGGCCGTCCGGGCCAGAAGCGCGCGGACCGCGACAATGCGGTGGCGTGGGTGCGTGCGTTCGGCCAGGGCCGTGTGTTCTACACGTCCTTCGCGCATGACGGTCGCGCGTGGCGCGATGCGCGTCGCCAGCATCTGTTTGCCGGCCTCGCCTACTGCCTGGGCGATCTGAAGACCGACGACCAGCCCAAGCCGGTCGCATGGGAGCTGCTCACGCCGATGCAGCGTACGGCGCGCGTCTATGAATGCGCCATCCGGAAGGATGCGAAGTGCATTGCGGCCCACATCGACGACGCCAACTCCGAAGTCGCCCGCGCGGCGACGCTCGCCCTTGGCCGCGTCGGCGGCGCTGAAGCGCTTGCGCGTCTGGCCCAGTTGGTGGAGAAGCCCGGTGCCGATGCGCTGCTCGCGGATGCCCGCCAGACGGCGTTTGGTGCGGCCATCGCGGAGACGGCGCTGAAGGACATGCCCCTGGCCGCCCGCTACGCGAAGACGGCGTTCGGCATGCCGGCGGCGACGGACAACCTCCGCGCCGTGGCGGCGAAGGTGCTGGTGGCCTACAAGCCCGACTTCTTCCCGACGGCGGTCGCCGACCAGTCGAAGCTCGTGGTCCAGGCGGCCCTCGACGGTGCCGCCAACGTGCCCGCGGCGACGCTTGCGAAGGTGCTCGCCGAAGCCAAGTGCCCGTGCCTCAAGGTCGCGTTGATGAAGCGCATCGCGACGAACCGCGCGGCGGCGGCCATCCCGACGGTGGCGGCCTGCATCCAGGATGAAAACGAGGGCGTGGCGGCGACGGCGGTCGAGACCCTCGCCGCAGTCGGCAGCGCCGACGGCGTGGCGGCGATTCTCGGTGCGCGTGCCCGTGGTGGACGCGTGCAGGGCGCTGCGGATGAAGCGCTTGCGGAAATGGGCGGCATCGGCGCGAAGGTGTTCGAACTCGCCCAGAAGGATCCTTCCGTGCTCGCCGTCGCGGCGAAGCGCGCGGAGCTGAAGCTCGTCGGCCTCTGGTCGCCGTTCTTCGCCTCCTCCGACGAAAAGACCCGCAAGGCTGCGTGGCGCGCGTTCGGCAAGATGACTTCGCCGGAAGTGCTGGACCAGACGGTGGCCTGGTTCGCGGCGATCCAGGATGCCGAGAAGTCCCCCGCCTCCACGGCGCTGTGGCATGTGCTCAAGGACGTCGATGCGGCCAAGCGCGATGCGCAGCTGCTCGGCCTGTGGAAGAAGGGTTCGCCGGCGGCGCGTGAAGCGGCGGCGGACCTGATCTTCCGCTCCAAGTCGCTGGAAGCGTTCGACTTCTGGACCAAGGTGGCGGAGGATCCTGCGGTGGCCAAGGCGGCGAAGCTGGAATACGTGAAGCGCGCCGAAGCCTTCCTCAACGATGCGGCGAACGGCAATGCCAAGCTCGACCGCGGTTCCTGGAAGGGTTCCTCCTCGCGCGACAACGGCAATGCCGCGAAGGCGTTCGACGGCAATGCGGAGTCGCGTTGGACCACCGGCATGAATTCCAAGGACGTGTGGTATGCGCTCGACCTCGGCGCCAACTTCTTCGTGGAGGAAGTGACGCTCGACACGACGAAGTCGCCGAAGGATACGCCGGCCGGCTGCGACGTCTTCGCCTCCTTCGACGGTGCCTCCTGGAAGAAGGTTGCGACCTGCGACGACAAGAGTACGCTCAAGACCACCTTCAAGATCGCCGCTTCGGCGCGCCATCTGAAGTTCGTCGCGCTCAACAGTCGTCCGCACCTCCATTGGTCGATCCACGAGATCGACGTCAAGGCGGCGACGGACAAGGCGCTGGTCGAGAAAATCCGTGCCACGGCGGCCAAGTACCGCGCGGAAGCCAAGTAACACAGGGGAGGATTTGACGAAATGAAACAGTGCAATCTTTCCCGCCGCGGATTCCTCGCGGCCGGTGCGGGATTCGGGCTTTTCAACCTGGCCCCCTCGAGCGTGTTCGGCGCCAATGCGCCGTCCAACCGCGTGACCATGGCCATGATCGGCTGCGGCGGACAGGGCCAGGGCAACATGGGCGCGTTCCTCGGCTACGACGACGTGCAGGTCCTCGCGGTGTGCGATGTCAACTCGGCGAAGACGCAGCAGGCGAAGGGCAAGGTCGACCGCCGTTACGGCAATGGCGACTGCCGCATGTACCGCGACTTCCGCGAGGTCTGCTCGCGTGGCGATATCGACGCGGTGATGATTGCGACGCCGGACCACTGGCATGCCTATGTGGGCACCTTCGCGGCGAGCCATGGCAAGGACATCTACGGCGAAAAGCCGTTCACCCACGACCTGCTTGAAGGTCGCGCGCTCGTCAACGCGGTCGAGCGCAATGGCCGCGTGTGGCAGACGGGTAGCTGGCAGCGTTCCAGCGGCGAGATGCGCCGTGCGGTCGAGCTCGTGCGCAATGGCCGCATCGGCAAGATCGTGCGCGTGGAAGTCGGCCTGCCGTCCGGTGGCCGCGGCCAGCCCGCGAAGGCCGGTGCGCCGATTCCGTCGGGTCTCGATTGGGACTTCTGGCTCGGCCCGGCGCCGTACCGTCCGTTCGAGGGCGTGTACGACTGGAACTGGCGCTGGGTGCTCGACTGGGGCGGCGGCCAGCTGATGGACTGGATCGGTCACCACGGCGATATCGCGCAGTGGGGCCTCAACTGCGACTATTCGGGCCCGGTGGAGTTCGAGGGTTCCTGCCCCGACGACCGCGAGGGCATCTACGATTCGCCGAAGAGCTACCGCATCGACTGCAAGTACGCCAATGGCATCAAGCTGATCGTCGGCGACGGTACGCATGTGCGCGGCGGTACGAAGTGGATCGGCGAGAACGGCGACTGGGTGTGGGTCAACCGTGGTCGTTTCGACGCGTCGAAGCCCGAGATCAAGAACGCGCGCATCGAAGCCGGCGAGCTCCGTCTCAAGAGCCCGGGCCATCAGCGTGAGTTCATCGACTGCGTGAAGAGCCGTGCCACGACGCTCACGCCGGCCGAGGTCGCGCACCGCTCCGCCAGCATCGGCCACCTCTGCCAGATCGCGATGAAGACGCACCGCGTCATCAAGTGGAATCCGGCGACGGAGCAGATCATCGGCGACGCCGAGGCGTCGAAGATGCTCGGCCGCGCGCCGCGCGGTCCGTGGGCGCTGTGCTAAGGTGAAGACCAACTATCATCAGCACACGACCTGGTGCGACGGGCATGATGACGCCGAGACGATGATTCGCGCGGCCATCGACCGCGGATTCGACGAAATCGGTTTTTCGTCCCATGCCCGTCTGCCCGACAGCGAAGAGGGGAACCTCACACCGGAATCCGCCGTCCGCTATGCGGCGGAAATCCGGGCGCTCGCCGCAAAGTATGCGGACCGCATTTCCGTGCGTCTGGGCGTCGAGGCCGATTACATCCCCCATGACACAACACCCGAGAAGACGCGCTACGCGTCTCTCGGGCTTGATTATTTGATCGGGTCTATCCATTGGGTGGTGGCGCCCGATGGCGCGCAGGTGCCGGTCGACTGGTCGCCCGAGCGCTTGATGGATGGCCTCAAGGACCATTTCGCCGACGATGTCGAGGCCTACATCCGCACCTACTTCGCCGCAACGCGCGAGATGGTGGCGACGTTCGACTTCGACATCCTCGGCCATCCCGATCTCATTCGCAAGTTCAACGGGCGGCTTCATTATTTCGACGAGACGGCCCCTTGGTATCGCGAAGAACTGCGCCTGACGGCGGACGCGATCGCGGCCTCCGGCAAGATCGTTGAAGTCAATACCGGCGCGATCGCCCGCGGCTGGATGAACGACGCCTATCCCTCCGCCGAATTCCGAGCACTTCTGCGCGCGCGCGCAGTTCCGTTCATCCTCTCAAGCGACGCCCATGCGGCCACCGCCATCGACTGTGCCTTCGACCGCTTCGCCCCCGAAGCGACCCTCGACCATCTGCCGATTTGAAGGGACCCCGTAAGACGCTTGCCCCTTGGCGAAAATGTTCTGGCAAAAGGAAGGATCTGATGGTGATTGAACGTTTGACAGGAATCGTAAATGAGGGATTGTGTCTGGCGACGGTGATGTTGCTGGCGTGCGGATTGCCCGAGACGTCGCGTGCGGCCGTCGAGGCTGTTCCGGATTCGCGGCCTGCGGCCGTTCGTGCGGATGTACGGAACTGCAAGGGGGATTGTGTCGTCGAGGCATCCGAGATCGTGACGCGCTTGCGCATTCCCGACCTTGTGGAACAGCTGGGGCGGCCGATCCTTCCCGAGGCGGCGTGGATGAGTTCCGATCGCGTTTCGCGCGCACCGTTTGGCGACCGAACGAATCTGACGCGACGAGTTGTCGCGTGTGAAACGCTCTCGACGGGCCCCTACGGCGAGTTGGGGGTTGAACGCGTCGCCTATCGGCATGCGAACGGACTCGACCTTCCGGCCGTTCTGTTTCTGCCGTCACAGCGCGCGGGGGCGCCGGTGGTGATCATCGGCGAGTCGGGACGGCGCGTGCGCGAACAGTTCGTGACGTGGGCGCTGGGCGCCTGGCGTCCCGTGATGGCGCTTGATCTGTTCGGTACAGGTGAAATCGCCGGATGTCTGGAAGCGGGCAAGGAAAATCCGGCCGGCGCGCTTTTCACCGCGCGGCTGAAGGCGCGTGGCGAATCGCTTCTTGACGTACGGGTTGCGGAACTGACTGCCGTGCTGGCAGACCTGAAGGCGCGTTTCGGTGCGGCGGCGACGGTTCTGGCGGGCAGTTCGATGTTCGAGGTGGCGCAAGCCGTCCGTGCACGTCGGTCGGATCTTGTGTTCGAGGTTGTACGGGCCTGCGGTTCACATACTCAGATGCCGTCCGAGAAAGAACCGAATTGGCGGGCGGAGACGGCCGCGTTCCAGGCTCGGATTGACGCGCTGGCCGTGAAGGGCGGCGGAACGCTCGTGGTCGAACCGGGACTTTATCGTCTCGGCGCGGTCTCGATCAAGCCAGGCGTCAATCTGCATCTGAAGAAGAATGCCGTTCTTCTGGGGGTCGATGTGGAAGCGGCCTATCCCAAATGCACGACGCGCGTCGAAGGTCGCACGGACACCTACTATCCCGCGATTCTCAATGCGGACCGCTGCGACGGCTTCAAGATCTCCGGCGAGGGAATCGTCGACGGCCTCGGCTATTCGCTGTGGCACGCGTTCTGGTCGAGTATCGGCGCGTATCGCCGGCGGCGCGATGTCAACGTGCACGTGGGGCTGTTGCGTCCGCGGGTTCTTTTCGTTTCCAATTCGAAGAACGTGGACGTGAGCGGCGTGACCTTCAAGAATTCGAAATTCTGGACGACGCATTTCTACCGCTGCACCAACTTGAAGGTGCACGACTGCGCCATATACGCCGATGTGATCAACGGACGCAAGGGGCCTTCGACGGATGCCATCGATCTTGACGGCTGTCGCGACGTGCTCGTCGAGAACGTGCTGATGAACGTCAACGACGATGCGGTGGTGATGAAAGGCGGCATGGGCGTGTGGGCGAACGATCCCGTGAAGTGTCCGTGGAACTCGCCGACCGAGAACGTGCTCGTGAGGAACTGCACCTTCGGACCGATGTGCCATGCCTGTCTGACGCTGGGCAGCGACTGTTTCCTCGGACGCAACGCGACCTTGCGCGACAGCCGTATGCTGGGGGCGAGTCTGCTCCTGCACCTGAAGATGCGCGTCGATACGCCCCAGCTCTACGAGAACGTGCTCGTCGAAAACTGCACGGGACGCGTGGGCACCTATTTGAATGCCCCCGCCTGGACGCAAATGACCGACTTGAAGGGACTCGCCGCGCCGCCCCCAAGTGTCGCGCGCCACGTGACGATGCGCAACAACCGCGTCGCCTACAAGACCTTCCAGCGTCTCGCCAAGGAGCCCTTTGTGACGTACGAGGACTTCGACATCCGCGGCGTTGAGGAGACCGTGCCCACCACGCCTTCCGTACCGAATACCGATACTTGACGGAATCCAATAAATTGTGTGTGATTTCGCCTCAAGGGAGCTGGCCAAGATTGGCCGTGTCGGAATGAACGTGTGCGAGAGGTGAAAGTTCAAAACTTCTCATTGCCTTCTTCGTCCCAATATGAGATAATATCACCCATCGTTTTTTAACAACCAAAGGAGAAAAGAAAATGGCTCACAAGATTGACCCTGAGAAGTGCGTTGGCTGCTGCGCGTGCAAGGACCAGTGCCCGGCTGAAGCGATTGCCGAGCAGGATGGCAAGTGCGTGATCGACGCCGACAAGTGCGTTGACTGCGGCGCGTGCGCGGCGCAGTGCCCGGCTGAAGCGATCTCTGCCCAGTGATCGAGTTTCTGCTAGATAACCTGCTGCTGCTTCCATTCCTCTTCCCGGCTTATCTGATCTTGGAGTGGGTGGAAGCGCACGCGGGAGACGCGCTCGAGCAAAAGCTCGGGCGTGTTAGTCAATGGGGCCCATTCTTCGGCGCAGCCGCAGGTGTGGTGCCCCAGTGTGGTTTCTCGGCCGCGGCGGCCTCGCTCTATGCGGGTGGCGTGGTGACGGCGGGAACCCTGGTGGCGGTTTTCCTGTCGACGTCCGACGAGCTGATTCCGGTTCTGCTGTCCAAGCAGGTGCCGATGGCGTTTCTCGTGAAGCTTGTGGCGTTGAAGGTCTTGTTTGCGGTGTTCGCCGGTTTTGCGGTGAATGCGTTTCTCTATTGCATCGGACGGCGCGGTCCTTCCCCGCATGTGGGCGAGCTTTGTGCGCATAGCCGGTGCAGCTGCGAAGAGCGCAAAGGCATTCTCGTGCCGGCGCTCATTCATACTGCGGAGATTTTTGTTTTCCTGTTGGCCGTTTCGGCCGTGGTCGAACTCGTGCTGCACTACTGCGGCGGCGAAGAGGCGTTGAAGCGCTGCGTGCTGAATCGGCCGTTCGTCGGTGAAGCGCTGGGCGGACTCGTCGGTCTCATTCCGAACTGCGCGGCGTCGGCGGCGTGTGCCGAGCTTTATGCGGAGAAGGGCATGAGCGCGGGGGCGCTGGTGGCGTCGTCGTTGACGGGGGCGGGAATGGGCTTGCTCGTTCTCTTCCGGACGCATCGTCATCAGCTGCAGAACCTTGGCATCCTCGCGGCGGTCTACGTGTTCGGCGTCGTCTTCGGGTATGTGGGGGGACTTTTCCTCTGATGTCCGTTTCCGAACCAGCGTCACGTGGTCTTGTCGCGCGGGCGTTCATTGCGTCGCTGCCGGTTTTGACGGGCTATACCACGATGGGGTTTGCGGCGGGACTCCTCCTTGCCCTGCAGGATGGAACCGCATGGTCGTCCTTGTGGGCGGCGTTGACGAGCGCGTTTTTCGTGTCGGGTCCGTTGCAGTATCTGCTGGTGGACTGGGTTCGTGAAAGTACGCCCTATCTGGCGGCGGTGATTCTTGCGGTCTGCCTGAACATCCGCTATTCGCTGTACGGCCTTTCCCTGCTCGATCGTTTCCGGGCGGCGCCCCTGGGGACGCGGCTCTATCTCATCGGCACCGTGACGGACGAGACATTTGCGTTGCAGACGCAGTGTCCGTGGCCTGCGGGCGAGAAGTCGACGCGGTATTGTCTGATGCTCGCGCTTTTCGATCATCTCTATTGGATTGTCGGTGTGACCGCCGGTGCGCTGGCCGGTATTTTCGCCCAGGGCATTTTCTCCAAGGCGCGGGTCGAGGCGTGTACGAAGGGGATCGACTTCGCGATGACGGCGCTCTTCCTCGTGATTCTTGTGGACCAGTTGCGGACAAAGGCGAATCGCATTCCCGCATTGATCGGCATTCTTTCTTCGGTGGCGGTGTTCAGTGCGTTGGCGCCGTTCATGGGATTCGCTTCGGCGCGTGGCAATATGCTGATTCCGTCGATGGTGCTCATCGTCTGCGTGTTCCTGGCGTTGCGGTCGTGGCTCGATCCGGAACGGCGGGCGACGGGGAAGGGAGTTTCGGCGTGAGTGCGAACGGACAGTATCTGCTGGGCCTTTTGGTTGTCGTCGGTCTCGTCTCGTATCTGCTGCGTGCCTTGCCGTTCGCGCTCTTCGGTTCCGGCAAGAAGCAGCCGCCGGCGGTCATCCGCTACATTGGCTCCCAGCTGGCGCCTGCCGTGATCGCCATGCTGGTGATCTACTGCTTTGCGGGGTACCTGAAGGCCGGATGTCTGTCGACCTCCTGGCACGGAGGGGCCGAACTTCTCGCGTCGGCGCTCACGGTGGCGCTTCATCTCTGGCGTGGCAATCCGCTTCTGTCCATCGCCTGCGGAACGGCGCTTTACATGTACCTCGTCTGCGGGTGATCAGATGAAACAGGGATTTGTTCAAGTTTTATTGGTCGTCTATGCGGTGATGAGCGTGGTGACGTTCATCGTCTACGGCATTGACAAATGGAAGGCGAAGCACGGAAGCTGGCGCACGCCGGAGAAGACGTTGCACCTGCTCGAACTCGGGTGCGGCTGGCCGGGGGCGATGCTCGCGCACAAGTGGCTGCGTCATAAATCGTACAAGCCGAGTTTCCGCCGCGTGTTCTGGTGCATGGTCTTCCTGAACCTTCTCATCCTCGCCGGCCTCCTCTGGCTTCTGTTCAGATGATCCGTCGCGGAGGTCGCGCCTTTTGGCGAGTTTTGGTATAATAGGCGCTATGAAATCTGAAACCGCTAGGATGAAAACACCGTTTGTCTGCATTGTCGCATCGTGCATCGCCGCTTGGACGTTGTCCGTCGAGTCGGCGGATGTCCCGAAGGCGCAGCCGCCGTCGTATCTGGGCCATTCCGTGTACTATCAGCTCGTCGTCCAGAGCTTCACCGAGGAAGGCACGATCGCGGCGGCGACGAAGAAGCTGCCGTTCCTGAAGGACGCCGGCATCGACGTGGTGCTGATGAGCCCGATCGTGGAGATGGACCGCAACCCCGACCCCGCGTCGTGGAGTCCGCGCCAGCGCGCGTGCGGCGCCGGTTCGCCGCTCAACCCCTGGCGCATCGTCGACTTCTACAAGATCGATCCCGTGTTCGGCACGGCAGACGACTTCAAGGCGTTCGTTGCCGAGGCGCATCGGCTCGGACTGAAGGCGTGCGCGGAGATCGCATTCAACCTCGTCGGCTCTTCCGCGACATTCGTGAAGGAACATCCGTCGGCAGTGATGTCCGCCACGGCGAAACGCGACGGTTTGCTGACGACCTATTCGGCGTTTCTGCACGCCAACCATTCCGACCCCTGGATGCGCGACTACTTCCTGAAGAACTACGCGTGGTACTTTGACACGTTCAACGTCGACGGTTTCCGTTACGACTACGGCGACGGACTGCCGGCGGATTTCCGCTACGCCTCCTACGCGTACATCAAGTCGCTTCGGCCCGAGTCGGTCACGCTCAGCGAGACGTTCCAGGATCCCAAGAGCCAGCCCGGCATGTTCGATCTCAACTATTGCGGCTACAACTGGGGCGTCATCCAGAACCTGGCCGCCGGGCGAATGAAGGTACGGGCGTTCGTGGATTTCCTCAAGAAGGAAAAGATGAAATACGGGGCGCACTATCATCGGGTCAACGCCTTCGACCACCACGACATCGTTCACAACGCGTCGATGAACACCAACGACAAGGATCCCAAAAGCAAGGCGCGGATGAACGGCGGCCGCTGGGAGGCGGTGTACGGTCAGCCGCTCACGGACGGACTTCTCGCCTTCATTTTCACGATGGAAGGCGTGCCGATGCTCTACTGTGGACAGGAGATCGCCGACCGGTCGCCCCATTGCCTTTTCGCGGTGGGCGGTCGGCAGAAGTGCTTCATCGACTGGAAGCAGGCCGAGACGCGTGCGGGGCAGGAACGCCTGAAGCTGGTCAAGTTCTTCAGCGAACTGCGCCATGCGAATCCTGATTTCTTCGACGGCCCCTGTTATTTCAAAGACACCGAATATCCCGATGATGTCCTCTTTCTCGTGCGGTCGCTCAAGGCGGGCGAGTTCCGCACCACCATCAACTTCTCGATCGCAACGCGTCGCATCCGGCTCATGCCCAACTGCCAGCTCCTCGTTTCGGCGCCGGGTGTCTACCTCGAAGGCGACTACCTGACGCTTCCCCCGCGCTGCTGGGCCCTGCTGAAGCGCATGTGAAAGCGAAGGTGATTCAAAACCGCTTTTATTGATCTTGATCGACGGATAGCTGCCGTGCGCGAGAATCTGCAACAGACGAGGGCGTGATCCCGCAATCCCGTGTCCATCCATGTGCCCCGCGCCCCTCCACCCACACGGTACGGGGGCATTCGGAGTAGTGAACTCCAACAGGCAGTCTGTACTTGACAGTGGAGTGGTGTGTAGGTATAATTCTAAGTAACACGTTAACAATTTAAGGAGAAAAAGAAATGAAGAAGATGATGATGGTGGCGTTGGCGATGGCCGCGTTTGTCGCCGTGGCGGAGCCGCAGCAGAGTGAATGCGACTGGAGCTGGTGGACGACGAGTCCGGACAATACCCAGCGTGATTTCTGCGGGTGCCTTCTCGGGTTCGCGTCCGATGTGAAGACCGTGACGGGTGCGCAGGTTTCCGTTTTCGTGAGCAAGGCGCAAGCCGTCAAGAGCGGTTGCCAGTTCGCCATCGGCTATAGCCGTGCAACGACGCTGCGCAATGGCTGCCAGCTCGCGTTCTTCAACCGTTCGGATTGCGCGGCGCTGCAGTTCGGGCTGCTGAACTTCAACAAGGACGGCTTCCTGCCGTTCTTCCCGTTCTTCAATTTCAGCAAGCGCGGTTTCGGCGCGTCGAAGTAATTCGCTCGCGTCGTCGTAGAACGGTCGCCGCATCCTCGGATGCGACGACCGTTTTCATTTTAGGCGCGGCGCATGAGGAAGGCCATTGTGATAATGAGCGCGAATCCGCACCAGCTGAAGATGTCGGGGACCTGGCCGAAGACGAGGAATCCGAGAAGGGCGGAGAAGAGAATGTTCGTGTAGTCGAAGACGGCGATGCGGCGGGGTTCGGCAAAGCGATAGGCGGCGGTGATGCCGAACTGGCCGATCGCCGCACCCGCACCGGCGCCGCCGAGGATGAGAAACTGGGCTGCCGTCATCGGCTGGTAGGCGAACAGCAGGAACGGCGCCGAGGCGAGGCACGAAAAGCCCGAGAAGAAGAGGACGATGAAACGTCCGTCCATCTTGAGCAGGCCGAGTTCGCGCACGCAGGCGTAGGCCGCACCGGCGCACACGCCGCTGGAGAGTCCGCAGAGAACCGGCAGCATCGGACGTGCGCCAAAGCCCGGCTTCGCGACGAGGGCCGCGCCGACGAGGGCGCCGCCCAGACAGAGCGCCTGCCGCAGCGTGATGCGCTCTTTGATGAAGAGCCAGCTGAAGAGTACGGTGAAGAAGGGCGCGAGCTTGTTCAGCATCATCGCATCGCCCAGGTCGATCTTGCCGAGCGCGTAGAAATTGGCGAAGATGCCGGCCGTGCCGAAGACCGCGCGCAGAACGAGTACGGTTGCGCGTCGCGTCGGCGAACCCACCCCGTACGAGATGGGCTGGTGGCGATGCTGGAAGAAGAGACCGCCTGCGATGAAAAGGGCGACCGCATTGCGGAAGAAGCTCTTCTGAAATGCGGAGACGGCGGTGCCATAGTTGTCCGTCAAACGCACGAACATCCCCATCAGCGCGAAGCCGAAGGCGGAGGCGACCAGGCAAAGAATGCCCTTGAGGGTTCGGCGGTCCATTTAGACTTCGGTCGCCAGCTGGGCGGCGAGACGGACCATTTCCGCGCAGGGGCGTTTCTTGTAGTAGGCGTCCGTTCGCGCTTCAGGCGCGCCGCCCTGCGTGGCCCCCGTGCCGGCGAGCAGTTCGCGGCAGACGATGGACCCGCATTCGGCCTTGAAACGCGCGCAGAGTTCCTGCACATGGGGATAGACGGCGGCTTTGTCGGGTCCGTATTTGAGTCCGAGCGCCAGCGTCGCACCCGTGACGGCGCCGCAGACCTCGCGCATCCGGCCGACGCCACCACCGAGACCTGCACTGACCTTCATCGCAGTTTCCGGGTCCATGCCGTAGTCGGCGGCGAAGGCGGCGAAAACGGCTTGAGAGCAGCAGGCTCCCGTTTTGAAAAGTTCAACGGCTTGTTCCGATTTGTCCATAATGAGATTCTTCGATTGAGGATGTTTGAAGATTTAACTTGAGACTGAAAACTGAAAATTGAAGATTAGAAGAAAATGACGGCCTTGGGGTTCGCCTTGAGCGTGGTGAGCGCCTGCAGGGCGAGGTTCGCGATGTCGTTCCGGCGGGACTGCGTGAGGCGCTCGAAGATCGCGATGGCATCGGCGGACCGGTTCGCATTGCAGTAGCAGGCGGCGAGGTTGAGGAAGGCGTCTTCGGACGAATAGAACCGAAGGGGGGCCTTGATCGAGTCTTCAAGACACGAAATCGCCTCGGTCCAGCGTCGCTGGCGCATCGCCGTCGTACCGAGCGCCTCGAGGGCCTGTCCCTTGCGGTCCAGCGAGTGGTCGCAGGCGAATTTCGAGCAGAGACGCCGGATTTCGGCATAGTCCTCGGAACGGGCGCGCATCATCAGCGCGTAGGAAAGCTGGGCGGCGGTATCGTCCCGAGGGCGCACCTGCTGGCTGCGGCGGTAGAGTTCGATGCCCTTGTCGATGTGGTTGAAGCGGGCGCATTCCTCGCTGGCCACGTGGGCGAGGGCGCGTCCGTGGTCGGGATCGCAGGCGAGGGTGCGGGAAAAGGCCGTGTGGTCGTTGCGATAGGAGGCGACGAGGGGGTAGGCGAGGATGCCATTGAGAACTATAATCGCACTGCCGATTCCCAGAACGAGGCGGGGACGGGAGGGACGCCCGAGGATGAACGCCACGGACACGGCGAGCATCGGCAGGTAGAGAAAGCGGTCCGCGCGGGCGTGTTCGCCGAAACTGCCGAAGATGCCGAGGGTCGGTACAAGCGCGGACAGGAAGAAGACGAGCAGGGCCACCGTCGGGCGGCGGGAGGTGGGGCGGCGGACGAGTACTACGCAGCCGACAAGCGCGAGGGCGCAGACGACAAGCCCCAGAACGCCCTGGACCGGGAACTGTCCCGGAACCGACCGATAGTCGAGATGGACCCCCACCGGCACGACGAGCTGTGCGAGGGACAGACCCACCGCGACGAGCGCATTCAGCACGCGCCAGGGGAACGACGCGCTGAACAGATCACGTACCACATACCCCTCGGCGTGGGTCTGCGAATAGACCGCCAACACACCCGTGAAAATTGAAAGTGCAAAAAACGGAACAAAGAGAACCAAATAACGGATAATCTCTTTCTTCCGCAAGGGGTCTGTCCCCATTTTCAAGGAGACATTTTCCATTTTCGAGGGGTCTGTCCCCATTTTCGAGGGGGCATTCTCCATTTTCCATTTTCCACTTTCCATTTTCCATTTGGAGGGGCCGCGGGCGAGGAGGAGGTCGAGCGACAGGAGGAGGAAGGGGTAGCACATGGCGGTTGGCTTGCTCATGCAGGCGAGGGCTCCGCAGAGGAAGGCCCCGAGGCGGCCGAGCAGGGTGGGGGAGAGCCAGGCGAGGAGTCCGAGGAGCGTGAAGGTGCCGCAGATGACGTCCTTGCGTCCGGCGATCCAGGCCACCGCTTCGGCACGTTGCGGGTGGAGCGCCCAGAAGAGCGCAGCGAGGAGGGGGAGAAACAGGGGAAGGGAGAGGGGGGCGGATTGTCCGACTGGAGGATTGCCCGAGGACGGGAGGCGTTTGGCGAGGGCGAGGAGGAGGATGAAGAGAAGAACGGCGTTCAGGGAATGGAAGGCGACGCTGACGAGGTGATGGGGACCCATGCCGGGACCGAAGAGCGAGATGTCGGCCATATAGGAAATGTAGGTGGCGGGCATCCAGACGGCCGCATGGCGGAAGTTGGTGAACGCCTCGGTTACATTGGCGACGGAGAGTCCGTCCTTGACGAACGCGCAGCGGAAGGTGTAGTCGTGGTCGTCGAGACGCAGGAATTCAAAGTCGGCCGTCTGGTCATAGAGGAACCAGACGGCGAACAACAGGAACAGAACGGCAAAGATGATTTTTTTCATTGGCTGTATTATACCAAATCAAAGACGGGGAAGAAGTTGAAAAGTTGAAAAGTTTGGAGGGTCCGGTCTTCCCGCCTTTGCGGAAGGTCCAAATTTTTTTTCACACGGCGGGGCGTGCTTGTGGTAGAATATCACGGCATTTTCACCACGGAAAAGGAGAACGAGAAAGATGATGAAGTCTGAATTTGGATTCGTCGCGCTGGCGGCGGCTGGTTGTTTGGCGTTTGGCGCCTGGGCGGAAGAGGCGACTGTGAAGCAACCGGCCCCTGCGGATGGAGAGAAGGTTGCGAAGGCGATTGAAGAGGAGAAGTCGGACGACGGATTCCTTTCGCGGTTCTCCTACGGCATGGAACTCGAAGCCGACACGGCGTATGTGTACCATGGCGCGGTGCTGAACGACCGTCCGATCGCCTCGGCCTATCCGTGGTTCGACTTCGACCTCGTGCCGGACGAATGGAGCATCGGGGCGACGCTGTGGGTGCTCAACGACCTTACGAACCGCCGGCGGCGGGAAGGTCTGCGCGGCGAGTGGAACGAGCGCGACTGGGAACTGCACACCGACTACACCATCTGGCAGAACGACACCGAGAACGAAGACGACCAGTGCAAGCTGACCGTGCAGGCCGGCTACTATTGGGAGGACTACACGGTGCACGGGTCGTGGTACAACGACGACGGCAGCGTCGACTACCGGAAGCGGAAGGACTTCCCGTCCGTCCACTATTCGTTCGCGAAGTTCAAATTCGAGAACCCGTATCTGACGCCGTTTGTCAACGGATACTATGAATTCGTGCATCTCCACTCGCTGATCGTCGAAGCGGGCGTCGAAAAGTCGTTCGGTTTCGACGAGCTGACGGGCAAGGAGTCGCTGAAGGACTTCTCGCTTGACCTCTCCTTCACGCTCGACGGCGGCCACAAGCGGTTCATCAACAACTGCTACATGACCGAAGACGCGAAGACGGGTCTCGCGGCGGCCGAGGCGCGTGCGGGCATCACGTGGCAGGCGCGCGAGTACCTGAGCTTCAATCTCTTTGTCGCGTATACGGGGCTGTTGAACAGCCGCATCCTCGACGACCATCGCGAGCAGGGCAGCGATCTGGCCGACTGGTACGACCACGACCAGTTCGTCTACGGCGGTTTCATGGCCGCGTTCGAATTCTAATTGACGAATAAGAGGGTGTTTTAGGGCATCTTGCGATTTTTCGCAAGATGCCCTTGCCTTTTTTCTAAATAAATGATACAATATACTTTCACCGCCGAAACAGTTAACAAAGTGGTCGCTTACCACACTTCATTCGTTGCGGTGAAAAAAGTTGATTTTTATGGTCGTTTTTAACAAAAATCTGTTTAGGAACAGAAAGGTAAGCCAATGAAAGCAGAGCGCAAGGTATTCGGCAAGTTGCAGAATACATACGAGCCGCCGGATCTGATCGAGATCCAAACGAAGTCCTACAACGACTTCCTGCAGGAGAACGTGCCGCCCGCGAAGCGTGAAGAGAAGGGCCTTCAGGCGATCTTCCACGAGATTTTCCCGATTGCGAGCTTTGATGGCCGCTTCGTGCTGGACTTCGTGAAGTACCGTCTCGATCCGCCGGAGTTCACATATCAGCAGGCGCTGTACGAAGGTGAGACCTATTCGAAGCCGCTCTATGCGACGTTCAAGCTCAAGGACGGCGACGAGGTGACGGAAGAGGACGTGTTCCTCGGCGACATCCCGTCGATGACGGACGACGGTGCGTTCGTGATTCACGGCGCGGAGCGTGTGATCGTGTCGCAGCTGCACCGCAGCCCGGGCATCTCGACGGAGCGTACGGTGCATGCGAACGGCCAGCCGCTGCTGAGCGTGCGCATCATTCCGGACCGCGGTTCGTGGATTGAAATCATGTTCGATACGAACGACGTGCTCTGGTGCTTCATGGACCAGCGTCGTCGTCGCCGGAAATTCTATGCGACCACGCTGCTGCGTGCGCTCGGCTACGGGTCGGACGAAGAGATCCTCAAGCTCTTCTACGACTTCAAGCCGTTGGAGACGGACCGTGCGTGGACGGAAGAAGAGCTGGCGCAGCTCATCATGAAGGAAGACCTCGTCGACACGGCGTCGAATGCCGTGCTGGCGCGCCGTTACGACCCCGTGACGCCGTCCCTGATGGAGCAGATCGCGGCGGCGGGCATTGGCCGGATCGTGGCGGTGGACGTCTCGAACGACAATGGTACGCTCATCAAGACGCTGCGTGAAGACGCCAAGATCGGCATCCAGAACGAGGAAGAGGCGCTCAAGGACATCTACAAGCGCATGCGTCCGGGCGATCCGCCGACGCCGCAGAATGCGAAGCAGATGATGCATCGTCTGTTCTTCGAGCTGGCGCACTACGACCTCGGCTACGTGGGCCGTCACAAGATCAACAAGAAGCTCCATCTCGGGGGCCAGGTGCCGGAGGAGCTCCGCACGCTGCACGAGAGCGGCATCGAAGTGATCGAAGCGCTGCGCCTGCTGTTCAAGATCTACATGGGCAAGGAGCAGGTAGACGACATCGACCATCTCGGCAATCGTCGCATCCGAACGACGGGCGAACTCATGGAGAACCAGTGCCGCGTGGGCCTGGCGCGTACGGAGCGTCTGATCCGCGAGCGCATGACGACGCACGATTCGTCGCAGGGCCGTCTTTCGCCGCAGCGTCTCGTCAACTCGAAGACGTTCTCGGCGGTGATTTCGGACTTCTTCAGCCGGTCGCAGTTGAGCCAGTTTATGGACCAGACGAATCCGCTGTCGGGGCTCGCGCACAAGCGCCGTCTCTCGGCACTCGGTCCGGGCGGCCTTTCGCGTGAGCGTGCGGGCTTCGAAGTGCGTGACGTGCATCCGTCGCACTACGGCCGCATCTGCCCGATCGAAACGCCTGAAGGTCCGAACATCGGTCTGATCTCCTCGCTCGGCCTGTACGCGAAGATCAACCGCTTCGGTTTCATTGAAACGCCGTATCGTGTGGTGAACAACGGCAAGGTGACGAACACGGTCGAGTACCTGCCCGCCGACGTGGAAGAGCAGTACGTGATCGCGCAGGCGAACGCGCCGCTCAATCCCGATAAGACGTTTGCGGATGCGCGCGTGACCTGCCGTTACAAGACGGAGTTCTGCGACAAGCCCGCGAAGGAAGTCCAGTACATGGACGTGGCGCCGATGCAGGTGATCTCGATCGCCGCCGGCCTCATCCCGTTCCTCGAGCACGATGACGCCAACCGCGCGCTGATGGGCGCGAACATGATGCGTCAGGGCGTGCCGCTGCTGCGCAGCGAACGTCCCTACGTCGGCACTGGCCTGGAAGGTGTCGCGGCGAAGGACAGCCGTGTGATCGTCTGCGCCGAGGAGCCGGGCGTGGTGGCCTATGTTTCGGCCGACCTCATCCTGACGACCGAAGATGGCAATCTGCCTTCCGGCATCGAGCCCTATCCCAAGGATCCGTCGAAGTACGACTTCCAGAAGGAGGCCAAGAAGGGCGTCAAGCGCTACACGCTGCAGAAGTTCCGCCGTTGCAACGCCGGCACGTGCTTCAACCAGAAGCCGATCGTCAAGCGCGGGCAGAAGGTGAAGGCGGGCGACTGCCTCGCCGACGGCCCGGCCACGGACCAGGGCGAGCTCGCGCTCGGCAAGAACCTGCTCGTCGCGTTCATGAGCTGGCGCGGCTACAACTTCGAGGACGCGATCCTGGTGAACGAGCGGCTCGTCCGCGAGGACGCGCTGACGTCGCTGCACATCGTCACCTTCGAG